>JAGXFI010000134.1 GCA_024637305.1 Sulfitobacter sp.
AAAACCCGGAACGCTGGTCAGGCAAAACCCGCAACTGGCAACCCGCCGGACCCGTTTGGCTCAACCCCGAAACCGAAATCGGCACCCCTGAAATCAGAGACGCCGCATGAAATCGGCGGACAACTGCTTTGACAAACACCGCAAAGTAGGTATCGACTCCTCCGTGATCTTGTCGATGTAGGATACGGCTGTAGCAATAGATTGTAGATCACGGTGATTTATTAGCCGGTGAATGAAGTAGTTGTGGGCTTGGGAGGTGATCGTTTGAGATATGTCACTTGGGCGCTGACTTGAGACAGTTACGAATACCCCAAACTTTCTGCCTTCTTTGATGATCTCTTCGAAGGTTTCTAACCTGTAGTCCTTCCAGCTTTCTGCTTCTCGGGATGACTCGTATGACAGAATGTTGTGAGCCTCATCAATAACGATGCTCAACGCTGTTTCCGTGTCGGCGCGATCTTTCTGTTCCTGATAGACACGCTTTGAAATCAAAAGAGGAAGCGTTTTCTTCATCTCAATATTCACGTCGTGTAAGTTCATGACAACAACATTGCTGGCGAAAACATCACCTGTGTTCTGTGGGTCAAAGACCTTTCGAATGTCGTTCTGTTTGCTCTTTAACTTGTTGATCGCCGGAGCAATGTGCTCGTTTTGAGCGCGGTTATTGAGCACATCCCAAATCAGTTGCACGTAGCAAATTGATATGAAATCGATAATTATGTCGTGCGCAAAATCATAGCCTTCTACACGTTGATAGATCTCTGTATTTGGTATCGCGTTCGGATTACTCGTCAGGTATACCCCAGCCCCAATAAACTGAGCCGTCACATTGTGCCATACTAGATCGCTTTCAAGAGGCACATCGACCCCTTCTTCCTCGCGCTCAGGTAGGATTTGGCGCATGTAATCAATCAGCAGAAATGCGCGCTCCTTATCCGCCATTTGCAAGATTTGAGTGATCTGCATACGCAGCATGTTTTGTAGATGGCCCCGGCTATCTTCACCCTGTCCAATTCTATTGGCTAAGTTTAGGGCTCTTCGTATAAAAGGACGTTGAGTTTTTTCGGTCGCATCCGAAAGTATGGCTAGAGTTTCAAAGTCTAGAAACCCTGCTTCGGATAACGGAACCTTGTCACCTTCATCATGTCTGGTGGATAGATTGTAAACCGTCTTATCCGGGGTAAGACAATTCTCTCTAGAATACTCCCCATTGAAATCGAAGAACAATATTCGCACACGCTGATCGAACAAGGCTTGATTTCTTTTCCGCATAGCTTCGATATAGCTCTGGTACAACAAAGCAACCGTGTTCGATTTGCCGCTACCTGTGTTGCCAAAAATCGCGATGTGACTATTCATCAAGCCGTCGACTGGAAGGCTGATCTCAAATCCCTCGTAATCCGAAACCGCAACATTCAGAGGTATCGCATCTTTCGAGACAAGGTTATGGATTTGGTGTACTTTCGCACTGGTGAGCAAGTAGGCTTCGTTGCCGACCAAGGGTAGCTCTTTGGTGCCCCCATAGAACGTCCCGGAACGGTCCACATAGCCAACAAGAGTAATGGACAGTGACCTCTTTGAATTGGGCACCTTGCTGGCTTCAGCCAGATAGGTCGTGTCGGGGCGAGCGTATTCACCATCAACCTTTCCTATGAGGCTGAAAAAACCCTTTCTAATGTCGATATAGCTGCCCACTGCGACGTTGCGGATCAAGTCGCCGTCAAAGAACAGTTCTGATAGGTTCTTATCCTTGTCCACTGTTACTGAGATTTTGCGGCCTGTGACCTCTGTCACCTCGCCAACCCTGAGTACAGCTTCCTGCTGAAGGCGGGCATCAGTCATGGAGTGCCTCAGGGATAACACCTATCATATCGAAAAGCGAGTTCAGCTCTGGAAAGCCAATATGCTGACCGTCCGTTGGTTTGATTATTAGGACATTACGGTGGGCTGAGAATTTTGCCTCAAAGTCGGCAGCGCCGTTCTGACTAAAGGCGAATATCACAACCTTTGCGGTGGGGTTGCGCAGTGCTCGTCGAGTGATGTCTAAGATATGCTCGTCGGCAAATGAGAAACCGAATACGAAGAGTAAGGCGTTTTCCATCTCCATTGCGTTCGTGTACAGACGTAAAAGGTCAAAATATACTCGATCCAATAGTGTGGACTCAAATTTCCGCATGTTGGGTAAGATCACAGCTCGCTTTGCAAGCGCTTCCCTGACTTCTTGTGGGTTGTCTTTCTGGACCGCCGTGAGTTGAAATTTTTCTGGTTCCCCAAGAATTATCTTCTCGTCGGCCTGACGCTTCCACGAGATCGATCCATGAACTTTGACTAAGTTCACTGACGGTATTTCGGATTGATGCTGATACACGGTACCAGACCTGTAAACTCGGTCGAAAAACAACTCCGGTGCATACTCGAAGCCTGAGTTACCTATGCGTCGATTGAAGCCGTCGTTTAGAACCAATGAAGGAAGAAGCGATGCCGCAACCTCAAAAAATTCGTCGTAGTTCGTCGTGAAAACGTTGGCTTGACGGGGCAAAAGGATGTTTTTGCGCTCAAAAAGAATACGGTCGACAGAACTTAAGAAACGGAGGTAATTCTGGAGCGTAAAATCAGTATCGTCGCCCTCTGTATACCCAGCGGGAAGAAACCCATGCTGGTATTCCAGTTCTTCGATAAACGTCAAAGCTTTTTTGTTCGCCTCATCATGTTCTGAGGCCGTCAGGTGCTGATCGATTTCCTGTTCCACAGTGCCAGCAAGTTGGATCGCTGGTATCGATGCTCCAGAGCCAAAAAGAAAACTAAGATGAGCGGACTGAATGTAGCGCTCCAAGAGCAGTGCTATTTTCTCTGGTTCGTTTAGTTCAAGAATTTCCACGTCGCTTCACGCCTATCCCGCTATGGTTGCTCGAAAGTTATCGGGAAGCCACGAACGTTACCAGACCCAACCAGATGGCAGAGACCGCATTGAAAGCACCAAAATCGTCACTCTTGCTTACTGATTCGTGTCACTTTGCATGACATTCGGCGTTTGGTGGCGAACCAGAAGCTGAATTGAGGCTTTTGCAGATGTGACAAAACCCAAAATGCTCAGATTTACCACCAACCAGCTAAGGTCGCCGGGGCAGTAAATGTGACAAAAGATTTTTGGCTTTTGAGGCGTCGTGGCGACGTTGAATGTCATTTACTCTTACCTTCACAAAGGCCTCTTTCCGCCGGTAAGCTTCTGTTATCGCGTCCGTTTTTCGGACCACCGGAAGCCAATAAATAAGGAGAGTTCGAACATGAAGCACGAATTGAACCATGCCGAAGTCATCGACTTCGTCGAAGCAAGAAACCGTCACTACTTGAACCGGAAGCAGTTGGAGGTCGACGTTGAACGTTATCAAAGCCTCCTCGACAGCAGCGAAATTTCCAAAGAGCATAAAGCGGAATTTTTGAAGGCGCTCTGGACCGTGATCGTCGCCTTTGTCGACCTTGGCTATGGAGTTCATCCCGTGCAGGCGGGCGGCGCGGAGATCATCAGCCTTCCTTCGCCTCGGTCTCGTTGCAGCAACGACACCCCCGACATCGGAGGAACTGCACATGTTTGACAAGCAACTGACGCAGAAGCGGACCAAGTGCGTCATCTATTGCCGCGTCTCATCGATCAAGCAAACGATGGATGGCGCGGGTCTGTCCAGTCAAGAGCGGAGCTGTCGAGACTACGCCGAGCAATGCGAAATGCTGGTCGAGGACGTCTTCACCGACGTGATTTCAGGTGCTAGCTCGAACCGTCCCGGTATGAACCTTCTGTTGGACTTCCTCAACCGTGTTGATGCTCGCGAATACATGGTCATCGTCGATGACGTTTCTCGATTTGCACGTGATGTAGGTGCGCATACAGAGTTACGGAACAAGATCATGACCGCCGGTGCTGCCATTGACAGCCCTAAAACAAAGTTCGGCGTGGATGCTGAAAGCCGTTTCTTGGAAATGCTCTGGGCATTGTTGGCTTCCCGCGACCGCGAAAAAAATGCGGAGTTGTCCAAGACCCGTACGATTGCGCGTCTCAAGAATGGATATTGGACCTTCTCTGCTCCGGTTGGGTATCAGTATACCAAGGCTCCGGGCGGCGGTAAGCTACTGATTCCTAAGGAGCCAGAGGCCTCCATCATTCGGGAAGCGTTGGAGGGATTTGCATCCGGTCGGTTTCAGAGCCAAGCAGAGGTGAAGCGCTTTTTAGATAATATATCCGAGTTCCCTCGCCCTCGGGGCGCAAAAGAGATCAAGTTTGACCGGGTCACGGGCTTGCTGACCCGTCTGGTGTATGCGGGATATTTGGAGAAATCTGAATGGGGTATTCCGCTGACGAAGGCTCAACATGAGCCATTGATCGCCTATGAGAATTATCTGATCAATCAGGATCGTTTGAACGGCAAGAAGGTCGCGCCAGCGCGCAAGAATATTGACCGTGAATTCGTCTTGCGCGGCTTTCTGACCTGTAGTGAATGTGGTTATAGCCTGACCTCGTGTTGGTCGAAAAGCGGTACTGGAAAGCGATACCCTTACTTTCTCTGCCACCACAGGGGCTGTAGCCAACGAGGCAAGTCAATTGCGCGGGACAAGCTTGAAACCGAGTTCGAGCATGTCTTGAAGGGTCTCACTCCAACGGCCCAGACGTTCGAACTTGCCGGACTGATGTTTCGAGACGCATGGGATCGCTATCGTTTCAACACGAAGGAAGAAAGTGCACGGCATAAAACCCGGCTGCGCCAAATCGAAACTGAAGTCAGTTCGCTGATCGACAGGGCTGCTCGAACTCAACATGATGAAACCGCTCGCGCTTACGAAGCAAGGATCGCAGCGTTGCACTCAGAATCCGCCGTTTTGGAGGAGAAACTGGCCAATCGGAGCATTCCCGAGGGAAACTTCGACAAAATGTTCGAACTTTCCATGGAGTTTCTCGCAAGCCCTTGGAAGATCTGGGAAAAGGGGTCCTACGAACTCAAGAGAACGGTGTTGCGACTGGCCTTTGCAGCACCTTTGATCGTATCACGGGAAACCGGACTTCGAACTGCAGAAACCACCTTACCGTTCAAGGCGTTACGGTTTCTGTCTGCCTCTGAAAGTCATATGGTGCCGCTGAAGGGACTCGAACCCCCGACCCTATCATTACGAATTTTGCCGTCCATATGTTGGACGTGACCGGATCAAGCCGCTTAAAGTCGGGCAACTCATTATGATTGCTTAACTAATTCTCGTCTTAATCTTGGACGGTGTCGGACGACGCAAGAGAACGTTTGACGTACATCCCCTACTAATCCCCTACTAGTTGGGCCGACCGCGCCCAACACTGGCGTTGCCTTTTGGATGTTGGAAAGCGGAGGCGGCTGGCTGACACTACAGGTTAGCTATGGATTGCCTGGTTGGTTGGTGCCAGGGCCAGCAAACCCGGTCAAACCCGGCACACCCCACCCCAAGCACGGGCCGTGCTGTTGGGAGGTGGTAGGCCGCTCCCGGTCCACCCCCTCTCGCGAGCTAACTTGGTCCGCTTCGGAGCTAACAGCGGTCGACCGAGGAGCCTGCAAACCCGTTGGAGGTGGGACCGGCGCAAAAAATCCGGTTCTGCAATGCCGCAAGGCCGCAGTGAGCCCCCGAAGCAGACGAACTGAGAGATCAATGCGTATAGCTTGGCTCAGGCATTGAATAGCCAATCAGTGCGCAGTCGCTTATTGTTGTTGCGAAGCGACAAGATACCCCGGCCTTTGCCGATCAGGTTGCCTTGGCGCGCATGTTCTGAACCAGCATCCCGCGTCGGGAAGGTCGCAGCGGTGTCCCCAGTTCGAAAATCCGTTCAATGAGTGCCTTGTGCGTTGGCGGAACCGCGTCCAGGGCACGGCCATCCGCAGCGGCAATTTTGATCTGATGAACTTGGAACGCGTCGGTGACGATCGTTCCCGACCGGAGGTAGGCCGGATCATCGAGGGCCTCGGACAGCGGCACAAACGTGACACCTTCGGCGAACAGCCGAGCGAAGAACGCATCGGCAACCTCGGTGAAAAAGGCAACCGGGTGGATTAGGCCGATGCCGATCACCTCATTCCCGAAAACTGCCCTGCAGGTCTCGGCATCATGTGCGACCTGCGCCGCCGCATACTCAACGAACTCGGCCTTCAAACGCTTGGCATCCTCCGTGCGTCCGGTTTGGAGCAAGTGTCGCCAAGCACGGTCCCATTCCCATTCGTAGAACCAACTCGTGACGCCCGCGCTCCGATAGGCCAGCCGGTCAAGATGAGCGTTCACGGCGACCCGCTTTTCTTCCGTGTTGCCCCATTGTTCGAGCGGATGTCGAAAGGCGCGAAGCGGGGCCTTGCTGATCCATGGTGCAAGCAAGTCATCGGCAACGGATATGTCGTGATTGAAGTCCTCCGCAGATGACTCGTTCAGCAAGGGGTGGGTATGCGTATGGTTGCCGATGTGGTGCCCGGCCGCGATCCAGTCATCCAGAATGCGCGCATATTCAGGATCAACGTCGAGCGGCCAGGAATTGGCCAAGGCAAATAGGCCGGACACCCCGCTCCGATCAAGGGCGTCGATGATCCGGGCGGCAACAAACTGCGGCGTGTCGCCGACCGGCAGAGGCATATGGGGGAAGACCGGCAGGTCGTCCAGGGTAAAGGCCATGCGCATAGAAGATGCTCCCCAATAACAGGCAGAAGATACTTCCGCGCCTGGGCGGCTGGCAAGACGTATTGGAGTTCAGCGATTTTCCAGCCAAAGAGTGAAACGGCGAACGACTATCTTGTCCGCATCTTACCAGTCCGCGACCCACGCGGCGAAGGTCAGCTATCGCAAATTCGAACCAAGGGCTGTGGGTCCGCTTCGGGGCTGACAGCGGTCGACCGAGGAGCCTGCAAACCCGTTGGAGGTGGGACCGGCGCAAAAAATCCGGTGCTGCACTGCCGCAAGGCCGCAGTGATGTAGGTTTCTCGGACGCCATGCGCGACGTTTGGATGACGCGGATCGTTGCCTGGCGTCGGAGAAGCGCTCAAGCGGGAAATCGCGGGGTTGTCCTGGACGATCCGGATGATCTCTTGGGCGCTGTCAATATCACCGACCTTGAGCCGGACGACTTCAGCCTAGCACGGCTTCCCGCAAAGGCTTGCAACTGACCGAGCACAGTGTCGATCTCGCTGGGCGAATGCTCGGTATCGAGCACAACCCAGTCGAAATCAGCCCCTGCGACAATCTCGGCTGAGAACGACGAACAGAGTGTGACCCAAAGCCCGATCTGCGGCCTTCCTTGCCGGTTCGCCGCGAGAAAGCAGTTGGTAGGCATCTCACCGTGAGTGATAGCGGCCCTCAGAATGTCTCTCCCAAACCTGCCCGCGCTGTCACATCCGCGATTTCCTCTTCGGACATGCCATAATGATCCCGTGCGGAAACTGGCGTGATGTAGCCAAGCGCAAGGTCGCTGCGGACCAATGCGCGCGCGCGCGCCGAGGGTGCCCCGTAGCCAGCGCCTCCGGGCAGAGCAAGCATGACCCGGTGCCCCTCGGATACGAACTGTTTGCCTTTACCCTTCATTGCGGCGCCGTCATCCTGCGCGATCGTCGTCGGCGCGCCGTCCTGTCCGCCCGCGCGTCCTCGCGCAGGGTGGTTCACCCGGTCGAACATGGCCTGAAAGTCGAACTCGTGTCCCTCGCGGGCGCCGACCTCCATATACTGGCCCAGACCTCCACGATACTTGCCCGCACCACCTGAATCGGGCCTCAGCTCCTTGCGCCAGATGATCACGGGGCCAACCTGCTCGGTCGCCTCTACCGGCATCGTCATGACGCCTGAAGGGAAGGCCGTCGCGTTCAGCCCGTCAAAATCAGGTCGCGCCCCGGCACCGCCAGAGTTGAAGGTGAGAATTTCCGCACGCCGTGCTCCGCTTTTCCGCGCTGCTTCAGAAGCTGGACGGAGCGAGACCTGAAAATTGCAAAGGCTCCCGGCACCTTCGGCTGGCACGAGATCAGGCAACAGCTTGTCCAGCGCATCATAGACGGTGTCAGGGATCATGTGCCCAATGACGTGCCGCAGTGCGACCGGTGCGGGATGCAGCGCGTTCACGATGCTGTTTTCCGGCGCGACAATCTCGAATGGGGCGAGTGATGCAGCGTTGTTCGGTATTTCCGGAGCAATCGCACATTTCAACGCGTAGCAGGTATAAGCCTTGGTATAGACGAGCGGCACGTTGATGCCTTTGCGGTCGACACCGGATGTACCGTTCCAATCGGCCAGTATCCGATCATGGGTGATTTCAAGTCTCACAGCCAGATCAATTGGACTGTCGAAGCCGTCGATCCGCATATGACCCGCAGCCGCACCTTTGGGCAGCGCGGCGATCTTCTCAAGCGTCGCGCGTCGCGAGTTATCGAGGATGAAGGTTGAAATTCCAGCCAGATCGGTCAGAGCAAACTCTTCGATCATCGAGATGAGGCGGCGATGGCCGACCTCGTTACAGGTCGCCAGCGCATAGATGTCTCCAACAAGCTGATCCGGCTCGCGCACATTGCCACGCACGATGCGGATCAGAGTCTCGTCCACGTCGCCGCGCGAAAAAAGCTTCATGATCGGGATGTAGAGGCCTTCTTCGTAGACCGAATTGCCATCGGCCCCAAAACCGCGCCCGCCGATATCGACGATATGCGCGGTGCAGGCAAAGAACCCGATCAGCCGACCGCTATGGAATGAAGGGGTAACGACGGTGATATCGTGAAGATGGCCAGTGCCTTCCCAAGGATCGTTCGTTATGTAGACATCGCCCTCGTGGATATTGTCACGTCCGATCCTGCGAATGAAATGCGGCACCGCATCGGCCATTGCATTGACATGGCCCGGCGTTCCGGTGACGGCCTGCGCCAACATCTCGCCCGCTTCATTATAAACCCCGGCGGACAGGTCACCCGCCTCGCGTACGCTGGTGGAGAATGAGGTGCGCACCAGAGCCTGCGCCTGTTCCTCGACGATGGAGATCAGGCGGTTCCACATCACCTGGCTTGCGACTTTTCCAATTTCAGGCATCGGCCACTTCCTCTTTCGTGCGTGTTTTGTCCTGTGTCTGCGCTGCGATATGCATATCTAGACAGCCATCGGGTTGCGCGATCAGGCTTCGGCTGGATGGCAAAATCAGGGTCGTTTCATCCTCAGTCACCACGGCAGGGCCGTGGATGACGGATCCCGGTATGAAATCGCTGCGCGATATTACTGCCGCATCGGTCATGCGGCCCAATGCTGCGTCGAACAGCGATCTTTGAGCCTGCACCGGGACGTCGCGGCCCGGCGGCATGTCGGCTACCGGAACTGTTGGCTGTGGCTGAGTAAAAGCATTGACCGACCAGACAGTGATTTCGGCCTCAAGACCGGCAACGACCCTGCCGAAGAGCCTCGCGTAATCCTGTTCAAACAACTTCAGAAAGGTGTCCGCCTCGGGTGTTGCGGCCTGTTCGGGCGTCAGCACAATGGGGATTTCCCATCCCTGCCCCGAGTAGCGCATGTAAACCTTGTACTCCGCTAGCACCTTGGCGCTGGGGTCGCAGTTGCGCACGAAAGCCGTCGCTTCGTCCGCGAGTTCGGCAAAAAGCGTGGTGACAGCAGTGGCATCGAAGCCACTGACCTTCATGAAGGCCGTGCGATTGGCCTCGAAACTGAAGGGCGCACGCAGAAAGCCGATGGCTGACCCTACGCCCGCACCCTGCGGCACGAGGCAGCGTGCGATCCCGAGCTTCTCACAAAGGCGCCCGGCATGGAGCGGGGCCGCACCGCCAAATGCGATCATCGTGTATTCGCTCAGATCTTCGCCATTCTCAACCGCGTGCACGCGCGCGGCATTCGCCATGTTCTCATCAACGACTTCCGCAAGCCCCCAAGCTGCCTCGGTCGTGGACATCGACAGCTTCGTGCCAAGCACATCGTCCAGGGCCTTTTTCGACGCATCGGGATGCAGTGGGATCGTACCGCCGGCAAAGTTCTGCGCATCGAGCTTGCCAAGTATCAAATCGGCATCGGTCACTGCGGGGCGCTCCCCGCCGCGTCCATAACAGGCCGGACCGGGTTCCGATCCGGCACTTTCCGGCCCCACCCGGATTTGGTGCATCGCATCCACATGCGCAAGGCTCCCGCCGCCCGCACCGATCTCGACCATGTCGATCACGGGAATCGAGATCGGCATGCCCGACCCCTTTTTGAAACGGTAGGAACGTGCAACTTCGAAGGTTCGCGCCGTCTTGGGGGTCTGGTTCTTGATGAGGCAGATCTTGGCCGTCGTCCCGCCCATGTCAAAGCTAAGCACCTTATCGAGACCATGTCGCGCTGCAATGTCGGCGGCGAAAACCGCCCCTCCTGCAGGCCCGGATTCCACCAGGCGGACAGGAAATTCAGCGGCAGTTT
The DNA here is from genome assembly GCA_024637305.1 of Sulfitobacter sp. Classification (GTDB taxonomy): domain Bacteria; phylum Pseudomonadota; class Alphaproteobacteria; order Rhodobacterales; family Rhodobacteraceae; genus Sulfitobacter. Next base: position 10,417 of record JAGXFI010000134.1, read on the forward strand.
CGATGTCGATGATGCCTCCGCCCGAATGCATCAGAAAAACCGGACAATCCGCGCCTTCATCCGCCAGCCTGCGGGCGAGGCGGCTGAGATAGCTTTTCATCATCGGCTTGATATAGGCATTGGCTATCGTCGTGTTGAAACGCTCGTATTCACGCATCTGCGGCGACACCTCAGAAGAGAGTGACAGCATAACACCTGGCAGACGGTCAGCGAGAATCTCCGCGATCTGACGTTCATGCGTATCGTTGACATAAGCGTGCAGCAAACCGATGGCGACGCTTTCATAGGCGGCCGCTTTCAATGTGTCGGCAAGGGCTTCGACCTCGGCGATGTCGAGAGGCAGCAGCACATTGCCCCCGGCATCCAACCGTTCCGTCACCACATACCGCCTGTTGCGTGGCAACAGCGGTGCGGGCAGGACGAGGTTCAGATCATATTGCTCAAAGCGGCTTTCGGTGCGCATCTCGATCACGTCGCGAAATCCTGAGGTACTGACGAGCGCGGTTTTTGCGCCACGCCGTTCGATCAGCGCATTGGTGGCAAGCGTCGTGCCGTGGATAATCTGCGAGATTGCGCCGGGCGATACGCCTGCTTTGGCACAGACCTGATGCACACCCTCAATAATTGCATCTTCAGGGGCGGCATATGTTGTCAGAACCTTCGTGGAATGGCGGCTGTTGCCGCATTCGATCACGACATCCGTAAAGGTTCCGCCAATATCCACCCCGAGCCGCACTGCTTCGCTTGCCATCTAGTCCTCGCCATTCAACTTCATGCCAGCCTAGGCATGTTAGAGATGAAAGGGAAAATTGTTTGTACTGATGGAAAGGATACGAAAACCTTATCCTATCTTTTGCTCTGGCGGAAATATTCGTTGCGCAATGGTGACGGCCTCTTGCAGATAGGTCGGTGCGGGATCTGCCATGTATCTTGCGAAAAAAACGAGATTATCAGGAATAAACGGATAGTTAACAATGCGCAGCCGGTCGTCCTCCAAAGCTTCGGTCAGCATCGCGGCGGGTAGGCAGGCGATGCCCAAGCCGTCCAACGCCATCTGAAGGAAGCTTCCGATGTAGGTTGAAGAGACGAGGCGGGCTGATTGGCCGATGCTTGAGAAATGCGCGTTGATCTGACGATAGGCCGTCGAATTGCGCGCATGGGATAAAATCGCGTGATCCACGATGTCGGACGGTGTGAGAACACGATCCGGCAGTCCCAACGAAGGAGCCGCAACCCAGACATGTGCAGACTGACCAAGTGGCGCGGTTTTGTGCGCGTCTCGATCAAACGGCCCATTCTGCAAGGTCAGGTCGAGATCGCGGCTGAACAGACCATTGCTCAGCGTCACACTCATATCGACGGTGAGGTCGATATCGATAGCGGGAAACCGGGCATTCATCTCGCGTAGGAACCGGCGCAACCACGAATGCGCCACCATCTCGCTGACACCAAGCCGCAGGACGCCTTCAAATTTCGCCGCATCTCCCGTAGCGGCAATGAACCCGTCTGCAGCCCTGAGAATCGTACGCGCGGGTTCCATTAACGCTGTGCCATGCGCCGTGAGCCTTACGGACCCGGCGTCGCGCTCCATCAGCCGTTGACCGACATAGGCTTCAAGCTGTGCGATCCGGTTCGAGATATTAGGCTGTGTCGTATGTAGCAAATGTGCGGCTCGCCGGAACGTACCCAAATCTGCAACAGCAACAAAGGCTTCGACATGCTTGATGCTGAATTTGAATCGCGACATGAGACCTCTGGACTTGCCCTGGTTTCACCAGACGATCAAGCGATCGCTGTTTGACCCTCTCTGCATGAACGTATGGGGCACGCGCATGTTCAGCCCTGATTGCAGGTCAATATGAACCTAGGCCGAAAACAAGCTGCCAATCAATGCGAGAACGGACAGAGGTCACCTCGGTTTCACAGAATGTCTATCAAACGTGCAATTTGCAAACGCTTATCGCTGCGTTAAAAAGAAACCATGTTGGAACATGGCCACAACCCCTACTTTGTCATAGCGTCGTTGGCGATTGCTCTGATGTCAGGATTTACCGGCCTTTCTTTGACGCAGGGCGCGTCAGCAATGGCGGTGGCGCGCCGCAAACTTGTGGTCTCGATGTCCGCGATTGCTTTGGGAAGCGGCATTTGGTCGATGCATTTTGTGGCGATGCTCGGAATGACCCTGCCAATCGCGTTTCATTACGACGCCTTGGTCACGCTGATGTCGGCGCTGGTCGCCATTCTGCTAACGGGTATCGCCCTCCTTCTTGTTCATTTCGGCAAGCGGACGGGGTTGCGGATCACTCTTGCGGGGATGTTTGTGGGCGTCGGGATTCTGGCGATGCACTATTTGGGCATGTCGGGCATTCAGGGCGTGAAACCGGTTTACTCTGCGTTTGGGGCCGTTGTTGCGATTGTTGCTTCTTTGGTGCTGTGCGTCGCTTCCTTTTGGACCAGCTACGGGCACCGTGAAAAGCGCAACATCCTGTCGGGAACCGTGGCGTTTGGTGTCACAGTTGTTGCTGTCCATTTCGTTGCGATGGCCGGTACGCATTTTGTCGAAATTGACGGCGCGCAGACCTCGGGTCTGTGGCTCAGCAACGAATTGCTGGCTTTTGGCGTCACCCTGTCTTCCTTTGTGATTTCGGGGGCTTTTCTGCTTGTTGGGGTTACATTCGCCGCGGGGCAAAGCAAGCCGCAACAGGTCGACCAGACTGAATTTGGCAGCGCTGAAAAGGTCACAACCGAGGTTTCGGCTCGAGGTCCGCTTCAAGTCATCAGGCTTCCTTATGAAAGCGATGGGCAGACCCATTTCGTGCAAAGCAAGGATGTAACCGCTATTCAGGCCGAGGGGCGCTATAGCTATCTTTATCATCCGTCCGGTCGCCTGTTTTGCCCTTGGTCCATATCCGAAACGGAAGCGCGGCTGGCGAACACAAGCTTTGTGAGGGTACACCGCAGCTATCTGTTGAACACCGTCCATGTCACCAGCTTTGAGCGCAAGAAAGACAACGGTGTGTGTCACTTTGATGGCACTGCACATCTTGCGAAAGTCACAGTCAGCCGATCCTATCTTAAGCAGGTTCGCGAAAGCCTTGGCGTCTAGGCTTGGTATTCTGAACAGTTCAATGCTGCAACTGCGCACGCACTTCGTGCGCGCTATTCGCATCTCATGCACAGACCATCGCGCCTGAGAACTTTATCCTAGCGCGGTTATTGTCTGCGTCTTTGATTATCCCAGAAATTCGGCGTCTGGGAGGACAACGCATGATACCAGCAGCATTTGAATACCATAGACCCAGCGATATCGAAGGTGCGCTGTCTGTGTTGGCCGAACATGGCGATGAAGCGCGCGTTCTTGCGGGCGGCCACAGCCTAATCCCAATGATGAAGTTGCGCATGGCCGATGTTCCGCACCTGATCGATTTGCAGGATATTGCGGATCTCAAGGGGATCACGATCGCAGATGGCATTATCACTATCGGCGCGATGACCACACAGCATGAGCTGATCAATCATGAAGCGCTGTTTGCCGCCGCGCCGATTATCCGTGAGGCGGCGCTGCAAATCGCAGACCCGCAAGTGCGCTACATGGGGACGATCGGCGGCAACGTTGCAAATGGCGATCCCGGCAATGACATGCCGGGTTTGATGCAATGCCTTGATGCGCAGTTCATACTTGTCGGTGTTGACGGCACGCGAAAAGTTCCGGCGCGCGACTTTTATGAATCCGCCTACATGACGAACCGCGATGATGAAGAAATTCTGACCCACATCACGTTTGCTTCCATTGACGCTGGTTACGCCTATGAAAAGCAAAAGCGCAAAATCGGCGACTATGCTACCGCCGCCTGTGCTGCTCTTGTCACGAAAGATGGCGACAAGGTTGCGACCGCATCCATCGCGATGACCAACCTCAGCGATGTGCCGGTCCTTTCCGAAGCCGCCGCGGCTGCATTGATCGGAACGACCTGTGACACTGCCGCTGTGAAAGCCGCTGTCGCCGCAGCCCTCGAAGATATCGACCCCACCGAGGACAATCGCGGCCCGGTCGCATTCAAAATGCATGTCGCGGGTATCATCATTTCACGCGCAATCGCGCGCGCTTGGTCACGAGCGTAAGGGAGGACATCATGACAAAACAAATCGTAACAATGACTGTTAATGGCGAGAAGAAAGAAGTCCTCGCTGAGCCCCGCGAACTGCTCATCTACGTTCTGCGCGAAAAGATGGGCATGACCGGGCCTCACGTCGGCTGTGAGACATCCCATTGTGGTGCCTGCACGGTCGAGATTGACGGCAAGTCCGTGAAATCCTGCACCATGTTCGCCGCCCAAGCACAGGGCGCCGAGATCAAGACAATCGAAGGTCTCGGCAGCCCCGAAAACCTGCACGTCTTGCAAGAAAGCTTCAAAGAACACCACGGGCTACAATGCGGCTATTGCACGCCGGGCATGATCACGCGCGCGCATCGTTTGCTGATCGAAAACCCGAACCCGACCGAAGAAGACGTGCGCTTTGGGATCGCGGGGAATATTTGCCGCTGCACTGGCTACCAGAACATCGTGAAATCCATTTTATCGGCCGCTGCTGAACTGAATGCCGCCAAGGAGGCCGCCCAATGAAGGACGAAGTTACACGCGAGGAACGGGTCACGAAACTCAAAGGTCTCGGATGTTCACGTAAGCGCGTAGAAGATGCGCGATTTACCCAAGGCAAGGGCAACTACGTCGACGACATCAACCTGCCAGGGATGCTGACGGGAGATTTCGTCCGCTCGCCTTGTGCGCATGCGCGGGTCAAGTCGATCAATACGGATGCGGCGATGGCGCTGGAAGGCGTCGTTGCAGTTCTGACCGCCAAAGACCTCGAACCACTGGGCCTCCACTGGATGCCGACGTTGGCGGGCGACAAACAAATGGTCTTGGCCGACGGCAAAGTATTGTTCCAAGGTCAGGAAGTGGCCTTTGTTGTCGCGACAGATCGCTATATCGCCTCAGACGCCGTTGAGCTGGTCGAGGTCGAATACGAAGAGTTGCCGGTCATCGTCGACCCGTTCAAATCAATGCAGTCAGACGTCGTTCTGCGCGAGGACCTTGACCCCAAGGCCCCGGGCGCGCACGGCCCGCGCAAGCACCACAACCACATCTTCACGTGGGAAGTCGGTGACGAGGCCGGCACCAATGCCGTGATAGACGATGCTGATATCGTGGCCGAGGAGAGCATGTACTATCACCGCACGCATCCGTGCCCGCTTGAACCCTGTGGGAGCGTGGCCAGCATGGATAAGGTCAACGGCAAACTGACACTTTGGGGGACATTCCAAGCACCGCATGTGGTGCGCACGGTTGCATCGTTGTTGTCCGGTATCGAAGAGCACAACATCCGCGTTGTGTCCCCCGATATTGGTGGCGGTTTCGGCAATAAAGTTGGCGTCTACCCCGGTTATGTCTGTTCTATAGTAGCCTCCATCGTCACGGGTGTACCTGTGAAATGGGTTGAGGACCGGATGGAAAATCTGATGTCCACGGCTTTTGCGCGGGATTACTGGATGAAGGGCAAAATCTCGGCCACGAAAGAAGGCAAGATCACCGGTCTGCATTGCCATGTGACCGCTGACCATGGTGCCTTTGACGCCTGCGCGGACCCGACAAAGTTTCCTGCCGGGTTCATGAATATCTGCACCGGCTCGTATGACATCCCGATCGCGTATCTCGGCGTGGATGGCGTCTACACCAACAAAGCCCCCGGCGGCGTGTCTTATCGCTGTTCCTTCCGGGTGACCGAAGCCGTCTATTTTATCGAACGGATGATCGAGGTGCTTGCCATTGAGATGAACATGGATGCGGCAGAACTGCGCCGGATCAACTTCATCAAGAAAGAGCAGTTTCCGTATCACTCCGCTCTTGGCTGGGAATATGACAGCGGTGACTATCACACCGCCTGGGACAAGGCGTTGAAAGCGGTTGATTACGACGGCTTGCGCAAAAAGCAGGCTGAGCGTGTCGAGGCCTTTAAGCGAGGTGAGACACGTTCCATCATGGGGATCGGTCTTAGCTTCTTCACCGAGATCGTCGGCGCTGGTCCGGTAAAAAACTGTGACATCCTTGGGATGGGCATGTTCGACAGCTGCGAAATCCGCATTCACCCAACGGGGTCTGCAGTGGCGCGGCTGGGCACCATCAGCCAAGGACAAGGGCATGCCACGACATTCGCGCAAATTCTTGCCTCCGAAATCGGCATTTCCGCGGACAGTATTACGATTGAAGAAGGCGACACCGACACAGCGCCTTACGGTCTGGGCACTTACGGGTCTCGCTCCACTCCTGTGGCGGGTGCTGCGGCGGCAATGGTAGGGCGCAAAATCCGTGCAAAAGCACAGATGATTGCAGCCTACCTGCTGGAGGTGCACGATGATGACGTTGAGTTTGACGTGGATCGTTTTGTAGTCAAAGGCGCGCCTGAACGGTTCAAAACGATGGGCGAGATCGCCTACGCTGCCTACAACCAAGCCATTCCGGGACTTGAGCCGGGGCTTGAGGCGGTCAGCTACTACGATCCGCCTAACATGACATATCCGTTTGGTGCCTACGTCTGTGTCATGGATATCGACGTGGACACAGGTGTACCGACGATCAACCGTTTCTATGCGTTGGATGATTGTGGCACGCGGATCAACCCGATGGTGATCGAGGGTCAGATCCACGGTGGCCTGACCGAAGCGCTTGCCGTCGCTCTGGGCCAAGAGATTGCCTACGACGATATGGGCAACTGCAAGACGGGTACGCTAATGGACTTTTTCCTCCCCACCGCATGGGAGGTGCCAAACTATGAGACGGACTTTACTGTCACCCCGTCTCCGCACCATCCCATCGGTGCAAAGGGGGTCGGTGAAAGCCCACATGTGGGGGGCGTTCCGTGCTTCTCGAATGCGGTGCAGGATGCATTCCGTCCGTTTGGCAACCGTCACACCAATATGCCCCACGATCACTGGCGCATTTGGAAGGCAGCCAATGATCTTGGCATGCACGACTAAAGAAAGGGCGGGGCATCTTTACATGCCCCGCGCGCGCCCATGACAAGCTGGACGGAACTTCAAACATCGCTGGCCAAGACCGGCTATATCGCCAGCGATGATCTGGCGACGGCCCTTCATATTGCCGTCACTCTTGGACGTCCCCTTTTGTTGGAAGGGGCAGCGGGAGTGGGCAAAACCGAAGTCGCGCGCGCGTTGGCCACGGTAAACGAAACGCAGTTGATCCGGCTGCAATGCTATGAGGGGTTGGACGCGTCACAAGCCATTTACGAATGGAACTATCAGCGCCAATTGCTGTCGATCCGTGCCGCTTCTGAGGCGGGCGAAACCGGGGCGGCGGTTGAGGCGCGGATTTTTTCAGAAGACTACCTGCTTGAGCGACCACTTCTGCGGGCCATCCGTCAGGAAAAAGCCCCGGTCTTGCTGATTGATGAAATTGACCGTGCTGATGAGGAATTTGAGGCCTATCTGCTTGAAGTTCTGTCTGAATTTCAGATCACGATCCCCGAGCTGGGCACGATCAGCGCGACAACACGCCCCTTGGTGATCCTCACAGCCAACGGCACACGTGATCTGTCTGACGCGCTGCGCAGGCGATGCATCTATGCCCATGTTGAGTATCCTGACCGGCAGACGGAGCTGGCAATCCTCGCGTCCCGTTGCCCGGGCGTCGAAGCGCAACTGGGTCTGCAAATCGTGGGGTTTGTGCAAAAACTGCGCGAGGAAGAGCTGGAGAAAGTGCCCGGCATTGCCGAGATGCTTGATTTTGCCGCCGCTCTTGCTGGGCTTGGTATCAAGGATCTGACTGCGGATCCGACAGTGCTTCAAGCATGTCTTGCCACCTTGTTGAAAACACAAGCGGACCGCGCAGCGATCCCAACGGAAATTGCGCAACGTATTGCCGGGAAAGCCGCATGAGCAAGGTCACGCGCTTTGCTGCGGCTGATCCTGGTCCAGCCGCACGGGTGTCTGGATTTATGGCACACCTGCGCGATCATGGCTTCCGCCTTGGCGTGGCCGAGACCGAAACGGCTTTGCGAGCGCTGTCTTGCGTGAACCCAATCGTGCCGTCTGATGCGCGCCTTGCGCTCAAGTCCGTTTGTGCCGGGTCGGTTGAGGAGATTGCACAATTCGATCTGCTGTTTGATGCCTTTTGGATGGCTGAAGGGCGCGTGCGTCAAAAGGTTATGCCGACGAAGCAAGCCAAGGCCCCTGAAAAATCCAAAACCTCGCGCATGGATGAAAGCCAATCCATCAAAGGCCAGGGCACCATCCACACCCCGGAGGATGGCAACGACGGCACCGAAACCTATGCGGAAGCTACCGGCAAACTTGTCGCCTCCAAGGCCAGTAACCTGATGAAGAAGGACTTGCGCGAGTTGGTCTCGGCAGAAGATATCCGCGGGGCAGAGCTTGTCGCGATCCGGCTTGGAAACGCGCTGAGGCACCGCAGATCACGTAGGCGAAAGGCTGCCAGAAAGGGCACGCAGTTGGATCTGCGTCGGACCATGCGCCACAGCTTGTCGACCGGGGGCGAGCCCCTGCGCCTTGCCAAGCGCAGACGACCCGAGCGGCCTTTGAAGATTGTCGCTTTGTGCGATGTGTCCGGTTCGATGATGAACTATGCACGGCCCTTTCTGGCGTTTCTTGCCGGTCTGATGCGTGCAGATGATGCGAGCGACGCCTACCTGTTTCACACACGTCTGGTGCGCATCACAAACGCGTTGCGCGATGATGATCCGCTGCGGGCCTTGAATAGAATTACGCTGCTTGCGGATGGCTTTGGCGGCGGTTCTAAAATCGGCGCAACGCTTCAGCAATTCACTAACGGCTATGCCCGGAACTTTGTCGATGGGCGCAGCGTGGTGATTATCCTTTCGGACGGTTACGACAGTGACACGTCCGAGGTGATGGGCGCTGCCTTGACCAATCTCAAGCGACGCAACTGCAAAATCGTTTGGCTGAACCCGCTCAAAGGCTGGCAAGGGTATGAACCCGTCGCCAAAGGCATGGCTACGGCGTTTCCGCATCTTGATGTTTTTGCCGCTGCGACAACGCTGAACGATTTGGCTGACCTTGAACACATACTGGCGCGGCTATGACGTTATCGCAGTCAGATCATGCCCGTCTTGAGGCCGAAATGCAGAGGCTGAAAGCCAAAGGCGTGCCGTTCGCCATGGCCACGGTTGTGCGCACTGTAGAAGCGACCTCGGCCAAACCGGGGGGCAAAGCATTGCTTGATCTGGACGGCAATATCCTGATGGGTTGGGTCGGAGGTGGATGCGCGCGCGGCGCGATCGGTAAAGCGGCACGCGATTCAATCAAAACCGGTGAGCCGCAGTTCATTTCGCTGCGCCCGCAAGAGTTGCTGGAAACCGAAGGTGTGGCCGCAGGCGAAGTGCGCGACGGCGTGCACTATTCGCGCAATGGCTGCCCTTCTAAAGGCACAATGGACGTCTTTGTCGAGCCCGTACTGCCGCTGCCCGAACTGGTGATTTGTGGCACGGGCCTCGTGGCGATGGCCCTTGCTGATCTGGCGGACCGATTTGATTTTAAGGTCTCGGTTCATGCAGTCGGCGCTGATCAAGGCACAAATGTCACACCGGGGTTCGACTTTGACACCAGTGACTTCGTCGTCGTCGCAACCCAGAGCCAAGGAGATAAAGACGCTCTGCGCGCAGCGGTGTCCAGCTATCACCGCTATGTTAGCTTTGTTGGTAGCATTCGGAAATTCGAGACCATTGCGGTTAAGTTAAGCGCCGAAAGCCCCGACCTTGCGCCAAATCTCGCAAAGGTAAAGTACCCTGCTGGTTTGGATATCAACGCAATAACGCCCGACGAGATCGCAATGTCAATCCTTGCTGAAATCACCCAGCTAAGGCGGGCGAACCTGACGGTTCGGGGCGCCCAAGATGTCTGATACGGCAGCAATTGTTCTCGCGGCGGGGCTTTCCCGGCGCATGGGTACAGCAAACAAGCTGTTGGAGCCGATTGGAGGCGAGATATTGGTATGCCGCGTCGTGGCCGCTTGCGCCGCTGTTACGCAGCACCCGGTCGTCGTCATCACAGGACATCAGGACAAGGCCATTAGAATGGCATTGCGCGACGCGTCGGTCAAATTTGTCCACAATACCCGTTTTGAAGGTGGGCAAATGACCTCGGTAGATGCGGGGCTGCGCGGTGCGCCTGAGGCCCAAAGCTATCTCATAGCACTTGGCGATCAGCCGATGATCACTGCAGGCTGCCTGGACGAACTTCTGCAGGCCCACCATGCAAAGGCCGATGGACGGATCACTGTTCCGATGGTTGAGGGTGTGCGCGGCAATCCGATTGTGGTCCCCGCCGCACAAAGGGCACGCATGTTGGCGGATCCGATCAATCTGGGGTGCCGCAAACTGACACGTACCGCGCCAGAGCTTGTACATGCATTCGACACAACAAACCGCAGTTTCGTTGTTGATATCGACACAGCCGCCGACCTCGCCTTGGTGCGATCTGAGCTAGAGCCTGACCGGACTGTCACCAATGAAACGCATTAGAAATACAGCGCAAAGGCATCGCCTTTGCTTCTTTCCTCTGATGACCAAAGCGCCGGTCAAAATCCTGACCTCCATCAAATTCCCTTGCTGATAAAAATAGGACGACCTCATGGAACTGAAAGACGAAGTCATCATCAACGCACCGCAGGCCGTGGTATATGCGGCGTTGAATGACCCTCAAATCCTCAAAGAATGCATCCCCGGCTGCGAAGAGCTGATCAAACATTCCGATACGGAATTGGAAGCCAAGGTAGTGCTCAAGGTTGGCCCGGTTAAGGCAAAATTCAGCGGCAACGTCACCCTAAGTCCGGACGCTCCGCCAGAGCGGTTTTCGCTGTCAGGGACAGGCAATGGCGGTGCTGCCGGGTTCGCCAAAGGCGGGGCCGATGTTGAATTGGAAAACCACCCCGAGGGAACACTGCTGCGCTATAATGCAAATGCCGAAATTGGCGGCAAGCTCGCACAATTGGGTAGCCGGCTCATCCAAGGGACCGCCAAAAAGCTGGCTGCGAAATTCTTCGCGAGATTTGCGGAAATTGTCGGTGAACATGAGGTCACCTGAAGGCCGCATAGACGAAGCGCGTCAGGCAAAAGCAGATACGGTGACAGCTCCCCTTTCATGGATCTGAAACTCCCCTGTGGAGGCGGTCCTGGATTGGTCATCGACCCTCGTAACTTTGGAAATTCAGCTGCTGCGCACGCTATAACTTGCGCCGGAATACAACCGTTCGGGTTGCCCCGCACAGGGTGTTTTCGTCACGTTCCTCAAGAACGGCAATGACCGGCTGGGTTGCGGCAAACTGGCCCAGACGGTGCTTCCCCGGATCGAACCCGTTGACGTCATTGTCAAACCGCCACAGCTCTGCGGCGACGGAGGGGTCGAAGGCCCCCGGTTGCTGCGCTGCGGCATTGTAACTGTCAAGCAAAAGGGGGTTCTGACCTCAGGTTTGGTGCGCCTTGCGGAAGCTGTGCAGCCAGCCCAAACCCTGTAATGTGCCCGCCCGCGGTTTGTATTCGGCACCCACAGGTGCGGCATACCCCAAACCGTCAAGATCCTGCATCAGCCAGCGGAAATCGACCTCGCCCCGGTCGGGCTCCCCCCGGTCAGGGACGGCAGCGATCTGGATGTGGCCGATGATCGGCATCAGGCCGCGCAGATGGGTGGCCAAATCGCCCTGCATGATCTGCATGTGATAGCAGTCAAACATCAGTTTCAGGTTGGTCTTGTTTACCGCGTCAATGATCCGCGCCGCATGATCGGTGTGCGACAAGTGATAGCCCTGCACATCGCGGGTGTTGATCGGCTCGATCAGGATCGTGATCCCGTGGGGGGCGGCCAGATCGCAGGCATAGGCGAGATTGGCGAGAAACGTGACATCGGCGGCGTCACCGCCATCGGTGCGGCCTGCCATGACATGTACCGCGCGCGTGCCCGTCGCCACGGCGTAATTCACCGCCTGCGCAATCGCGGCGCGGGCCTCGACTTCGCGTCCTGTCAGGGCCGCAAGGCCGAAATCACCCGCGGCCTTGTCGCCCGGCCAAGTGTTCAGGCCCAGCATGGTCAGCCCGGTATCGGCCAGCGCCTTTGCCACCTCGGCGGCGGGTACGTCATAGGGAAAATGACATTCCACCGCATCGAACCCCGCATCCTTGGCTGCATGGATCGCTTGCGGCAACGGCAGGTCGGTGAACAGAAAGCCAAGGTTCGCAGAATAACGCATCAGTCCCATTCCAGATCGAATTTCCGCACCAAAGCGCCGATCTGGTCATCGGTCAGCGCGCGGGGTGCATGACCGCGCAGAAGAAGCGCCAATTTAGCGGTCTCTTCCAATTCCTCCATCGCAAAGACGGCCGCTTCCAGATCCTTGGATGCCACTACCGGCCCGTGACTGGCCAAAAGCACGGCGGACCGTTTGCCTCCCAAGCTGCGCAGCGCATCCCCCATCGCCGCGTCACCAGGCAGGAAGAAAGGCAGCAGCGCCACCTTGCCTACGCGCATCACGGCATAAGCGGTCAGCGGTGGAAGCACGTTATCCGGATCGGTATCCGGCAACATCGAAAGCGCAACAGAATGGGTGGAATGCAGATGCACCACGGCTCCAGCACTTTTGCGTGTTTCGTAAAAGGCGGAATGAAGCGGCATCTCCTTGGTGGGCGCATCGCCTCCCACATGCCGGCCGGCGGCATCGAATCGCGACAGGCGCGCGGGATCAAGCCTGCCCATGCTGGCCCCCGTGGGAGTAACCAAAAGCCCGCCATCCGGCGTGCGCACCGAGATATTGCCCGATGCCCCACCCGTCAGGCCACGGTTGAACATGGAGGCCGCCCAGAAACAGATATCCTCTCGTAGTTTTGCCTCCGTCATCGGGTTAGCCCTCCATCATGGCTGCTGCGCGGGCAAAAAGATCAGGGCCGCCGAAATTACCGGATTTCAGGGCAAGTACCAGGGATTCAGAGGCGCGGATCATCGGCACGCCGGGGTCGATCTCGGGGCCAATCTGAAGCGCGGAAAGCTCCAGCCCCTCGACTACCGCGCCCGAGGTTTCGCCCCCTGCGCTGATCAGACGCGTGATGCCGCCTGCGACCAGTCGGGCAGCAAGATCAGCAAACAGCGCCTCGATCCGGGTGGCGGTTTCGGTGATGCCGAAACGGGCCTGTGCCTGTTGCACCATGGCCGGATCGGCCGAGGTATAAATCAGCGGCAGCCCGTCTTGCGCCAAGGTCCAATCGGCAAGAGTGGCGGCAGTGACGGTGCCTGACATGACCTGTTCTGCCGTCACCTCCAACGCGGGATGGCTGGCGGCATGAAGGGCAACCTGACCCCGCGTGACAACAGAGCACGAACCGGACAGGATCGCCGCGCGACCCGCCTGCCCTTTCCATGCGACCCCACCCGAGGACAGCATGTTCAGCGCGCGAAAATTTGCGGGCAGGCCCATGGCAATGCCAGATCCTCCGGTAATGAGCGGCAAATCGGCGGCAGCCCGACCCAACGTGATCAAATCGGAATCCGTGATTGCATCAGCCACCAGCAGGCGGTGACCCGCCGCGTCTTCAGCCTGCATCCGGCCTTGTACCGCATCGCTGCCCTGCATGACGACAGGTGCCGGAATATGGCCGACCGTGCCGGTGATCTGGTGGCCCAGCCAGCGGCGGATATCTGGGTCTGTCATCGGGGTCAGCGGGTGGTTCTGCATCCCGCTTTCGGACAGTAGATGATCGTCCACGAACAGATGGCCCTGATAGATCGAGCGGCCCGTGGCCGGAAACGCGGGGCAAACCAGCACCTGACGGGCATCCAGCGCATCGGCAAGCGCATCGGCCACAGGGCCGATATTTCCGTCTTGTGTGGAATCAAAGGTGGAACAGTATTTGAACAAGATCTGCGTGCAGCCCTGCGCCAGGAGCCAGTCAAGCGCCCTGAGTGACAGAGCAACGGCCTGATCCGCGGGGATGGAGCGGGATTTCAGGGCGATGATCCCGGCCTCGACATCAGCTGTGGACGGGGTGTCGGGGATGCCCACATATTGCGTCACGCGCATGCCCGCCTTGGTCAGCGTGTTGCCCAGATCGGACGAGCCGGTGAAATCATCTCCGATACATCCTAGCAGCATCACGCATCCCCCGGAAGCTTCAGGCCCGCGCGGGACGCCACAAGTTTTGTGATCGCGGCGTCATCCTCAAGCCCAAGACCGGCCTGCGCCGCATCGCGGTACTGCGCCAGCGCGGTTTGCGTCAGCGGCAGGGGCAGACCTGCGGCGCTGGCGATATCGGTGACGATACCCAGATCCTTGGGCCAGATGTTGATGCTCGACCGCGGGGTATAATCCGCGTCAATCACATGGGGGGCGCGGTTCTCGAACATCCACGATGTGCCTGCGGAAACCCGGATCACATCGAGAACGCGGGACAGATCAAGCCCTTGCGAGGTGGCAAGCCCCAGTGCCTCGCCCATGGCGGCAATATGCACGCCGGCCAGCAACTGGTTGACGGCCTTCATCGCCGAGCCTGGGCCAGCCTGATCACCCAGACGGTGCACGGTTTGGGCCATGGCGGCCAGCGCCTCGGCTGCACCATCGAAAGCGGCTGGCGTGCCAGAGGCGATGACCGACAGTTCACCCGATGCAGCGCGCAGGGAGCCGCCGGAAATGGGCGCATCAAGGTAATGCAGGCCGCGATCCTGCGCCATCTCTTCCATCTTGCGCGCGAAATCGGGTGAAACGGTGGCACAGGACAGGATCGTGCCGCCCGGTTTCAGATACCCGGCCCAACCATCATCACCGAACAGGGCGCTTTCGGTTTGTGCCGCGTTCAGCACCACGCACACCAACGCATCGGCAAGAGGTGAATGCCGCGTGAGGGCTTGACCGCCCGCCTGTTCCAGAACGGCGGTTTGCGCAGGGTTCAGATCAAGACCGTGCACGGTGTGCCCCGCGCGCAGCAGGGATTGGGCCATGCCCAACCCCATGGATCCAAGACCGATCACATGAATAATACTCATCTTCAGTTCCCGAGTATGAGTTCAACCGGCCACAGGGTGATGGCGGGCACATAGGTGATGATCATCAGCGCACCAAAGACGGTAAGTACGAACCACAGCAGTTGCGGGATGATCTTTTCGACGGGCAATTTCGCCACTGCGCAAGCGGCAAAAAGGTTGACGCCCAGCGGAGGCGTGATCATGCCAAGCGCCAGGTTCACCACGATAATCAGGCCGAAATGCACCGGATCGACACCGTAAAGGACGGCAATCGGGGTAAGGATCGGTGCCAGCACGAGGATTGCGGCGGAGGTTTCGATGAACATTCCCACGATCAGCAACAGCAGGTTGACCGCAAGAAGGAATGCGATGCGGCTCTCGAACAGGTCCTTGAACCAGGCCGCCACTTCGTTGGGCAGGCCCGAGCGGGTGATCAGGAAAGAAAACAGCGATGCGGCGGCGATGATGATCATGATTGCGGAGGTGGAAATGATCGTCTGTTTGAAAATCTCGGGCAGTTGGTGGAATTTCAGTTCACGGTAGATGCCCATTCCGATCAGCAGGGCAACGGCAACGGCGGCGGCGCTGGCCTCGGTGGGGGTGAAAACACCCGAGTAGATGCCGCCAAGGATCACGAAAGGCACCATAAGCGCGGGCAAGGCGTTGATTGACGCGACACGCACGCTGGAACGGTCTTCGCCGTCCATCTTGCCGATGCCACGCAAGCGGCACAGGATCAGCACGAGGATGATAAGCGATGTCGCTACCAGCAGGCCGGGCCCGAGGCCCGCGATGAAAAGCTTGCCGATCGAGGTATCGGTGGACACGCCGTAAAGGATCAGCGGGATTGAGGGCGGGATCAACACACCCAGTTCGGCAGAGCTGGCCTGGATCGAGGCGGCCATCGGCTTGGGGTAGCCATACTTGACCATTGCGGGGATCAGGATCGCGCCGATGGCAAAGGTTGTGGCCACGCTGGAGCCCGAGACAGAGGCAAACATCATGCAGGTCAGGACGCACGAACAGGCAAGACCGCCCTGAATACCGCCGACGATGGATTTCGCCAGTTCGACCAGACGGTGCGAGATGCCGCCCGCCGACATCAAGTTGCCGGCAAGGATGAAAAGCGGGATCGCCATGAGGGGGAAACTGTCAATGCCGGTGAACATGCGCTGTGCCACCAGGAGCAGCGGCAGGCGACCGTGCACCTCAATCCCGATAACCGAGGCAAGTCCGATGGCCACAGCGATCGGCACACCAAGCAGGAAAAGGATAGCGAGGGAAAGACCCAGTGCGGTGTTCATTCTGTAACCTTTGCCTTGGTTCTCGCGGCGGCCCAATCGCCCTGCACACCGCGGATCATCGAGGCGACAATGGCGATGATGATGAAAACGGATCCGATCGGCAGCGCTGCATAGACCCACGCGATCGAGATATCGAGCGCGGCAAGTTTCTGTTTTGCGACCCGTTCGGTCATCGACCAACCCTGCCAGAAGAGAATGACAAAAAAGAGCACCGACATCGCGTTGGAAATCAGGAAAAGGCCAAGGGCGATGCGTGGGGGGAGCATCTGCTGGATCACCTCGACCGCGATCATCGAGCCGTGGCGGAAGGCGACGGCGACGCCAAGAAAGACCGACCAGATCATGGAAGAGCGGGTGATCACCTCGGACCAGGTGGAGGGGCTGGAGAAGACAAACCGGGTGATGACCTGAAAGAGCGCAAGAGACGCCGCTATCACCAGAAAGCCAATCGACAACCGCAGTGCCAGCCCGGTGCTGAAATCTTCAAATTTGAGAAATGCACGCATCTGGAGCCTCTGCTTTTGCTGGACGGAACCGGGTTGCCGGGTCAGGCAAAAAAAACCGGCGCAGGGGTCCGCGCCGGCGTGCTTCATCCGAGAAGGGTCACTTCACCGCTTTGATGCGGTCTACCATTTCGGTACCATACTGATCCGTATAGACTGAATAGGATGCCTCGGCGAGGGCCGCGAAGGGTGCCTTGTCGATGTCGGTGATGACTTCCATTCCGTTTTCGCGCAGCAGGGCAACACCCGCTTCTTCTAGGCGGTTCACCTCGGCGCGGGTAGCGGCGGCGGAGGCTTTGGACGCTTCCATGAACCAGCCCTTCTGCTCGTCGCTCAGACCGTCAAACAATACCGGCGAGGCCAGTACGACGGCTGGTGAATAGACGTGGCCGGTCAGCGAGACGTGCTTTTGAACTTCCCAGAACTTGGAGGCGGTAATCACGGTAACGGGGTTTTCCTGACCGTCGACAACACCCTGCTGAAGCGCAGTGAACAGTTCCGGGAAAGCCATTGGCGTAGGCGATGCACCCATGCCGCTGAACGCTGTCATGTGAACCTTGTTTTCCATGGTGCGCAGCTTCAGGCCAGCCAGATCCTCGGGTGTGCGAACGGCACGCTGCGAGTTGGTGACATGGCGAAAACCGTTTTCGGACCACGCGAGACCGACAAGGTTGTTCTCACCGATCTTGGCCAGCAGTTCCTGACCGATCTCACCATCAAGGGTGGCACGGGCGTGATCATAGTCACGGAACAGGAAAGGAAGGTCGAGGGCGAAAACTTCGGGGACAAAGTTGCCAAGCGGGCCGGTTGAAGTGACAACCAGATCCAGCGATCCGATCTGCAAACCCTCGATCATGTCACGCTCGCCGCCCAGCTGGCCTGCGGGGGCCTGCTCGCCGGTGAAGGTGCCGCCCGACAGTTCGGTCAGCGTGTCGATGAACGCCTGCGCGCCAACACCGTAATGCGACGAGGGCGACAACGCGTGGCCGACGACGATGTTCTGTTGTGCATGTGCGCCAGTTGCCAGAATGGCAGCAGCGATAAAGCCGGTGACGAGATGTTTCATTGGTTTCCTCCCATAGGATTTGGTTTTCGGTCGTTTGGTCATTCTACCGCAGTCCGGCCCATATGGGCACTGACCAGATCGGCAAAATCTGTATCCGGTTCGAACCCCAGCGCCTCGGCGCGCGGGGTCAGGATCTGGCCCGGCCAGCTGGCCACGATCGCCTCGATGGCGGGATCATGAGCGGGTTTGATGCGGGCTGCCACTTGCGGCCCCGCAATGCGGGCCAGCGTGTCGATCATCGTGCCGACAGTAACGGTGACGCCGGGCAATGTCAGCGTGGTGTCTGCGCCTATAACGGATTGCGCCAGACCGGCGGCATGAAGGGTATAGGCCAGCGCGCGATCCGGCGAGGCAAGGTGCAGGCGCAGATCGCGGCCCACGGGCAGGATCGCCTCTTGTCCGGCCAGAGGCTCGCGGATGATCCCGCTGGCAAAGCTGCTGGCGGCCTTGTTCGGCGCGCCGGGCCGCACCGATATGGTAGGAAACCGTAGGCTGCGCCCAAGAATGAACCCTTTGCGCGTGGCGTCCCGCACAAGCAATTCGCCCATCAACTTCTGTGTGCCATAAGAAGAACGCGGCGCGGGCAGCATATCCTCGGAGATCGTATCATTCGCGACGCAGGAAAACACTGCGACTGAGGACGAGAACAGAAACACGGGCGGTTTTGGCATCTGGCGGCAGGCGTTTATCAGATCCATCGTGGACCGGAGATTGACCTCCATGCCCAGATCATAGTCAGCCTCGGCCTGACCAGAGACAACGGCAGCCAGATGGATCACCAGATCGGGTTGGTCCTGCGTTATACGCTCAAGCACCTGCGGTGAGGAAAGCTCGCCGGGCACGGGATAAACGCGTCGATGATGCGCAGCCAGATCATTGAGCGCCACTTCGGCGATATCGGTGGCAAGGATCGCGGCGATCCGCCGCTCGACCCCGTTCAACAGGATGCTGTCACGCGCCGACAGCGCGCCGACCACCATCTGGCCGATGAAACCCGCCGCTCCTGTCACTAGAATGCGCAAATCGTCTCTCCTCCGCTCACAAAGCTGTCATTGAATGACAGCGCTGTCAATTGGTGGCAAGGTCGAAGGGGAATCGTCTGCTGCTTGGCAAGTGGCGGGGGCGGTAGCCCGTTGATGAATAAAGGACATGCTGCGTGCAGGACGAGAAACAGGCCAGAAAACCCACGCTATCAGAGGTGGCGGCGCTGGCCGGGGTAAGCGAGATCACCGTATCGCGGGCCTTGCGCGGCAGCCCATCGGTGGCGGGCAAGACCTTGCACAGGGTGGAACAGGCCGCCGCATCGCTGGGGTATGTGCGCAACCGTCTGGCCGGGGCGCTGGCGGGGGGGCCGTCAAATCAGGTGGGGGTCATCCTGCCGTCGCTGTCCAACATCGTGTTTCCAGACGTGTTGAAAGGGTTGGAAATCCGGCTGGACCAGGCTGGCTTTCATCCGGTTCTGGGGATTTCCAATTATGACCCGCAGCAAGAAGAACAACTGATCCACAACCTGCTGGCATGGCGCCCCGCCGGGCTGGTGATCGCGCCCAGCGGGATGACGGACGTCAGCCGCAGCCTGTTGGCGGGGGCCGGTTTGCCAGTGGTCGAGATAATGGATATAGACACCGATCCGGTGGATATGGCGGTAGGCATGTCGCATCGCGGGGCCGGAGGCGACATGGCACGGCATCTGATGGCGCAGGGATATCGGCGGTTTGCCTATCTGGGACACGATATCGAACGGGACCGCCGCGCCTGCGCGCGCCTGACTGGGTTTCGTGAGGCATTGAGCGAAGCGGGCCTGATCCTTGACGCTTGCGTATCACTGGCCGAACCCTCGTCGGTGACGCTGGGGCGGCGGGGGTTGAAGCAACTGTTGGCGCAGTCGGACCAACGGCCCGATGTTGTCTATATGTCAAATGACGACATGGCTGTTGGCGGCGTGTTTCACTGCATGGCACAGGGGATCCGCCTGCCGCAGGATCTGGCACTGGCGGGATTCAACGGGTTGGAACTGGGACAGACGCTGCCCGTGCCGCTTACCACGACTGCCACGCACCGGACTCGGATCGGCGAGATCGCGGCAGATTGCATACTGGAGCGTTTGGCGGGACGGGAACCGGCACGTTCAACGGATGTGGGCTTTACCCTGATCGCGGGGGGCACGGCCTGAGGCTGCTTGAAACCAAAAGGCTTTAACACTGCTTAAAATTGGAGAGATAAAGCATTTCGGGGGCAAAAAAAACGGTCGCTGTGCTCGGTCAGACAGTTCTTCATCCACGGAGTTTGGCGTTCAAGATGGCGGGCCGCTTCGGCCACCATATCATGATAGATGATCCAGCAAACGCCATACCACCTCCGGGTTGGGAGTGTCCTTAAGGCCGTCACCGGCGCGATATTCCACGCGGGTACGGTGTTCGGATCACCCGCCGCTTGTTTCTCAGCCCTGCGTTTTCTGCCAGCAACCGTTCCAGATGCGATTAGCGGCCTTCATATCCTTGCTGCTGCATTTCGCGAAACAATTGTCCGCCGCGCCGGTTTCCCTCTTTTCAGGATTGGGCAAGGATGTCTTCGAAACTTGCAAAGTGATTTAGACAGATACACGTTTTGGTGGCTTCTAAACTGAGGAGTCCGGTTCATTGACCAGCTTGCGTGGCATAAATATCCGCGCGACAGAGCAATTCGAGGCTGTGGCACGTCTTGGCACGGTCACCAAGGCCGTGGGTGAGCTTGGGGTATCGACATCAGCGGTGAGCCAGCAAATCAAGCAGCTTGAGACCCAACTTGGCGTCAAGCTGCTTCGCCGCGAAAAAATGCGGCTGGTGCTGACACTCTGTATTACAGAGTTCATTAGCCGCAGCTTAACATTGGACGTGGTGCAGCGGTCACTTTGGGTTTGGCTGATATGATTGGATGCCGACGCCTCCCCCAAAAGCAGGACCAGGATAAGGGCATTGGTTCTCAGCTGCATCAGCCAAAGCCGAACCCGTTCGGGCAAGTGCGCCAGCGCGTTTCATGGCGCTTTGGTCACCGCCCGGTTAATTCCGACCACTAGCGGCAACCGGCCAAAACCAGACAGCCGACCGAACACCGCAACGCTACGGAGCAGCTTGCCATACCTCGCGTTCGCTGCAGAACCGAATTCGGTGCCTTGCGAATTCAAGCAATGGCCAACCTGAGTGGGCGGAAGCTAATCCAAGGTTTCAAGGCGTTCGACCATCGCCGCATAGCCGCGCGCTTGGGCGTGCTGGAGCGGTGTCACCCCATCGCGATCCGCCAGCGTTCTGTCGGCCCCGGCATCGAGAAGCGCGTCCAGCACGGCTTGATGATCCGCTCCGCCATCACCGAGAACCACCGCTTCCATGACTGCGGTCCAATGCAGGTTGTTGATGTGATCGAGCGGCGCACCGGCTGCGATCAGGCGTTGCACCACCTCGACATGGCCCAGATGCGCCGCCGCGATCAGGGCCGTGCCGTCGTAGGGGCTTGTTGTCAGGCCGGGATCGTTGCCGAGCGTGATCGCGAGCGACATCAGGTCCGGATCATCCGCAACAGCGGCAATTGTCACTACGTCATAGGCGCTTCTCTCCAACGCGTTCATGTCTGCCCCGGCCTCGGCAAGCGCGCGAAGGGCGTCGTCTTCCGAGGCAAAGGCCGCGACATGGATAGGCGTGCGACCCTTGGGATCACGGGCGTTGACCTGCGCGCCGGCGGCGACAAGCTGCCGGATGACGGCAACATCGCCTTCGTGTGCGGCCAGAAACAACCCGTCATACGTGGCGATCTCGCGCGCCGACGGGGCCGTCTGTGCGGTTGCCGAGGTGGCAACCAACAGCGCCGCAACCATTACATACACTTTCATATCTGAACCCTCGCTTTCTTTAAGAACAATCAGCCCGGTCCGCCCGGCAAAGGCGCAGACCGGCCTTTAGGCTTACTCGGCACCGATGGCGTCAAGCCCGGCCCGGGCACAAGCCTCGTCGAGATGACCGCCGGGTGCGCCCCCGACGCCGATACCTCCGAGAAGGGTGCCACCTATCCTGATTGGCAACCCGCCGCCCTGGATGACCATGCGGTCATCCATGGAGCGCAAGCCATCATGCTGCGGATTCTCTCCGATGAATTGGGCCAGACCTGCGGTGTCGCGGCCCATCGAGGCAGAGGTGAAAGCCTTGCCTTGCGCGCTTCGTACGGTGTGCGGCCCCGAATTGTCAGCCTTGAGATGTACCTTGGTTGCCCCGTCACGCGCCACGATGGCGACGCTGACGCTATGGCCATCTGCGGCACAGGCGGCGAGCGCCGCATTGGCGGCTTCGACCGCCATGGTCAGCGGCAGATAGGGTGCGGTTGGAAGCTCCTGCGCAGCGACGGCGAAAGGGGCGGCCAAGGCGGTGAGGAAAGCGGTTGTTTTTAGCATGTCGGTTATCCTTAACTGGTGACGCCGAGAAGCCTAGCAGGGCACGCATGCCGCCCCCATTAGTAAACCGGTCACCGGGCTGCGTAGTTCTACGGAGCCCTCTCGGCCTCGATCCAGAGACGGGTCATTTCCGCGGGAGACGTGGTACCGAGCTTTGCCGCTATCGCAGCACGATGGCTTTCCACAGTCCGGGGCGAGACTTCGAGCGCAGAGGCAATCTCGCGGGTCGCAAAACCGCGCGCCACCAGCGATAGAACCTCGCGCTCGCGTGGGGTCAGCCCGGCGATGAGCGCACGGCTTTCTGCGCGTTCCGCCGCATCTGCCCCAGCTTTGCCAAGAACCGCTTGACCCTTCTGGATCGCATCAATCAGGTCCTGTTCGTCCACCGGTTTCGAAAGGTAATCGATCGCTCCGTTCCGGAAGGCCTTTCGGCAGGCCTCGATGTCGCCATGTCCCGAAATCACAACCGTTGGCCAGGTCACGCCTCTCTCGTTCAGTTTTTCCTGTAGTTTAAGCCCGGAAATGGCCGGCATCCGGATGTCAAGAATGAGACATCCCGCGTCGAGTTTCGGCAGGGCCTGCAGGAATTCCTCGGGGCCGGGAAAGGCGATCACATCGATTCCGACCGTAGACAAGAGCAATGAAAGCGCCGAGCGCACTGCCGCGTCGTCGTCAACCAGGTAGACACGTGTGGTCATTTCACCCCATCCGGTTTCATGTGCGTCAGTGGCAGGCTGACCCGAAACCACGCGCCTTGGCCGGTATCGACTGCGACGAGGTCGCCCCCGGCCCGCTCGACGAGCCGATGGCTGAGCGCGAGGCCCAATCCGGTCCCACTCTCTCTGGTCGTCACGAAGGGCGTGAAAAGCTGATCTCGGACGTCCTCGCGAATTCCGGATCCGGTATCGACCACATCGATCAGCGCGGTATCGCCGTCTGTCGACAGCACCACCGAAATTTCTCGTACGCCCGCACTATCGGCGACGGCGTCGAGCGCGTTCCTGATCAGGTTGAATAGAACCTGCTCAAGCTCGACACGATCCGCCAGAACTAGAACAGGTACTGCCGGAGCATGCACATCAAGCAGCGACCCGGCCTCAGCCACCTGTCCGGCAAGCAGGGTTTCGGCCACGTGAATGCACTCTCTGAGATCGATCGTTTCCGGGTGACGCTCCTGCGGTCGCGTCCAGGTTCGGAGGCGCTCGAGGATTGCCGATGCCCGTCGCGTCTGCCCGACCACCTCTTCGAGCACGCCGGTAACCTTTTCGGTCTCTCCGCGGGCTATCAGGTGACGCGCAGCCTGGGCCTGCGCCAGAATCGCCGTCAGAGGCTGGGTCAATTCATGCGCCATGCCGCTCGCCATCTCGCCCAGGGCGTTCACACGGGCCGCGTGGCTGAGACGGGTCTCAAGCCCGCTGAGTTCAGCGCGCCTTTCTGCCGCGCGTACTTGGGCGCGCTGCCGCAACGCCGCACGTAGGATCAAACCCGCAAGGGTAATCATGGCCAGCACCAGCGCGATACGTCCCGGCGGCAGCAGATCGGTCAAGGTCAACCTGATGGCGGTTTCCAGACGCAATGGCTGCGTGCTGCTCGAAAGCGTGTGCACGAACTGCGGTGCGCGCTGATCAGTGCCGTCCTCAAGAAGGATTGTCCCATCCGGTAGGGTCAAACTGCGCCCAATGCCCCGCTCCATCCAGTAGGCGGACTCACCTTCGAGCAGCGCCGCCGCATCAATAACGAGCGCAAGCCCGTAGCGTGCGGCATCGGTGTTCGGGCTGCGTTTGACGATCACGTAGGCAGGCCGGTCCGCGAGATAGCGCACCAGAACCGGCACGCCGGTCGATCGGGCTGCGGCGGCGCGGACCAGATCGCGGATCTCCGCGCCATGGGTTCCGATCTCGAACGCCCCGGCCTCACCCTCGAGCGGGACCAGCGAGATACCGATGATCCGGGGGTAAAATCGCATGATCGCACCTGCGACCTCCCGGAAAAGCTCGGGACGTTGATCCGCACCCGCGACTGCGATGGCGGACAGCGCCGTCAGGTGGGCATCATGCTGATTGACCCGCTGCGATGCGGTGGCTTGCAGCCGCGCGCTTTCTATCGATAACTCGGCCAGCCTTTCCCTCCCCTCAAGGGCGGCAATGGCGGCCAGCGAAAGGGTGCAGCAGAGTAGCCAAAGCGCTACATTGCCCCACGTTCTCCAAGTGCTGTCCAGGTTTGGTGTCAACGGCCATTCCAACTGGATTTCGGTAAATGCAGTCGCAGCGCGAACCCGCATCACATGAGCATAAGGTTTTGGCCTCACTTTGGAATACGTAGAACTACCGAATTCGCTTCGACGGGATCAAGCAGCTTCAGACCGCCACCTGATCATCCGTCACCGACTTCTGGGCATATCTCCTTGCTTCGCCATGTGCCGGAACCGCGATTTAGAGACGTGCGGGACTGAGCTAGGCTTTCAACATTATTAGTAATTTCGCTCCAGCCCATTTTATTGCGCGTTACGCACATCTGTTCCTTTACGAGTTGAGCATTCTGCTTAATGAATAAGGATTAAATCATTGGCAATTTCATACAGTTTCAAACGCACTGTCGAACGACCCGTCAAACCAGTCCGGCGATTGTGGCAGCCGCTGCACAGGACGCGCTGGATGTGGACCGCGCGGTTCTGGAAGGCTTGCAGAATAAGATTGAAGGCCGGATCGTTCTGCCTGGCTACCCCGATTATGATACCGACCGCCAGTTGACCAATCCACTGTTTCAGGCCAATCCAAAGATGATCGTATATTGTCGCGGGCAAGGCAATGATGTTGTCGCCGCGTTGGAGGCTGACGATCGAATGGGGCTGCCCGTCACGCTCAGGTCCGGCGGACACAGCACCGCAGGTTATTCGACCGGGCCGGGCATGATCATTGACACCCGCCAAATGAAATCAGCTGCCGTAAGTCAAGCACCACCGCTGTCGCAAAGTACGGTGCGGGTGCAACCCGGCTGCGCCTTTGGTGAATTGAACGATACGCTTGATCTGTACAGGTTGCATGTGACGGGAGGCGGTTGCCCGGATGTCTGTGCGGCAGGATATATTCAGGGTGGCGGTTTCGGTTTCACATCGCGGCCCTACAACATGAATTCGGACAATGTTCTTGCAGTTGAAATGGTGCTGGCCAACGGGCGTCAAGTCATGGCCGACGCATTGACCAACCCCGATCTTTTCTGGGCCGTGCGCGGCGGCACCGGTGGCGACTTCGGGGTGTTGACCAATATCACCTATGGGCTTCATCGGTTGGATTATCAGCCCGGCACGACAAACGGCCAGCTTTATGGCTACGGGCTGCGCTGGCCGCTCAGCACCGCGACCGAACGGAAGGTTCGCCGCGCAGGCGTTTTGCTAGATGCAAGGCAATTACACGCTTGGCACCTAGACACAGAACATCGGGTACATGACCGTTGTGGTTAATCAAAGCGACAGCGGTCATCAAGCCGATTACAAACCATATCTGCTGATGCGTGGTATCATCGCGCCGCCCTTTTTCGGCGACCCGATGGGCCAGATTGCCGACCTTACAGCCACCAAACCTGAAATCCAGATCAGCGAATGGGGCACATATAATGCGCTGAACTACAAGCTGCTGGCGACGCCAGTTGATATTCCGCAATTCCCCGAAGACAAGAAAATGCCGATGGAGAACACACACGCCCGCTATGTCGAGGTGACGCTGAACGAACAGAACTGGCTCGATATGTAGGGTATCGTCCTGGAAAACACGCCCAATCCCTATTCGACTCTGGTTATCGAACCCTATGGCGGAGCCATCGGGGCGATCGGTGCAATGGACACGGACTTTATTCACCGCAAGGCCTGTTTCGATATCTTTCTTGGCGGGTTCTGGTGGCAGGACAGCGAACGCCCGGCGGTTGATGCGTTTCTGAAGCAGTGGACAAATTTCATGGCACCGTTCTGGAACAGTTCTCTGTTTGCGGCATAGGCAAGAGCCAGTTCGCTCGGTCCTTCAGGGTCATCGTTCTCTCCGAGGTCGGACGCAGCCGCCTCACTACGGCGTTCGGGGCTGATTGTCCCAAATGTCATGTGCGGGGTCATCAAGCGTCACGTTTTCTGCTCCAACTGCACCCACGAGATCGATCTGGCTCCGTCCCTTTGGGACTTTGCTCCCAGCCTCTTCCTTAGGCGGGATTTCGTTGTATCGTTTCAGGCTGTAGCGGTTCCTTTCCAACAGAATTCAGTTTCGTTTTTCCAAAGCGTCAGCATCAGCCCTGCCATTTTTCGGGCTGTCGCTACTGCGGCATTTTTTAAAACCCGTGCGAGCGGTAAGCCTTTCAGCACAAGCTTTTAATGGCGAGAATCGCTTGACCAAGCGGATCAGGCTGGTCGCGGCCTCGAACAAGTGTCCACGCATTTGCACATCTCCACATTTCGATATCCGCCCGGAGTAATCAACCTCACCAGACTGGTGCCGCCGGGGCGTTAACCCAAGAAAGGCCCCAACATCCGCTGTTTTTCGAAACCTGGTCGCATCATCCACGTGGGCGATAAAGCTGAGCCCACAATGGGTCCAATGCCAGGGATCGTCATCGATCGTCGACACAGGGTGCTTTTGCGGGCGACGGAGAGCAATTCTTTGTCCAGAGCCCCGGCAGCTGTGCAAAGTGTCGCGTGAATCACGATGAAAGCACCTGCTATTGTTGCCAAAACAGGATCCTTGTCACCTGCATCTGCCATCTGATCCCGGAACCCTTGGCGCAGCCGCCCATTGTTTACTCCAGTCATGCGAATGCCCAAAGTCTTCAACACTTCTCGGACATGTCCCTCAAGATCCTTACGCAGCCGGATAAGCCGGTCGCGGGCACCCAGCAGAGTGATGCCGTTTATGAAAGCCTTTTGATCAGCCGACGCAAATTGATTCACTGCCAGATCGCAGCCTATTTGAAGGATGCAGGCACCGCCGCAGAACCGGACCCGGTGGCGCAGCACGCCGAACAGGCTGGTGATGCGCAAATGGCAATCACTTATTATCAGATGTCGGGGCAGATACCGCCAGCCGATCAGCCATTGCCGAAGCCATCAGCGCCTATAATAATGCGCTTCGGGTTATTGAAACGCTGCTGCTTGGCACTGATCGGGACAGACATGAAATCGAATGCCGACTGGCGCTGGGTGCCCCCCTGACAGCCAAGGTTGGCTATGCGTCCAAGCAGGTCGAGGGCAATTACACTAAAGCGCGGGCACTTTGCGACAAGGTCGGAGCGCAGGATCAACTTTTTGACAGCATACGCGGCCCATGGACCAGCCTCTACAATCAGGGCCGCTTTCTAGAAAGCCTTGATCTGACACAAAGCATGATCACCCTGTCTGAAAAACTGGATTCCAAGTTGCGCAGTGCCATCGCCCTGCGTGTGCATGGGTCAAGCAATCTTAGTCTTGACCGGTTTCAGGACGCCCGCAAAGCCTATAGTCAGTGCCGCGTAGTGGCCTCCGATTGTGACCTGTCGCGGAGCGTGATCGAATATGGTGAAAACCCTATGGTTTCCAGCACGATCATGCTGGCACAGGTCATCAGCTACGAGGGGCGACTGGAAGAGGGTTGGAAACTGGTCAAACAGGCCAAAACCTTTGCCCGCGCCTCGGCAGAACCTATTTCAATTGTGCAGGCGGCGGCCGCGCGCAGCATCATTGCCCTGCTGCGCAAGGTTTATGCCGCCTGTCTGGAAGCAGCCGAAGAGGAAACACGATTTTCGGAAGAACACGGGTTCGTTCATTGGCATGCCCACAGCGATGTCATGATCGGCGTGGCGCGAACCTATCTTGATCCTGCCGACAATCAGATCGCTCTGCGATAGCCGGTATCGAACGCTGGCGCGGGACCGGTGCACAGTTATATATGCCGACATTCTGTTCCTATCTTGCGGATTGCACGCTGTCTGTCGGACAGTTGGATATTGCCGAACGCGCCTCGGAAGACGGGTTGCAATATCAGGAACGTCCGGTGCTGGCCGAACTGCAAAGGCTAAGCGCGGTTATTGCCCAACGACGGGGTAATCTTGATCTGGCGCTGGAGCGGATCAATACAGGTATCGCCATTGCAGAAAGCCAGACAGTATGGCTGTTCAACCTCAAGAGCCAGACAAACCGTGCAGAAATCCTTCAGGCTCTGGGTCGCGGGGCGCAGGGCAGCGCCGATTTGCGGCGTGCCTTGGACCGTATCACCGAATACATAGAAGGGCCGGATTTTAAACGCGCGCAAAAGGTTCTTGCCGAATTGGGTTAGGATGTATCAGGCAGCACGATCCGGCAGAAAGGCAGACCAAAGGGTGCACATGGCTGAATTCCACACTCCGGACACACGCGCGAAAGTTGATGCCTCCCTGAGTGGCAGCATACCATGGAACCGCTCAGCCGCCGTCGAGATTATCCTCCCCCCGAAGAATATGGTCCTCTGTTCCGACGCTGCGACCCACCCGACACGCCCAGCCCAACATACTGCCGCTATAGACTCTAAGCGCGCAGCTTCCCAACAGCGGTTAAAACCGGTACCCAAAACAAAGGAGCCTGGCGGCGCCAAGGTTCAGGCCGTCGCTTGGCATGAATACGGCTAAGAACAACCTCGAACAGGTATCGGATGCATGCAACAAGACCGCGCCGGGGGATTAATGGAAGCATTTTCGAGCGAACAGATTCTGGACACCGCCGGCCTTGCCGGGGTGGTGCTTTACCTTGGCTCCTATGCGTTGCTGCAGGCCGGCATGTTGCGTGGCAGTAGCTACACCTACGCGATCCTCAACCTCTGTGCGGCGGGCTTTGTGCTGCTCAGCTTGACGGTAGCCTTCAACCTTTCTTCGGCGATCATCCAGGTATTCTGGATCATGATCAGCGTACTGGGCATCATCCGGCTGCTCTGGATCAATCGGCGCGTGCAGTTCACTGAAGAGGAAAAGGCCCTGCTAGAGCGTGTCTTTCCAGACATGCCCCGCGCCATCGCGCGCCGGTTTCTGAATCAAGGTAACTGGATCGACGCTGAAGAGGGCGCAGTGCTGCTGCAGGAAGGTGAGCCGGTTTCAAACCTGTATTACCTCGCCGATGGTCGGGTGCGGATCATTTCGGGCGGTCAGATTGTCGGCATCATCAACTCCGGCCTCATGGGGGAAATGAACGTGCTCACGGGAGGCCCTGCCTCGGCAAGCGTGCAGGTCGTATCTCCGGCGCGGCTGCTTATGATTTCGGGCGCGATGCTGCGGCGGCTTGCACAACGCGATTCCGATTTCCGGGTCCTGCTCGAGAACGGAATGAGCCGCGACACCGGGCGCAAGCTGATGCAGGCCAATCGGCGCCTATCCGGCTTCACAGAGCCCGACGCATAAGTGTGGGCCCATCCTCTTCGCTTTCGCAATCTAAATTCATTTCGGAAACCGATACGAGAGTTAAATCTATCTACGAAGGTGTCGAAGGTATGTTCGTGGGCATCGACCGCTTGCAGGATCTGGCAAAGTCCATTCGGACGTCACAAGGTGGCACGATCTCGATCGGGGCGATTCAATCCACTGCAACGATTGAACTGCCCAAGGCTATCAGCCGCCTTTACAAGGAAAACCCAGATATCGAATTTGTCATTCAATCGTGCAATACACCTGCTATTTTGGACGCCGTTCTGATGCGCCAAATTGATTTGGGCATAGTCGGGCGCGAGCCGGACTATGAAGGCGTCGAAGTCCTGTTTCAAACATCGGTCGCCTATGTTTGCCTTATGCCAGAAGATCACCCACTGGCCGGAGAATACGGCCCCGTTGATCTTGAAGAGCTTGCCAATACAGAGACATTTGTCACTTTGGCGCAAGCTATCCAGATTCAATGATGTCGATAGACCTTGCTCTATCAGACAAGCTGTGCGCACGTTCACGCCTTTCCGTCGCCAACATGCCATTGGCGGGGGCCTTGGCGCGCGAAGCTTCGGTGCTGGCCATCGCCGATCCGTGCTCTGCAGAACAGGCCGTTCGGATGGGCGGAGTCGTATTCCGGCCTATCAGGCAGAAATTAACCAACGTTGTTGCCGTCGCAGCAGCCCGCCAAGAAGAATTATCTCGCGAGGTCTTAAAGTTCGTTGACCTGTTTCGCCAACAATTACAGCGGCGCGTAGATGTAGATAAGGTGGAACAGATGAGTGCCAAGACCACTTGAGCACAAAGCGGCAGGGTAAGTGCCAAAAGGCCGCTTTCTGGCGTGCATTCGAGGGACACATACAGTGGATGGCATACAGACGTTCAAACGATTCACCTTGTGCAAAGATGGTCACGACCTATTGCTGCTCAATTGCGTTCTCCCACTCCGTCAGAAAAGTGCGCCTGTTCAGCGGATCGAGATAGACCATCAAAGCCGGCCCCAAACGGATCGGCCCCAAACCCGAGCTTTCCAGTGGGCCCGCGAGGCTCAGCGAGGGCAAGGGCCATTCGCCGGGCAGATCACGCATGCCCAATGTGGTCAGCACATCAATCATCGCGCCCGCTGCTTCGGTGTTCTGTGCGGGGGTCGGGATCAGCACGGTGCGCAGCATGACGTTTGTGAAATCCTGCATCTGCAGAATCTGCATCCGCCCCCCCTCGTCTGCAGCCAGCCGGTCGGCGGCATAGCTGCCCAGCACGTTATAGGCCAGCGCCAGACGTCCTGAGCCCACATCGTCGATCATTTGCCCCGAGCAGCAATAGAGCTGCGGTTCAAGTCGTCCCATGACCTCGTTCAGACGCCAGTAGGCATCCGTCGCACGGTCGTCTTGCGTGGCGAAAAGATAGCCAAGTCCGCTGCTGCGCACATCGTAGGTGCCCACCGCACCTGCAAAGTGATCGGGATTGTCGCGAAGCAGTGCAATCAGATCCTGTCGGGTTGCAGGCAGATCGAGGCCAGAAAACCGGTCTGTGTTGATGACCACAACCGCCGGTTCCGCAGTAATGGCAAAGATCAGGTCGCGCCAGCGCGCCCAGTCAGGCAAATTCTGTATTGCATCGGACCGGTAAGGTTGCGCAAAACCATCGTTGGCCAGCTGAAATTGCAGGTCCATCGCAGAAGAAATCGCCAGATCGAATTGCGCGCCGTCACGGATTTCGCGATGCAGGTCGCTTGACGACACCACGGTATAGTCCACCGAAATCTCAGGCCGAACTTCCTGAAAGCTTAGAATATAGGGCGCGAAAAGATCAAGATCGGTGGTCGACAACACCCGCAGGACGCGATCGCCAGTGCCAGGGAAAAGCCTTTGCTCTTCGATGTCCAACGCGGTGGCTGCGCTGGTTGTCCAAAGCATCAGGCCGAAGGCAAGACAAAAGTAACGCATGCGCCGCCCCTTTCGTTGTTGGTGGATGAGGCAAGCTCAAGCCGCCCGCCATGGGCCGCCAGAACCTCGGCCACGATGGTCAGGCCTAGGCCAGAGCCGACAATGCCGGCGGTATTCGCGCCCCTCCGGAACCGTTCGGTCAGAGCGTCAAACGGCGCTTCGCCCAGCCCCGGCCCTTCGTCGCACACTTCCAGCCGCGCCTCATCGGGGTCACTGGTGATCCTGAGCGAGACTGTAGTGTCCTCTGGCGAGTATTTTATGGCATTGTCCAAGACATTTCGGATCGCGCTTTCAAGCAAGATCGCATCCCCGTCAATATGCGCTTGTGTGGCATCCAGATGCAGGCGGATATCGCGCATGGAGGCCGTCGGCTCCACTGCTGCGACGGTGTTCGCGGCCAATTCCGCCAGGTCCAGCCGGCCACGCGTCAGATTTTCGGTGCGAAAGGCGACGGTCGCATGGTCCAGAAGCTGCCCCGCCGAACGGGAGCTTTCATCGACCGCGCGGATGATCCGGCGCAGGCGTTCTTGATCATTGTCGCCCTGCGCCGTATGCAGCGCAATCTCTGCTTGCGCGCGCACTGTCGCCAAAGGCGTACGGATACGGTGAGCTGCCTCGGCGATGAAATCCTCCGACCGGCGGATCGAGTTGCGCAGCCGGTCCATCAACCGGTTCAGCGCAGACAAAAGCGGCACAAGTTCCGCAGGTGCAGCACGTTGCACAGGGCGCAGATCGGACGGGCCCCGCCGCGACACGGCTGCCGCGATTTCGTTCAGCGGCCTCAGCGATGTGGCCGCCACGACCGCCGACAGCGCCACCGCCACCGCAAAAAACGCAACCGACAGGATTGCAGCCAGCTGCGACAGCTCTGCGGCGATGGCCCCTGCGCCATCGCGCGTCTGCGCAACCGTAACGGTGACCAACTTCGGCCCGTCCCCGGCCGAGATCACCCGCCTCGTTGCGGCCATACGAATTGCAGCACCGCGATAATTGTCGGAGCCGAACATCACCTGCCCTTGCTGTCCCGCGTCCGGTGACGGCAGATCGGAATAGCCTGTCAAGGTTTCTTCGTTGACCGTCACGCGGTAAAATACCCGGTCCTCGCTGATCGCGCCCAACATGGCAAAGGCGGCATAGGGCAGTTCCAGTCGAATTTCGCCCTGTTCGCTGCGCAAGGTTTCCGAAATTGTCGTGATCGATGCCGCCAACACGTTATCTTGGGTGCGCTGTGCCGCTTCGCGCGCCAGCATAGTGACCATGGTCCAGCTTAGCGCCGATAAAAGCGCCGCTACCGCCGCCAACAGCAGCGTCAGACGTCTGCCGATAGATCGGCGTTTAATCATGCGCGCCAGTCCCGATCCGATACCCTTCGCCGCGCACGGTCTCGATCCGCAAGCCCATCGGCTCGATCCTGCGGCGCAACCGGCCCACATAGACCTCTATCGCGTTTTCGGTGACGGTGGTGTCATAAGAAAACAGCCGGTCCATCAGATGCGATTTCGACAAGATCAGACCGGGGTTGCGGGCGAATACCTCCAACAGTCGGATTTCGCGGCTTCGCAGTTCCAGCGTATCGTCCCCGCGCCGCAAGATGCCTGCCAACAGATCGAAGGTCACTACGCCCAGCGCGATTTCATTGCGCGCGGTGCCGCCACGACGGCGCAGAACCGCGCGGCAACGGGCCTCGAGTTCGGAGAAATCGAAAGGTTTGGTGATATAGTCATCCGCCCCCTGATCAAGAGCCCCCACGCGGTCTGAGACCTGACTGCGGGCTGTCAGCATGATCACCGGCGTTTCAAGGACAGTGCGATTGCGGGCCAGAAAATCCCGTCCATCCCCGTCTGGCAGCATAACGTCCAGCAAGATCAGGTCATAGGTTGCACCGGCAAGGCAGTCTTCCGCCTCGGCCAGATTTGTCGCGTGATCGACGGCATGTCCATCCAGCGCCAGCCGCTTGGCAACAGCTTCCGCCAGTTCGCAGTTGTCCTCGACCAGAAGATAGCGCACCCGATCGCCCCCGCATCCTCCACAACGGCTGGTCCATTGCCCCTGTCAGGGTTCTGTCAGCTTTTCGTGATTAACTCTTTTGGTAGGCGGCAGAGGACCGTCTGTCAAATGGGAGGATTACCAATGAACACCTATGGGTGGACCCGCCGGGCGTTGATCGCTGCGGCAACTGCAAGCTTTGCAATGACCGGGATGGCCAAGGCCGACGGACACAAGATGATGGATTCCGTGCACTTCCTGATCCCCGGCGGTGCAGGTGGTGGCTGGGATGGAACGGCGCGCGGCACTGGTGAGGCGCTGATGAACTCGGGCCTCGTGGGCAATGCGACCTATGAGAACCTGTCGGGCGGCGGCGGCGGTGTGGCCATCGCCAACCTGATCGAAAATGCGGCCAGCAGCGAAGGCACGCTGATGGTCAATTCAACGCCGATCGTAATCCGTGCCCTGACCGGCGAGATCTCCCAAAGCTTCCGTGACCTCACGCTTGTTGCGGGCACCGTGGGCGACTACGCGGCGTTGGTGGTTCTGGCCGACAGCCCGATCACCTCGATGGAAGAGGCGCTGGTCCTGTACCGCGAAGACCCCAATGCGCTGACCATCGGTGGCGGATCGGTCCCCGGCGGCATGGACCACCTTGTGGCCGCGATCATCATGCAAGCTGCGGGTGAAGACCCGACCGCGTTCAACTATATCGGCTATGACGCAGGTGGCGAAGCCATGGCGGGTCTGCTCTCGGGTGAGATCAAAGCGCTGTCCACAGGCTTTTCCGAAGCGATCGCGCTGGCTGAACAAGGCGAAATCCGTATCCTTGGCGTCACCTCGCCCGCGCGTGTGCCCGCCTATGACGCTGCCCCCAGCTTTGCAGAGCAAGGGATCGACGCCCAGTTCGTCAACTGGCGCGGGTTCTTTGCCGCCCCCGGCCTGCCCGAGGAAAAGCTGACCGCCTATCAGGACATGCTGGCCAAAATGATGGAAACCCCCGAATGGGAAGAAATCCGCGGACGCATGGGGTTGGTCAATATCTTCCTCCCCGGTGAGGAATTCAAAACCTTCCTTGAAGCGCAGGAACAGCAGATCGGCGATCTGATGCGTGAGCTTGGCTTCTTGTAAGCCCGGCCTGAAGTCTGTCAGCAAAAATGACGTGACAAAACGGATGCCCCGTGCCTGGCGGGGCATCCGAAAATGACAAAACAGGATATCAACAGGGGAGGAATACCTATGGCGCTTGATCGCTTTATCGCGCTGGCCTTTATCGCGCTATGCTGCGTCTACGGCTACGCTGCATTTTTCACGATGGACGACCAATTGCCACCGATCTTGCGGCGCAATCCGGTCTGGCCTTCGACGTTTCCAAAGATCCTGTCGGTCTTGGGCCTAATCGTCGGGTTTATCATCCTGTTCGGTCCCAAGCCCATGCCAGGCGACACCAAGAAAGCCGGGGCTATCGATCTGACCCGTCTTGGCGATTACTATGTTGGGCAGGCTCTGGCCCTGATTGCCCTGATGGTGGTCTATGCTTTGGTGCTGCGGCCCTTGGGCTTTGTCGGGGCGACCATCGGCTTTCTGGTGATCGGCTCTCTGATATTGGGCGAGCGACGTTTTCATATCTTGATCCCGGTGGCCGCGATTGCCGCCGGTTCGCTTTGGTATCTGGTGCAAGAGGTGTTGGGGATTTTCCTGCGCCCTTGGCCCGGCATTTTCATGTGAGGGGGCAGACAAATGATTGAAGGTATCCTGATCGGACTGGCTGAGGCCGTTACACCGTTCAACCTGATGATGGTGGTGATGGGCTGTGTTGTCGGCACACTTATCGGCATGCTGCCGGGGCTTGGGCCGATGTCGATCATCGCAATCATGATCCCGGTCGCCATCGGCATCGGCGACCCGACATCCGCGCTGATTTTGCTGTCGGGGGTCTATTACGGCGCAATCTTTGGCGGTTCCACCTCTTCGATCCTGCTGAATGCGCCGGGGGTCGCGGGCACGGTTGCCACCGCCTTTGACGGGTATCCGCTTGCCCAAAAAGGGCAGGCTGGCAAGGCGCTGACCATTGCCGCCATCGCCAGTTTCGCGGGCGGTACCATTAGCGTCGTCCTGTTGATGGTTTTCGCGCCTGCCCTTTCCACAGTTGCGCTGCTGTTCCATTCGGCTGAGTATTTCGCGCTGATGGTTGTCGGCCTTTCGGCCATCGCGGCCTTTGCCGGCACGGGTCAGGTGGCCAAGGCGCTGATGATGACGATTCTGGGGTTGATGCTTGGCACCGTTGGCGAGGGGGCGCTGTCGAACACGCCGCGCTTCACCTTTGGCTTGATGGAGCTGCAATCTGGGTTTTCCTTCATCACGCTGGCCATGGCGATGTTCGCCCTGCCGGAGGCGTTGTTTCTGGTCATGAACCCCGCCCGCGCCGCCACGGGAGACGGCGGCAAGATCAGCGGTCTGCGGATTTCACGGACCGAGGCACGCAGCATCGCGCCAGTGATCGGGCGCCAGTCAATTCAGGGCTTTTTTATCGGCGTGCTGCCGGGCGCGGGTGCTACGATCGCGTCGTTTCTGGGCTACGCGGTGGAACGCAACATCGCCAAGGGGGCCGAGCAGGAAGAGTTCGGCAAAGGCTCCATAAAGGGCATTGCCGCACCCGAAGCCGCCAATAATGCGGCGTGCACCGGGTCATTCGTGCCGCTTTTGACATTGGGGATTCCCGGGTCGGGAACCACGGCGATCCTGCTTGGTGCTTTGTTGGCGCTCAACGTCACGCCAGGGCCGCGGCTGATGGTGGATGAACCTGGTGTTTTCTGGGCGGTGATCATTTCCATGTATCTTGGCAATCTGGTGTTGCTGATTTTGAACTTGCCGCTGATCCCCTATATTGCAAAGATCCTGACGATCCCGCGCACGTTCCTGATCCCGTTCATCCTGTTTTTCACGCTGATGGGCAGCTATCTGGGCCAAAACAACCCTACCGAACTGCTGATCCTGGTGGGCTTTGGCGTGATCGCGACGTTCCTGCGGTTCGCGGATTATCCGCTGGCACCGCTGCTGATCGGGTTCATCCTCGGGGTGATGCTGGAAAACAACTTCGCCCGTGCGATGCAGCTTTATCGTGGCTTTGATTTCGTTCTGGAACGCCCGATGACGCTTGCGCTGCTGGTGTTGGCGGTCTTGCTGGTGATCTTGCCCAGCTTCCGCGCCTATCGCGCGGGCAAGAGGGCCGAAGGGGTCGCCGATGGCGACTGAGGGCGGGGCAGCATAAGGGCCCCTTGCCGGCGTTCGCGTGCTTGACCTGACCAATGTTCTGAAAGGCCTCTTCGCCTGCTACCAGCGTGCCCATCTGGACCCAGAGGTGATCAAGGTCGAAGCGGCCGGCCGAGCGTAATGGGCATTGCTGGCGACGTCCAAGGCACCCTGTTTTGCGTGGAGGGTCTTTTGTCGCATCGCGGTTGGATTTGGTTCTTTCTCCCAAGGGGGTGGGTCGTGCCCAACGACTGGACTGGTGGTGTTGACCCCGCGCCACAAGGCAACCAAAACCCGCCATCCGCCCAGCCTTATCACAGATTGGGCGCTTAATTCAAAGGCAAGCATTTCTCAAAGCATGCCCCCGCAACCAACTTTAGCCATCATCGTATTCACCGAAGCCCGCCTCACCCGCGGGCTTTGTTGTTTTGACCTGCGTCAATATTCTCAATGCGCCATCCACCTTGTTGAGATCCGCCGGGATCTGCTTTTGGTTGGAGATGTGTCTGGTACTCCTTGGCTTCCCCCGTCAATGGACGTGGCGGCTATTCGACTTGCCCTTCTTCGCGGGACTGTCTATGCCGCTGCGCAGCGAACATGGACCCGGGATCGATTCCGGGTGGCTCTTCCGGCCGCCGATCCGCCGGACAATGATAGACAATGGTGCAATTGCACGCCGGCGTTGCAGACAACGCGGACGCCGGTATCGGATACCTGTTTGATGATCTCAATCGATGCTTACCGCAGCCAGTGGCTTGGCAATATTCGCGGCGATCTGCTTGCCGGGCTGGTAGTGGCACTTGCCCTTATTCCCGAGGCGATCGCCTTTTCCATCATCGCGGGCGTGGACCCCAAGGTCGGGCTTTACGCCAGCTTTTCGATCGCGGTGATCACCGCGATCACAGGCGGGCGCCCCGGCATGATCTCCGCCGCGACAGCGGCGACCGCCGTGTTGATGGTCACGCTCGTCAAGGAACACGGGCTGGAATATCTGCTGGCCGCGACCGTTCTGGCGGGGCTTTTGCAGATCGCAGCCGGGATACTGAGGCTCGGTTTCATCATGCGCTATGTGTCGAAATCGGTAATGACCGGCTTTGTGAACGCGCTGGCGATCCTGATCTTCATGGCGCAGCTGCCCGAGCTTGATCCCCGCACGGTGACCTGGGTCACCTATGTGCTTGTGGCGGCCGGATTGGCGATCATTTATCTGTTTCCGCTGCTGACCACGGCGATCCCGTCGCCGCTGGTAACAATCGTGGTGCTGACCGGCGTGGCAGTGGCGTTGGGTCTTGATGTGCGCACGGTCGGTGACATGGGCGCGCTGCCCGACACGCTCCCGGTCTTTCTGATCCCCGACATTCCGCTGACATTCGAAACGCTGGCGATCATCTTCCCGTATTCTGTCGCGGTCGCCGTGGTGGGCCTGCTGGAAAGCCTGATGACACAGAACATCGTGGACGATCTGACGGACACGAAATCGAACCGCAATCAGGAGTGTGTCGGCCAAGGTATCGCCAACACCGCAACCGGCTTTATCGGCGGCATGGCGGGTTGCGCGATGATCGGCCAATCCATCATCAACGTGAAATCAGGCGGGCGCGGGAGATTGTCTTCCTTTGCGGCGGGGGTTTACCTGCTTTTCATGGTCGTTGTTCTGGGCGATCTGGTCAGCATCATACCCATGCCCGCATTGGTTGCGATCATGATCATGGTGTCGATCGGTACATTCTCCTGGTCGTCGATCAAGAACCTCACGGTGCATCCGCGCTCGTCCTCGGTGGTGATGATCGCGACTGTGGCAGCCGTGGTCTACACCCACAACCTGGCCATCGGTGTACTGGTGGGCGTACTGCTGTCGGGCATCTTCTTTGCAGGCAAGATCGCCCAGTTGTTCACTGTCCGCTCTGAAGTCAGCAATGATGGGCGTGTCCGGACGTACCACGTCGAGGGTCAGCTTTTCTATGGTTCGGTCGAGGACTTCATGAACGCCTTCGATTTCAAGGAAGCCCCCGAGACTGTCGTGATCGACGTGAGCCGCGCGCATATCTGGGATATCAGTTCGGTGCAGGCGCTCGACATGGCGATCCTCAAGTTCCGCCGAGACGGTGCCGAGGTCGAAGTGGTCGGCATGAACAATGCGACCGAAACCCTCGTGGACAAGCTTGCCATTCATGACAAGCCCGGCGCGATGGACACGTTGATGGAACACTGAGGGAGAAAACCAATGACACAAAAGATAATAGCGCTGGTGGACGGGTCGATCTATTCAGAAAGCGTCTGTCACCATGCCGCCTGGATCGCCAAGCGGACCGATGCACCGGTCGAACTGATCCATGTGCTTGGTCGCCGTGGTGCTCCTGAAACGCAGGACCTCTCGGGCTCCATCCGGCTTGGAGCGCGGACGAAACTGATGGAGGAACTGGCCGAACTGGACGGACAGCGCGCGAAGCTGGTCAGCCACCGGGGCCGCGCTATTCTGGAGGATGCCCGCGCCATCGTCGATCAGGACGGTGTGACCGACATCACCACGCGCCTGCGTCATGGCGATATCGTGGAAGCGATTTCAGAGATCGAAGAAGAAGCTCGCGTCATCCTGATCGGCAAACGCGGAGAGGCTGCGGATTTTGCCAAGGGGCATCTGGGCTCCAATCTGGAACGTATCGTGCGCGCCGCGCACCGTCCGGTGTTTGTCGCCTCACGGGCCTTTCAACCGATTGAAACGGTCCTTGTTGCCTATGATGGCGGGCGTTCTTCGATGAAAGCGGTGGATCATATCGCGCGCAGCACGCTTTTCGCGGATCTGGCCGTCACGGTCGTGACCGTTGGATCAGAGACCCCCGAGATCAAGAAGGGTCTGGCAGACGCGCAGGCGCTGCTCAAGGCCGCCGGAATTGATGCAACCACCCGCGTGGTGGCTGGACAGCCGGAAAAAGAGCTTGGCACGCTGGTCGAGAACGAAGGCTTTGGGATGGTCGTGATGGGGGCTTATGGTCACAGCCGTATCCGCAGCCTGGTGATCGGATCGACGACAACCGAAATGGTGCGCAGCTGCAAGGTGCCCGTCGTCTTGATGCGGTGAGGGCCATGACACAAGACCCGACCCCCGATGAGCTGAGGTCGCTGTTTCTGTCGCGGCTTCAGGACGAAATTCAAACGCTGCAAGCAGCGTCTGAACAGACTGCAGCGCATCGCAAACCAGTGGAGCTTGATCAGCAAAGCGTCGGGCGTCTCAGCCGGATGGACGCGATACAACAGCAGGCGATGGCCACCGCACAGGAAAACCGGCGCAATGGACGCGTCCGCGCCCTCGATGCGGCAATCCGCCGGATCAAGGAAGAGGAATTTGGCTGGTGCGATTCCTGTGGCGCGCTCATCGGCCTGCCCCGGCTTGATCTTGACCCCACCGTCATGCGGTGCAGGGAATGCGCAAGCTAAACCACCGAGTTATCCGACCGGCAGTTTATTTTGGCCAAGCTTGCGTTTGCAGCCATCGGATACTTGTTCAGGCTGACGCGGCGGCGAGTTCACGCGATTGAGTCCGAAATTGAGCGATTGCCCAGTACATCTTGTTGCGTGCGGCAGATATCGTTGGGATGGGCTCGTCCACGAGACCCCCTTGTTTGAAGGTCCAGTTCTGTCCGATCCGAACCATCCAGCGGTGCCCCTGGTCCTTGAAATAGAACGGAACGATCCCGTCGATCGTGCCTTTGCCAACAACCTCTACATCTCTTTCCTGCATATTGATTTTCAATGTCATTAAGTCTTCTTCTTTCACTCAGTTCCGAACCCGGACTACAAACCTTATCGGCGCAGTCCGTGTACGAAAGATTAATAATTTTAGATAAACATGCTGCCGGACGATCGCCTCGCGACCCCTTGGCAAGCTGGTTTGAATTGAGAATATAGGTACTGACGCGGCTTTTGTCCATGATGCAAGCTAAACTGGCTCTACCTGAACAGCGGGAACTTGCTGTTTTGTCACGGTTTTAGAAGGTTCAGTCCGGGGGCCCGTCCGTGCGCGTTTCTGATCTGATCAGTTTAAAAACAGCCATCTGGCTTGCGCCGCCAAGATCAGGGTGATGGCCCGCGATGTCACGGACATCCAGGACGTAGCCCGCGGATTTGGCCGCCCGTGCGCACCAACGGCGGAATTGGGGGCGGTCCCACTCAAAGCGGTGATCGGGATGGCGCATCCGGTGCTTTGGTACACCGAGCAGTGGATTGAACTCCGAATTGGGGGTCGTGATCACGATGGTCTGCGGCCGCATCCGGTAAAAAAGCGCCCGCTCCAGCTTGGAAAGCTCGTCGGGATTGATGTGTTCGATCGTTTCGACAAGAACCGCGCAATCAAACCCGGCAAGATCGGCCGCAGGTTCGGTCATGGAGGCTTCGCGCAGGTCTGTGCGGGGTACGCGGACGTTGCAGGCCGCCAATCTGCCTCGCAAACGGTCAAGCGAGGCGCGGCAAAGGTCCACGCCCACCAACTCCTCAAGCCCGTCACGGACGACCAATCGCATGAACAGATCGCCGTCGCCACAGCCCAGATCAAGCACGCGCGCCGCGCCGCTTTCCCGCACGACCGCTTCTACGGCTCTCAGGCGTTCTTCGTGCAGCCAACTGGTCATGGGCACGCCTCGGGGCAGCGCATCAGAACCACGTCTTTTGCTGGCACTTCACAGGTCCAACCCCAAAGCTTCGCCAAATGGAGGAACGTCTCTTCTCGGTAAAACACCACATGGGTCGGATCCTTGCGGTAGTGCCAATCCGTAAAACATACTTCGTCAGTGTCAAAACAGGTCATGATGGCGAGCCACCCGCCAGGGCGTATCAATCTGCGTAACCGGGAAAATTCCTGCGCAGGGTGGTGGAAATGCTCCGCCACCTCGGTACAGGTGACGAAATCGTACATGCCGCTTAGCGGTGCCGGATCAGGTGCGAAGAACGGATCGTAAAGCGCCACGTCATGCCCGGCCTCGCGCAACATATGCGCCAGTGCCGGACCCGGCCCGCAGCCGTAGTCGAGCCCTTCAGAGGCAGGTGCAAGCCGGGCCATCAGCGGATCTGCCAGCTTGGACAGGAAGAGGCGGTAGCGCGGATCGGCTGGATCGTTCTCGTGGTGCAGGTAATGCGCGCGCTCTGCCTTGGGCGACAAACGCTGGACCGGGTCGAGAAACCGCGCCTGACAGACCGGGCAATGGAAATAATCGCGCCCTGCCACCGACAAAAATTGTTCAGCGGATGCTGTGCAGACCAGGCAAATGCCGACCCTCACGGGGTATCCGGGCGAAATTTCGGAATTAACGACGTTCATTCATCCTCCGCCCGGACAAGATATACCGTTTGGGTAACTGGCTTGCCGGTCAACGGGTTGTCGAAGATCACAGGTTCCGCCCACGCCTCTGGGAATGCCGCTGCCAGACGGTCGAGAAACCGCTGACCGGTCAGCTTGTCCGACCACAGCCCGAATATCCCGCCGGGCTTCAGGTGGCGCTTGACCGCTCACAGGCCTTCTACCTGATAGAAGCTGTTGCTCCGGTCATCCAGCAGGTAGTCGGGCGCATGGTCGATATCGGCAAGGAACGCATCGTAGCGACGTCCGGGCCGTGCT
The DNA here is from genome assembly GCA_024637305.1 of Sulfitobacter sp. Classification (GTDB taxonomy): domain Bacteria; phylum Pseudomonadota; class Alphaproteobacteria; order Rhodobacterales; family Rhodobacteraceae; genus Sulfitobacter. The sequence goes on from JAGXFI010000134.1 coordinate 52,946, forward strand.
GTGTTAAACCCTTCGCCTGCCGCCATCGCAAAGAAATCACCTTCCGCGAGATGGCAGCTCGGGTGGTCATCAAGCCGCGTGCCCATGGGCAGATTGCCGGTTTCATGCCATTCGATCACCGGCGCAAGGTATTCGATCACGCGCAGGTCCGCTACCCTTTGGTCAGCAAGGACAGCCTCGGATGCGGTGAAATGGCTGGTCATCAGGAAATCCTGTCCCGGAATGATCTCTTAAACATCCACACCCAGCCGCAGGTCGCGGCGGCGGCGCAGGCTGAGCGCGCCGATTGACGTCGGGCAGTAGTCGAGTTCTTCAAAGAGTGCGCTCTTGTCATTGCCGCCCGCAGACTGCGCGGTCGCCTTCGTGTCGGATTATTAGGATGAACCCTTATCGACCGGATCGGGGGAAAACTCAATTCCCGTCTTCGCACCGCCGATCAGCAGGACTTCTTCTCGCGCTGGTTGCTGAAGGGCGTCACAATCTTCTCGATCTCATCGTCAACCTTTTCGCGCAACGCGGGCACGAGGTTCCGGATATCGTCCGGCGACGCATAGGCGCGCGCACCTCGGCCTCGGATTTGCCGCCAACATGAATAATGGCGGCACCCCCGGCAAGAATGACGCCCTCATGGATCATGGCCCAGGCAAGGACCGTCGCTGTGCTGGTGCCGTCGCCAGCCTCGCTGTTGGCGCGCGCGGCGACTTCCTTGACCATTTGCGCGCCGATGTTCTGAAAGCGGTCTTCCAATTCAAATGTCCGCGTGACGGTGTCGCCCTCCTTTGTGACATGAGGTGTGACCGCGGCACCTTCCAGAATGACGTTCCGTCCTCTGGGGCCAAGCGTCACGCCCACGGCCCGGACGAGTATGTCGGCACCGGCAAACCTGCGATTGCGCGCCTCGATGTCGGACGTGAGTTCCTTCGCTGTCATGCCGAACTCCTTTCCGTGTGTAGGACAGGCGGCAAACAGAATCTGGTCTTGCTTGTATTCGGGTGTTCAACCCCTCCAGTGTCAACTTGCGGCATTGAGCAGGTGCATGGTTTGAGAACGACAGCTGACTGACCGATCGCTCTGCGGTGCATCTGCGCCAAAACAACCTGATCGCTCTGGCACTTCCCATTTGCAAGTGCCCTAAAGTCCATCGGCGGAAAAATACGTTCCCATTTCCTGAAGATAATCTCCCTGGGCCAGATATTCGTTCACGCTTAAGTGAGGGGCAAACCTGCTCAAACTGAGCAGATGACCACGACAGCTTGCGCCATCCGGTTGCGCGACTTCGGCTCTTTTGATATCGCCTGCGAATAGCTCGGGCTCTCGCCATTGCCTTGCAAAAATGCTTTGAGGCGGTTGAGGAAACAGGTGCTTGAAGACCATTATCAGCAAAGCCCGCAGCAGGGCGCACCGTAAAACCACCCCGAACATCGAAAAGAAAATGACAGGCAGTGGAGGCTGAATGAGGTTGAGATACTGGACGGCCCTGACGGTCATTGTTGGCGTCGCGGTCAGCTTGGCGATGCGGGAGGACAGGCGGGCACCAGTAATTGGGCCTCCTGACGTTGTGACGTCTTCCACCTTTCAGGAGCGTGATGATACAACGGCGATGAGTTCTGAACCTGAAGACGTGGCGACCGCATCGCAGATAGCGACAGTCGACAGACAGCAGGACGTGGCACCACCTGATGAGGAAACTATCAAGTGGTCAAGGGCGGTCGAACCCGGTGAAAGCCTCGATGTCTTGCTTGCCGAGGCGGGCCTTGAAGCGGTTCGCCGCGCCGAGGTGTCGAGCGCCATTGGGTCCGAATTCGACCTGCGAAGCCTGCAACCCGGCCACAGGCTTGCGCTGGAGATCGGCGAGGACGGAACACCGCAGACTGCCACGCTTGAGGTTGCGAATGGCCTGCAGGTGCAAGCCGTTTTCGGTGCTGCTGCGTCCGTGCGCCTGATCCCTCCAGCGCTTGAGGCCGTCCGCCGCGCCGGAGAAGCCAAGATCAAAGGGTCGATATACGCTGCATTGGAAGAGGCAGGCATGCCCACCAGGTTCGCCACCGATCTTGAGCTTGTCCTGGCAGGCACGCTGGATCTACAGCGTAAAATCGTTGGCGATGAGAGCTTTCGCCTGCTCTGGCGCGAGTACCGTTTGGGAGACCGCGTGATGGGCGAGCCGGCGATCGACTTTGCCGAGCTTGATCTGGGCGATGAGCACTACGAAATTCTTTGGCCGGAGGACGACGCCAATCGCACGAGAATTTACAAGGATGGGCATCTTTTGCGGATCTTCGATCAACCGATCAGGGGTGCCCGGCTCAGTTCCGCATTCGGGCTGCGCAAGCATCCGGTCCATGGCACTGTACGGATGCACAGCGGCGTCGATCTGGCAGCCACACAAGGTTCCAAAGTCCGCGCGACTCAATCGGGTGAAATCGTATTCATGGGGCGCCGGGGTGGTTACGGGCTGATGGTCGAGATCGACCATCCACGGGATCTCCGTACCGTCTACGCACATTTGAGCGCCCTGAACGAAACGCTCAAGGTCGGCCAGCGGATTACGGCTGGCCACGAAATCGGTCGCGTTGGATCGACCGGTACGTCGACGGGGCCGCATTTGCACTACGAGGTACTTTATAAAAATA
>JAGXFI010000135.1 GCA_024637305.1 Sulfitobacter sp.
AGAACCGTCCAGATCGCGAGCGCGTGATTTGACGCCGGGACATGCACCAGATGACACTATTGTTTCATGATCGCCTGAACGTCGCCCTGCTGAGCCTCGCATTGCTTGGCTTGGTATCCGGCCTCGTCCTTTGGCTGGTGGGGCAGCCGGACCTCGCAGGGATCGCGTGGGCGGCCGGTGTCGTCCCGGTTCTTTTGGCGCTCTGCGTCGAGATCGTGCGCAGCCTCTGGAAGGGCGAAGTCGGGCTGGACATCGTCGCGGCGCTGTCGATGTCGGCGGCGCTGCTGTTCGGGGAAACCCTTGCGGCGGCAGTCGTCGCGCTGATGTATTCGGGCGGCACTTTCCTGGAGAGTTTTGCACAGGGTCGTGCCCGGCGCGAGATGAGTGACCTTCTGTCCCGCGTGCCCCGGACCGCCACCCGTCACCGCAATGGCGCCCTGGATGAAGTCCCGCTCGCCGACATCGCCCCGGGCGACCTGCTGCTGATCCGGCAGGGCGACGTCGCCCCCGTGGACGGGACGGTCGAGAGCGCCGGCGCGATGCTCGACCAGTCCGCGCTGACCGGCGAGTCGATGCCCGCTCGGCTGGCGCGGGGGCAGGACGTGATGAGCGGCTCGACCAACGCGGGCGAGGCCTTTGACCTGCGGGTCACACGGCGGGCTGCTGACAGCACCTATGCCGGGATCGTCCGGCTGGTCGAGGCGGCGCAGAAATCCAAGGCGCCAATGGCGCGGCTGGCCGACCGCTACTCTTTGCTGTTCCTCGCCGTGACTGTCGCGCTGGCAACCGCCGCCTGGTGGTTCACGGGCGATCCGATCAGGGCAGTGGCGGTGCTGGTGGTGGCGACGCCGTGCCCGCTGATCCTCGCCGTTCCGGTGGCATTGGTCGCCGGGCTATCGCGGGCGGCGCATTTCGGGGTGCTGATCAAGGGCGCGAAACCGCTCGAGGCGCTGGCCCGGATCACGACGCTGATCCTCGACAAGACCGGCACGCTGACGGATGGGCGACCACAGATCGTGTCCATCGACCGGCAAGGTGATCTGTCCGATGACGACATTCTGTACTTCGCCGCAGCGCTCGATCAGGCATCAAAACACCCGATCGCACAGGCCATCGTCGGGGCGGCCCAAGCGCGCGGGATCGCCTTGCCGATCCCCGCGAGCGTGGTCGAGGCACCCGGCGAAGGCGTTGCCGGGACAATCGACGGACGCAGGGTTGTGGTCGGCGGCGCGGGTTTCGTCGTCGCGCAGCTTGGCGTCGCCGACCCGGAAAGCACGGTGGTCGAGGCGGGATCGGTGGTGGTTTCCCTTGGCGTCGACGGAAAACTCGCCGGCCACATCGTGATGGCCGACGCATTGCGCGCTGGCACGGCCGAACTGCTTTCAGGGCTTCGACATCTGGGCGTCGGTCGCATCCTGCTGGCGACAGGCGATCGCCGCGCCGTTGCCGAGGCTGTGACGGAGGGCCTTGGCCTCGATGTCGTGCGCGCCGATCTGACGCCCGACCAGAAGGTCCTGCTGGTCCTGACCGAGCGCAAGAACGGCCCGGTCATGATGGTGGGCGACGGTGTCAACGACGCGCCCGCGCTGGCGGCGGCGGATATTGGTGTCGCCATGGGCGCGCGAGGGGCAGCAGCTTCGGCCGAGGCGGCCGATGTCGTGCTGTTGGTGGATCACCTCGATCGTCTTCTGCCAGGGATCGAGATCGCGCAACGCGCCCGCCGCATCGCCGTCGAAAGCGTCGTGGCCGGGATCGGCCTGTCGGTCCTCGGCATGATCGCCGCAGCCTTCGGATATCTGACGCCCGTGCAGGGCGCGCTTTTGCAGGAGGTGATTGATGTTGCGGTCATCCTCAACGCGTTGCGGGCGCTCAGGATCGTGCCTGGACAGACAGGTCAGGTCGCGGGCATCCCAGCCGATGCGACAGCGAGCCGCCTTCCGCAGCCTAAGTCTTCGACAAAGGCCTTGGCCGACCGCTGATGACGCGCCACGGCGAAGGAGCCGTGTGATGTCAAGGCAACTTTCGGAGCCCCGCCAAGTGTCAGTTTATTACTCTGGACTCAAGCCGCTACAACCTCGACTGGCCGCTCTCACTGGATGCTGCGGTCGCAATGCCGCATCGCCGAACGTCCGCTTCCCGCCGTCATCTCGAAAGGCCTCGATGGCGTAGCACGGATCTTGTGATCGCGCGGACGGTTGGAAGGCCAGCGAACTCTATAGTCGATCAAGCAAAATCAACTACTTCAAATTTCGTAGTGGCCAAGTGTCGCTTGTCGTCACAAACCGTCACATGAAACCCAGCCAGCTTTCGCGCCAATCCCGTATCCGAGCAATGTGCAGTTGCGCCGACGACGGTAACATGACGGACTGTTCCGCCAGGATCCGATCGAGATGTGTCTCCGAGACCAGTGCGTTCGGGACCGGATCGTCACCGCGTGAACAGATGCCCAGATCGCGAAGACATCGCCAGAGAAAATGCGCGGCTTCCATCACCTGCTTGGTTTCGCCCTCCAGCGCCGCCTCGAACCTGCGCGGTAGGGGAAAATGCGCGTTCTTTAATCGGCTCCCTGTCACGGGCATCGGCCCAAGCCTTTCCGCGGGCAGCAAGCCGCTTTCAGCGAGTCCGGCCAGGTCGTGCAGTGCATCGAAGCAATCGATAGCCCGTATCCATTTTCTTCGCAGATCAGGGCGCAGCGCCCGCTCATGTATCCACGCCCACTCGCGATCCGGTTGCCATGGCTCCAACCCGGTTGGGCCAGCCACGTCCATGAGCGTATCGACGGGGTTGTTAGCGCGCGGGATCCCGGCCGCGACGACATGTGCCTGGAGGCTTCTCCAGCCGGCGGTCCATTTCCGGTCCAGGCGCTCAGTGAGCCGGCGCAATTCCGTCAGATAAGACGACATCGCTATCGGGTGACCGGCGTTTGCGCGCTGGATCAGGTCACGCCAGGGAATATCCGTGACATCGGACTCGAAAACACTCTTGTCACCTGTCAGCGCATAGAGCTTGCGCACCGCGACAATCAGCGCTTGCGCCCCGAGACGGCTGTATCCGGCTTCCTGTGCATTTGACCGCAGCGCGACCTCCAGAGCTTTGGGCATCCTCCCGTGATCGCGTCGAATCCAGTCCCGCTGGTCGCCGATGGCTGGCTCTGGCAAAAGGTCGGGAGATGTTTCGCGCATGACATCCAGGGACCTGAGACCCTGCAGGCATTTCGAGACTTTTCGACATCCGTGTGCTCTTTTGATGATGTCCCGCGCCATGTCCATGTCGATATCCGCAGGATCCAGAGGCGGCTGGCTGGTTTCCGCAAACTTCTTGATCAGCAGAAGTCCAGATAGATCGATGTCGCCTTGGTTGACGGCCCTTGCTCGAGAGATGAGGCTGGACCAGGGCGACAGGCGGTTTGTATGGAGAAGAAACGCCTTAAAAACGGATTGGTACGAGATCACCGTCAGCTCGGTATACTTCGGAACCTGGTTTTCCAAAAGCAAGCCTGCGTCTTTGAGGATGGTCGAGCTGTCGATGTCGCAGTTCGCATCGAGGAGTTGCCTTAAAAGTCGACGCAGAGCCTTCACACGTTTGCGACTCGGGGAGCGTGTTTCCACGAAATCCGACACTTCCGCGTCCAGCTCCGGAGGCAATGACACAGGCTGTCTGTTTTTCTTTTTCGGAACGGGCTTGGTTTTGGGAGGCTTCCGACCGAGAAGGCGGATCCGATCAATTGCAACATCGTCGGGAACAGCCGCAGGATCGTTGGCGCGAAGCACGGAAATCAGTGCGAGAAGGTTGTATTTTGCAGACTGTCGAGAAAACCGCTGCAAGATTGTCGCATGGTAATGTGCGGCGTCTGCTTCGCTCAATGACCAGCCGTCCGCTGTTGGTTTTTCTGCGAGCAGGTGCATGTCGACGGCGAGCTCAAAAGCGCGCCGCGCCCGGATGGCTTGGCTGACGGGGAGCCGGGCACAAACCGCTGCAAGTTTTGCCGGTAATTCGATACGTAATTTGTCGCCATCTCGGTAGCGCGGCATTTGACCGATCATTTCAGGTCCGAGAATTCCGGACTTCATGACCAGCGGTTCAGTCCTGAAGCGGTCCATTGTCGCGAGACTCCGTCTCAATGCAAACCGGTCTGTACCCCGCAGCTTGCGATCGACCCGCAAAGCTTTGCCTCGCGTTATCTCGTGCAGTTCCAATCTCGGGAAGTGGGTTTCCATCATCTTCCGGTTCACGCCGGGCGCGCTGCCTTGCTTTGCGAGCCGATTTAGCAAAGTGTAGGGGTCTTCGCGCCAGAGACCGGCAAGTCGGGCATGCCGGTGCAGGCTTTCGCGACAACGCCCGTAGAGGTTTGCATCGCCGAAGGCCTCCGTGAGGTTTTCATCCGGCTGGCGAGGAAAACAACGCGAAAAACTTGTTTCCGAGGAAAGCACTTCGGGATCGTGAAAGTCAGGTCCAATTGCTTTTTCCACAACGTCGAGAAATGCCAGGATAGACGCAACCGAGGGCGTGGGCACGGTGCCGTTTTCGATCTGCTCGCGCAGGTCCGACAGGCTTTGAGGTTGATTGAACTGTGTCATGAGGAGCAAGTGGGTCCCTTTTTGTGGAACATGAAACATTTCGGGCCTCAGGAGTTTAGACTCATGAGATTGGCCATAGGTCAGCTGGACGAAATGGTTTTCCGCTTGAGGGTTGCTGACAGGAGCCATCCTTGATCTTCAGACCGCCCTCTTTGACGCGAAACGGAAAAACCAGGAGACCGGCGAGCGCAACGCGATGTGTGGCATCATGATTTGCGCGCAGCTGCAGCACGTACAAACGCGCCATCGCGCTGTCTGGACGTCGCGTCGGTCATGGACCCCAGGTTCCTGGGACCCTTTCGTGTTCCTTTGACGAGATAACGGATAGGAAAATTCCGCGTTGAGAGGCTTTGCTCACACGCGTCGGTGCCCGCAAACGCATCTGTTATCGCGCTGTCCACGTCCGTGGGTAACTGTCTTGCGGGACCCGAAGCACGCTCCGGAGCCCGCTGCCTTGATCGAAGCCCCGACAGCCACCGCTGTCGAACCTCGAAACGACCCGGCGGTGGCCGGGCCGGTTTGTGCGAAGATCGCCGCGGTCGACCTTCCCAACGGATGTTCTGCGCGTTTCTTCTCCCGTGGATACAGCTTTCATGCTCTGCGAGCATGGTAACAATCACGACGGATGAAGAGTGATCAGCCCTTCGCAGCGCGCGCTGCCTGTCGTGCCTGTTGGCTGTCTCCGCGCTTGCCGCCGGACGCCGGCCCGGACAGTGTATGCCTCCTTTCTGTGCGGAGAAGATGTCATCGTGGGATTGCAACGCTGTGCAGATCATCCGTACGTACAATCTGGGAACGAAAGCCGGGCTGCGGTGAAAATTTTTTCTTGTGGCGCTGGCGAAAGAATACCTTCGGCGGTTGTACCCGGTAAAGGGAGACAAGCGGATCCTCGCCCGGACGGCGGGGAATTTCTGCGTCATCGCGGGGAATTTCTGCGTCATTATGGGGAATTTCTGCGTCATTATGGGGAATTCCTGCGTCATAACGGGGAGTTTTTGCGTCATTAAATCTGGAAGTCTATGATTTTGAACGAAAAAAGACGCCGCTCTGAATCAAGAGAATCTTTGAATTTACTGAAAGAGGCCTGACGGCACGAGATGAGCGGATTCAATGGGGCTTACGGGACAGATGACCACGGATAAATGCGCAGTGCCGACAAGGGGGCGCTCAGTGCTTCGGACTCTGAAAATTGCATCGGAAGTTATCGTGCACAGGAAAGCGATACATTTCCTTTTCAGTATCGGACTCATCCGGCCACTCATCCAGGAGACTGACATGCAACACACTCAATGCGATCGCGTACTCGCTACCCTGAAATCTCAAAGCGATCAGTACCGGACCGAAGTGGCTGACGATGCCGAGGCTTTGCAGGATGACAGCAGCCTCGCTCACCGCCATTGGCAGACCGAAGAATTCGAGCCAAAAAGGGTGCTGATGGCCGCGCCAATGCATTTCGAAGGCAGCCCCATTCTTCATGATCTCGTCCGAGACTATGCGCGGCGGCAGGGCTACAATGACGCTGTCCTGAGCGCTGCAGATGATGCGATCAGCCTCCAGCGACGGCTGTCACATCCCGCCGGCAAATTCGATGACGTCGGACGTTTCTTTCTTGCACAGCGTTTTGCATGCTGCGCAACGGTCCGGTCGCCCAGCTCGGATTATCCGCACACCGAAATGGTACACGGCCGCTCGCTGCGCCATGTCGCGCATCTACACGATGTGCCAAAACTACATGTACAGAGAATGGTCAGGGCGCTGGAGGCTGTTGTATCGTGTCGCAATGGCGCTGCGACCGCACACATTCGGGCACAGATGCACGTGAAACTGCGGCATATCCTCAAGCGATTGGATACGAAACCCCAGACTGATCCGTGAGTCACGCAGTCCAATCAAGGTGCCGATGCGGCTGACCGGATCAGGACTTGTCACGTGATACCGGAAAGGCATGCCAACAGACCCTCGCGCCTCAAGTAGGGTTGCTCAATCCAGAGATGGGCGTACGGCATCCAACTTCTCCAAAAGTGACGGAAAGAGATATAGCAGATGTCACGATCGAAGTTGTCGTCGCCGGGGTCGATCCCCCGACGACGACGCTTGATTCCTGCTGTGAACCAATGTCTGACTCAGTTCGTATGGGAGAACCTCGCGAGCAGTTCGCTGATCCGCGCGCCGTGCCAGCGCAACGCGGCCGAGGCGTCGAAATTCCGGTCATGTGCGGCACTGTCTGCGGCTTGCGATGTTTGCTTCGCCAGTGCGTTCTCAATTTCCTGAAGCGCGCTCTTGATCGCACCCGCATCGGGGTTTTGGTTTCCGAAGATGCCGTGCAGATCACAAAGCCCATCGAAGCCTGATGGCGCATCGAAAGCGTCGAACAGATCGCAAAGAGCCGCGCCGTGGCGGCGCAAGTGCCGCTCGGTGTCCGCAATTCTGTCGTATGCGGCCTGTTTCGCGATGAAGTTGGTAGTGTTGAGCATGAGAAACCTCCTGTTCATGCGGGAAATCGACGGGTGGAATGCCTGTTCTTCGGCGTCATTGTCGCTGCATGGAGGACGTTCATCTGTGTTGGGTTGTGGCTCCTGTTGTCGTTTCGGATTTGTGTATCCTGGTGCTGATAATGACGTTGGCCATTTGCCGAATGGACGAAGTAAAAAAGCGACTACTGGGCAAGTTTTTTTGGGCAGGTTACCCGCACCCCTACGATTGGGAGGTGCGGGCAAAGGGTCATGCGGCTTGTTCATCTTCCGTGCCAAGCAGTCCGGCTCCACGCAGGGCTGCGTCGAGACCGTCGGCGAGCAGACAAAGTTCAGTCACGATCGGATTGTCCGGCTCGAGCAGATCGACGCATGCGCCGTCGCTCCAGTTTTCATCGTGGGCAAAGTCGCCGAAAAGCAGGTGCCGCAGTTCGAGAAGCTGCCGACGCAGGCGACGCGTGACCGGACCAGGCTGACAAAGAGCCTCCCTGCTCGCATTGACGAGCCGTGCGCCGCGACGCCCGCCGAGAATGACTGCGGCATGGCCGAGGGCCGCGTCATAGTCAGAAAAATACGCCCGCAGCGCGGTTTCGCCTGGCTCGTGTGGGACGATATCGGCATTGGAAGTGATTGGTTTGTAGTACATGTTGCCTCCTGAGTGTTAAAAATATGCCGGGTTTCGTCCCGGCGGGTCAGGATCTTTTGGAGGTTCATGTCATCGACCTGCTGGTACTCGCGTCTCAAACTGAGGGCGCGCAGATCAGCGGGTTGATACGGGGGGCCTGGTTCCTTTCGTCATCTGTGCATCTCGAGTATCGGCTTGCACAAAAGACATTGGCTGAAAGGTCTGAAGGCGAAGCATTTTCTGCAAGATTTTTTGAGAAATGTTTGCTGCCACAGTTGGACACGTCATTTCCGCGAGCAGCAGCGCGGCGAATGGCTCTGGATCGCGGACGACGAAGGTCCGGAACGCGCAGAAACTTTCCATCCGTTGACTGGTTGGTGCGACGCATGGGTGGCGGCGTCAAGCCGAACATTAGTAATGGCGGGCGTCAGTTCAGCAGGCGGCCCGGCGACACGAAGGCGACGGCTACCCTATCGGACACATGGCTGCACACCCCCATTTCTTTCGATGCCTCGAGCGCGTCGCACATCGTGGCGCGTATCTGGTCGCGGCGAAGCAGATCCTGTTCGAGGTGGCGCATGATCTCGGCGACCGAGATGTAGCTTTGCGACTCCGCGCTGGCGAAGCGTGCACGTACTTGCTGCTTGGCGACGACCCAGTAGGGATCGAGGAACCGCGCCCAGGTCTCGGCGAGGTATCCGCACCATCCTGAGCTATCTTCCGGAGGGTAGTGTGTTGCCCATGTCGACCAGTGTGATGGAGCGCCGTGTCCTCCGGCATATCCGCAATGCCAGGAACGGACAGCCGACATGAAGTCGTCTGCATTGAAGATGTTCTTGAAGAATATCGAGACTGGAAGATGGCGAAGAAGCGTGCCGTCATCTTAGATCACGCGTGAGGGATAGCGAACCCTGATCACGAAATGTCACCGTCTCGCGGAAGACGGTCCGACCTCCTGCTCACACAGTCAGGAGAACACGCAATGCCCGCACCAAAATTGACAAAAACCTCTGTCACCAACGCCCTCGCTGCAGCCACCGAAGCCGGGCTGAAGCCTTCAGCGATGGTTGTTCAAGGCGATGGCAGCATTCGACTGGAATTCTTGCACAGAGAATTCGACAATGTCGCCAATTCGGAACCGACCAAAGACAAGAGCACGCCGAAAAAGTGGGGAGAGGACTGATGAAATTTGATTTCGAAGGGCTGAAGGATGACTATACTGCGGCCGGGACGCTCCGGTGGCGTGTCCGCATGAAGGGGAATCGCGACAAGCTCACTCCGATTCCCATGGGTCCTGGCGAGCCCGGCTTTCATGAGCACTACGCCGCGGCGAGACGCGGTGAGAAGCTGGAAGTCAAAAAGCCCGAAAAGCCCAAGACCGGCACGCTGAACGCGATGTGCGATGCCTTCCTTCTCTGGATGGAAGCGCAGGTGAAGGCTGGGTCGTATGATGTGAAGACGCTGACCAGCCGTCGCACAGGCCTCAAGCAAGCATGCGCCATCCGTGATCCCAAGGGCAACAGGATGGGCTCACTCGACGCGGACCTACCGCGAGAAGCTTTCGTGTTCGTCTTGGACGCGTTCGGAGAGCGAACCGGTGCGGCTGCGACATGTCTCAAGGCGCTGAAGGCAGCATACCGGTGGGGTGAAGATCGCAGCACATATCCAAAGGGGAGCCCTGTGTTCGGCGTCAAGTCAAAGCACAAGAGCGGCGGCGGTGCCGTCTCCTGGACTGCCGAGAACGTTGAGAAATTTCTCACCACCCACGGCCCAGGAACGATGGCTCGACTCTGGTTCTGTCTGGCCTATGGAACCCACAGCCGCATAGGAGACGCTCCGACGCTGGGGCCTGGCAATGAGACTGGCCATGATGGAGTCCTCTTCATCGAATGGCAGCCAGGCAAGAAGGGGTCGGCGTTCGTTTCGATACCGATGGAAGACCTCCTCGCCGAGGAGTTGAAATTTCATGAGGATAGGGACACCTACCTGGTCACCGAATATGGACGCCCGTTTGCCTCGTCAGGCTCGCTCGACAACCGCGTGCGCAAGTGGATCATCGCGGCTGGCCTCTGTGTGGATGCCAAGGATGAAGACGGCAATCTGATCTACGAGGGAACTGGCAAGAAGAAGAAGGTAAAGAAGAGGGCTACCCGTTCACAGCATGGGATTCGGAAGGGCGTCGCAGCACTCATGGCCGAGAGCGGTGCATCTGAGTTCGAGATCATGGCCAGCTTCGGTTGGACGGAGGCCAAAACGGCCGCGATCTACACCAAAAAATTCCAGCGTCGGGGCAGTGCTGCGTCCGCTTCCAAGAGGATGGCGGCTGCTGCAGAAGCTGCTGCATCGGGTCAAGGTGGACCACGGCCCTCGGAGCGTGGTCCACATTCGGACCAAAGCACCAGTAAAATAAGGGTGGAATAGACTAAGTGGCAGCCCGTAGGGGAGTCGAACCCCTCTTTTCAGGTTGAAAACCTGACGTCCTAACCGATAGACGAACGGGCCACTGTGCTGTGAGCGGCTAATTAGGCAATCTGCTGGGAGGGCGCAAGAGAAAATTGGCCGTGCATGCGGGTTTTTTCAAATCCACCCCGTCAGGCCGGTGCGGCGTCTTCGAGGCGCAGTTGCACAGACTTCCGACCGCGCCAGGTATTTACATCAAGTCTGCCCGCCAGATGGAAATGACTACCGCCGTGGTGTTCAAGCGCCGGACCAAGCGCCGAATCGTAAGCTCCGAAACAGATAGCGTCCATGCGCGCGCCGATACCGTCGCCAAAGCTGATCTTGAGATGGGTTTCTCCGACGCGTCGCGCTGAATGGATACGCATGTCCGCAAAGACGAAGCGTGGCGCAGGGGCACCGGCACCAAACGGGCCCGCAGCTTCGATCTGTTCGGTCAGGTCAACCGTCGCGGCACCCGGCATCAGCATTCCGTCGAGGCGCAGATCGGAGGGCCCCAGCAGATGCGCACCCTGCTTTTCGAGCAGTTCACCAAGTCGGGCCATCGCAGCGTCAAGTTTCGATTCCTCGACTGTGAGACCCGCCGCCATCTTGTGGCCGCCGCCCTTGAGCAGCAACCCTTCCGCCGCAAGCCTCTGGATCGGCGCGCCCAGATCAATCCCGGAGACTGAACGACCCGACCCCTTGCCGATGCCGCCTTCAAGCCCGATAACGATAGCGGGACGCCCTGTCGCTTCCTTGAGCCTTGCAGCGACGATGCCGACGACTCCGGGGTGCCAACCGGCCCCTGCCGCCCAGACGAGCGGCCCGTCGGTGCCGCGTTCTTCGGCCTGTGCCAGTGCAGCAGCGCGCACCGCATTTTCCACATCGCGCCGTTCGGTGTTGAGTTCGTCAAGCCGTTCGGACAGCGCCGCCGCCTCATGCGGGTCACGGCACGCAAGCAGCCGTGCGCCCAGATCCGCCTTGCCCACGCGGCCGCCTGCGTTGATTCGTGGCCCCAGAAGAAAGCCAAGGTGATATGCCGCAGGGGCGGTGTCCATGCGCGCGACATCGGCCAGCGCGGCGAGGCCAACGCGTTCGCGTCGGGTCATCACGCGCAGGCCCTGTCTGACAAATGCGCGGTTGACCCCGATGAGCGGGGCCACGTCCGCCACCGTCGCGAGGGCCACCAGATCGAGGAGCGCCATCAGATCGGGGCCTTTGACAGACGCCTCGCGCAGCTGCCGACCAGCCTCGACCAGCGCGAGGAAAACGACGCCGGCGGCGCACAGGTGGGCCAAGGCTCCGTCCTCGTCCTGACGATTGGGATTTACCACGGCGAAAGCGGGCGGCAATTCCTCAACGCCAAGGTGGTGGTCAAGAACGATGACGTCGGCCCCTTTTGCCGCCGCGATCGGCCCATGCGACAGCGTCCCGCAATCGACGCAGACAATCAGGTCATGGGATGCGGCCAGCGCGGCCATTGCCTCGTCGTTGGGGCCGTACCCTTCGTCGATCCGGTCGGGGACATATAAGGTCGCGTCGCGCCCCATGGCGCGCAGCCAAACAAGCAGCAACGCGGCGGAGGCACCGCCGTCCACGTCATAATCGGCGAAAACGGCGATCTTCTGGCCGTTCCTTACCGCGCTGAGGAATCGGGTTGCGGCACGCTCCATGTCCTTGAGGCTGCGGGGATCAGGCAGCAGATCGCGCAGGGACGGTGCCAGAAACGCCTCCGCCTCTGATGCGGCAACGCCGCGGCGTGCGAGCACTTGCGCCACGGCACCGGGCAGGCCGGTCTGTTGAGCAAGCGCCTCGGCCGCCCGGATTATCTCGACTCCCGGGCCGATCCAGCGGCGACCGGTCAGCGAGGTTTCCACATTCAGAAAACCAGTCGGTTCCGCGCTGCCGTCAGCTCTGTTCATTTCGGGTCAACGCGCGTGCGATCGTCGGGAAAATCATCTGTATCTGGCATGGTGGAACCCCCGTTATCAGATGGTCTAGTCCCGCAGGGATTGTCAGACAAGGGGCGCGGGATCAAACCTCTTCGATGCGCAGGGCGACAGGCGTGCCGCTGACGACACCTGTATGGCCCATCGCTTCAAGCGCATGATCAAGGTCCGCGCGTGTCGTCTTGTGCGTCACGATGAGCACCGGCGCATGATCGTCCTCGTGCCCATACTGTCGCATCCGGTCGATGGAGACGCCGGCATCGCCCAGAACGCTTGCGACTTTGGCCAATGCGCCCGGCTTGTCCTTGAGCGCCATGCGCAGATAATACGGTGCCGCCCGCAGGCTGAGCGCAGGGATCGCTTCGCGCAGCGTCTTGGCGGGTTTGCCAAAGACAAAGACCTGATGACCCCGAGCAATGTCGCAAACATCCGCCATGACCGCGCTGGCGGTAGGGCCGGCACCGGCACCGGCACCGCGCAATACGATCTGGCCAACTGCGTCGCCTTCCAGCACGATCATATTGGTGCCGCCCGACAACTGTCCCAGTGGCGAGGTTTCCGGCACCAGACAAGGTTGCATCCGCTGCTCCAGCCCGCGACCGGTCATCTGTGCAACGCCCAACAGTTTGATCTTGTATCCCATGTCAGCGGCGGCATGGATGTCTTCGAGCGTGATAAACTTGATCCCCTCGATCTCGATGCCGGCGAAATCCACTTGCGTGCCGAATGCGATGCTCGACAGGAGCGCGAGCTTATGTGCCGCGTCAATGCCGCCAACGTCGAGGTTAGGGTCGGCTTCGAGATATCCCAGCTTGTCCGCTTCGTCGAACAAGGCGTTATATCCCAGCCCTTCTGCCTCCATTCGCGTCAGGATGTAGTTGCAGGTTCCGTTCATCACGCCGGTGACGCGGGTGATCTCGTTCGCGGCGAGGCCTTCGGACAAGGTTTTGATCACGGGAATGCCGCCTGCGACGGCTGCCTCAAACCGCAGCTGCAAGCCCATGCTTTCCGCCGCTTCGGCGAGCGCTTGGCCGTGCATGGCCAGCAACGCCTTGTTGGCCGTGACGACGTGCTTGCTTGCCGCCAGAGCCGCCTCTACGGCCTGTTTCGCCGGACCCTCGTCACCGCCGACAAGTTCGACAAATATGTCCACATCGTCACGGCGCGCGAGTGCGACGGGATCGTCTTCCCAGGCGTAGGACGACAGCGAAACGCCGCGATCCTTGCCGCGATCACGGGCAGAAACGGCGCTGATGGAAATGGTACGCCCCGTCCGCGCCTCCAGCAGTTCAGCCTGCTTGCGGATGATCGCTACGACGCCCATGCCGACGGTTCCCAGACCCGCTAACCCGAGGCGAAGTGGCTTTGACATGGTGATGATCCTTTGTGCGCTGGTTTGGCCGCGATGTAGCTTGTTCGTCGGGGCGGCGCAACGGTGCGCTATTGCAAGCCCTGCGCCAATCGCTGACGCTCGCGCCCGGACAGAACGCCGTCCCGGAGCCGCGCCGCACGGACGCGAAGGGCAGCCAGACGTGCGTCCAGCCGGGCTTGCGTTGTTTCTCGGTCGGTGTGTGGTGCCACGGTATCTGCCAGCAACGGCCCCAGCGGGACAAGAGCGGGATAATCCGCTTGTTCGAGGGCGGGTGTTACCGTGCGATCCAGCGCCGGAAACTGCGCGCAGCCGGAAAATGCGGCCGAAACCACCACAAACAGCATCAGGGGCGCGCGAATTCTCATGCCGCTTTTGTGCATCAGCGCCGCGATCCGCGCAAGGCGGGGTTTGCTTTTGAACAACTGTTCAGATAACCTGAACCAATGGCGCGCACCGCAGGTTCCCATTCAGACATCACCGGCCCGCGCGTCCGCGCAGCTGCGATGCGGCTGTTCGCGCAAGGCGGCTATGCCGCTGTCAGCATGCGGGCGATTGCGGCAGAGGTGGGCGTGCAGGTCGGCGCGCTCTATAATTATACACCGGACAAACAATCGCTGCTTTTCGATCTTCTGCAAAGCCACATGTCCGAGGTGATGGATGCCTTTGACGACGACACTGCGGCATCCCCATCCGACCGCCTGCATCATTTCGTGCAGTTTCACATCGCGTTTCATACCGAACGGCGCGATGCGGTGGTGATTTCCTCGATGGAGCTGCGCAACCTGGAACCGGAAAATTTTGTCCGCATCGAAGCGTTGCGGCGCGCCTATGAGGACCGGCTCGAAGCAATCTTGCGGGCGGGGGTCGCGCAAGGCGATTTCGATCTGAGCGATACAAAAATCTCAACGCTTGCCATCATCGCGATGCTGACGGGGGTCAACACATGGTTTCGCGATAACGGGCGGCTTTCGCTGGAAGAAGTCACCGCCCGCTATTGGGATATGGTCGCGCGATCCGTGGGGATCAATGCGCAGGTTTGATGAAGGTCCCGTTGTTGAGATCCTGCACCGCCTGCATCAACTCGGCGCGGGTGTTCATCACGATGGGACCATGCCAGGCGACCGGCTCGTCGATTGGCGCACCTGAAATCAGCAGAAAGCGCATGCCTTCTGGCCCGGCCTGTACGACGACCTCATCGCCGGTGCCGAAACGGACCAGTGTGCGGTCTCCCGACATGTCGCGGATATTGAGCTCCTGGCCCGCGACTTCTTTTTCCAGCAGCACACCGCCGGGTGTGCTGGCATCGGCGAATGCACCAGCACCTTGAAATATATATGCGAAAGCGCGGCGGTATGTGTCGATCTTGAAGCTCTTCCTGACGCCGGCGGGAATGCTGATGTCGAGGTATTGCGGGTCCGCCGCAATGCCGTCCACCGGTCCGGTCTTGCCCCAGAACTCGCCTGTGATGATGCGGACGGTCGTGCCATCATCGTCTGTCACAACGGGAATATCTGCCGACGTCACATCCTGATATCGTGGCGCAGTCATCTTTTGGCTCGACGGCAGATTGCCCCAAAGCTGGAAACCGTGCATTTGACCCGCGGCGTTGCCGTGTGGCATTTCCTGATGCAGGATTCCTGAGCCCGCAGTCATCCACTGCACGTCGCCTGCACCAAGCGATCCGGTGTTGCCGAGGCTGTCGCTATGTTCAACCGTGCCTTCGAGGACATAGGTGATCGTCTCGATCCCGCGATGGGGATGCCAGGGAAAACCTTTCTCGAAGTCTTGCGGGCGCTCGTTTCGAAAGTCGTCAAAGAGCAGAAACGGGTCCAGCTCCGTCGGATCGACAAAACCGAAAGCGCGGTGAAGTTTGACGCCGGCCCCTTCCATGGTCGGTGTGGCGCGGCGTGTCTCGAGGGTGGGTCTGAGCGACATGTTTGGCCTCCTGTGCTTGGCTCATGAAATAGGCGTGCCGCCCAGGCCGTGCAATATCACTGTTCTGAACGCTCACTGTTCAGGAACGCACACCACATTTCGTCCCCCTGCGTCGGGGATTTGCCAAAGGTCGCTTTTGGACGCGACCCTGGCCAAGTCCACAGGAATGGTGCCTCTCAATCAATACGTGGGAGTTGGAAATGAAAGTTGGGTTTATCGGTCTTGGCAATGTTGGTGGCAAGCTTTCGGGCAGTCTGCTTCGCAACGGAGTTGAGCTTTATGTCCATGACCTGAATACCGAGTTCGTCGCCGGCAAAATCGCACAGGGTGCAAAGGACGGGCAGGGGCCGGCGCAGATGATGGCGCTTTGTGATGCGGTGATAACCTGCTTGCCGTCGCCTGCTGCCTCTGCTGCGGTGGTGGCGCAAATGCTGCCTGAGGTCGTGCCCGGCAAGATCTGGATGGAGATGTCGACGACCGATGCGGAGGAGGTCAAGCGACTGGGTAATCTGGTCGAAGCGGCGGGCGGCGCGGCGGTGGATTGTCCCGTCTCCGGCGGATGCCACCGCGCCGATACTGGCAACATAAGCATTTATGCGGGCTGTGATCGGGCCAGTTTTGACCGGGTGCTGCCGCTTTTGACGATCATGGGGCGCCGCGTGCTGCATGTGGGCGATCTGGGCACAGCCAGTACGCTCAAGGTGATGACAAACTATCTGGCGACGATAAACCTGCTTTCGCTCTGCGAGGCGCTTACGGTGATGAAAGCGGCCGGCATGGATTTGGCGATGACCTACGAGGCGATCGCGATGTCTTCGGGAACCAGTTTTGTCCATGAAACCGAAAGCCAGCTGATCCTGTCAGGGTCGCGCGATGTCAACTTCACGATGGACCTCGTGCAAAAGGATATCGGGCTCTTTCAGAAGATCGCGGACGATCACAACGTCCCTCTGGAATTGTCGCCGCTGATGATCCAGATGATGACGGACGGACAGCAGCGCTATGGGGCGCGGGCACAGTCGGACCGGATGATCGAACGGCTGGAAGAAGCGACCGGCCTGAGCATCCTTGCCGACGGGTTTCCACAAGAGTTGGTGGATGACGAGCCTGAAGAACGCGGCTATGAGGTGGTGCCGCGCAAGGCGCACTGAGCGCTTTGTCTTGCTGCGCGACACTTCGCACGATAGGCAAGCCGTTAAAGGGAGAGGCCGCTGATGAATAAACCGGATGCAGAAATTCTGGCTTTTGCGCAAGCCTCCCCCGGCCGTCGTATTCTAGGGATGGGATCGCTCGGATTTCTGGGCGTATTGCTGATCTACATTGCCCTCACCAGCACGCCGACATTGGGGTGGCGGTTGTTTCTTGTCGGGATGGGCCTCGTCTCGATCCTGTTGGCCGACAGGATGCGGCGGGCGACCGCCACGCGGATCGAATTGACAGAAACCGATTTGCGCGACAGCGACGGCACCGTCATTGCGCGGATCGAAGATATCAAGACGATGGACCGCGGGTTTTTCGCTTTCAAACCTTCCAACGGTTTCCTTCTGCGCACGGCCAATGGCGCGGAGCGCACGTGGCGTCCAGGAATGTGGTGGCGGATCGGTAAACGTATTGGCGTGGGGGGCATGACACCCGCGCGGCAGACCAAACAGATGTCCGAAATTATCGCGGTGAAACTTGCGATGCGTGACGGGGTCTGACCAAAGACAGGTCGCGCGCAATGCAGGGCCCTTCGATGCGCCCTCGCAGATTCTATAGTGTCGTGGCATCCGTCCACAACACGCGCGGCGCATAACGCGGGCGGGTAAAGACAAAATTGCGGATTTCGCGGTTTTCCAGCCCGGTGTTGAACGGCGGGTCGTATTTGGACCATGTTTCGACGACGACGATAAATTCATTGTCGCGCATGATCGGCAGGCGGTCGATCCAACCAGTGACATTGCTGTCGCTCAGCGGTATGACCCATCCTCGGCTTTGTGACCATTCGCGTGTGAAAATTTCGTTGACGGCATCCCATTTCAACAGGCTGACACGCAGAGCGCTTTCGTGGCGCGAACGGGTCAGATAATCAAACAGGTCCTGCGCACCATTCAGATACGCATTGTCGATCGGTACGGTTTCGCGGCTGATCATGTCGCCGATGGTATAGGCGGCCTTTTGGTTGATGCTGTACTGGCGAAACGCGTCAAAGATCGAAAACATCGACAGGAAGGCCCAGAACATCATCGGCAGGATGATCACCGTTTCGACTGCAATCGACCCGTCCTCATTGCGCGCGAAATCGGCGCGGAGGAAGGATTTCATGCGATGTTTAAACATTAACCTGGCTCCTGTACGAAGGCAGCGACCGAGAACATCTTGGCCTTGCCGGACCCGTCTTTTTCAAAGGCATAGCCGAGGCCCGAAGTCGGGAAGATGGGTTTGAATTTGACGCAAGCGCGCAGCATCATCAGTTCATGCTCCTGGCCCAGTTCGAAACCGCGGACCGGTTGGACCGGCTCCGACGTGTCGACGCAATCGGCGACCTGATCGAAAGCCGCGAAGTTGCGCGGGTTGAGCGGTTTCATCTCCAAGCGCAGCGTGGTGCCGCAGTCTTTCAGAAAACCGGCATTGGTGCAGATCATCGTCTTGAGCTGATTATGCGTCATCGGCGTCTCAGTGTTTAGCCGCACATAACGCACCGTGATATCAAGCCCCCGGTCCAGAAACATTTGCCGCATGGAATAGATCCCCATCTCGACCGACATCATGAAGGCGGCGAAAAGAAGCGGGACCATAATGACGAATTCGATCGTCGAGACGGACCCGTTTTCGTCCTTCCGGAACCGGCGGAGGAAGGGCGAGAGGGGCGGGATCATTGGATCAGTCTCAGCTGGCTGATCTGACGGGCGATTGCTTCGAACGCCTCGGTGATCTCGATGCCTTGCACTTCAAAGAAGTGGCTGGGCGAGGAAGCACAGTTGCGCATCACGTTGGCGCTGTGCGATGTAACCTCAAACCCGATTGTCCAGATCACCATGTGCGCTTCCTTGGCTGCCTGACAAATGCTGCCCAAAAGCTGGTCACCCTCGGAACCCGAATACTTCTGCCAATAGAAACGGTCGCGATAGTAGTAGCTCACGTAATTTCTCAGGTACCAGTTCAAGTTGTAGCGATCCCAGTGCACGATTTCGCTGTCGCTGTCATAATAAGCGCTGCTGATGCGCTGGCTGGCAGTGTTCTGGCCGTCGGTCATCAGGATGACCGTTTTCATGGTGTCCGTGTCGTCATAGGCAGCTGGACGATCCGAAAAAGCAGTGTCCACAAACCCTGCGGCCGCGAGGCTGGAGGTAATCGGCTGGAAATCCGGGTCCAACAGACCGACAGCCCATTTCATGCCAAGGAAGATCGACGTTTGCACGCGTGGCTGCAGGGCATCGATCTGGGCCTTGAGTGCTACTGCATCCTGGCTGAATGGCGTGATTCGTTCATACGAATAGCGCGGGCAGGTCGTTGAGGTGCGGTCGTTGTTGTAGCCGTCGAATGTCCACTGGAAGTGCTGCGCCTGATTGTAACGTTTGCTGCGGTCAAGCCGGACCGAGTTGAAGTCGCTGTTGTCAAATTCGACGCAGTGCGAATAGCTGTGGTATCTGTTCATATCCAGACGGTTCATGATGTTGGGGCCGGCGTTCACATGCTCCGAATACGGGATCAGCGAGATCGAGATCTGGTCGTGCGTATCGTCACGGATAACCGTGTCGACGAATACTTTCGCGGCGTCCTGAAGGTGCACCATCTTGTTGTTGCGTCCCATCGAACCGGAGATATCCAACACAAGGGAAATTTCGACCTTGTTGATCCGTTCTTCGGCGGCTGAGGACCCCGGGACAGGCAATCTGTCCACGCCCATCTTTTGCATGAAGCGTGTCGGCGTTGAGCTGTTCGCGTCGATCCGGACAGTGCGGTAATTGAGACCCTGTTCAACGGTGACCGAATTCACGGTCGCCAGCGGGCTTGACTTGCGGAAGTAGTCTTCGACCACGAGTGTGGGATCGAGTTCCTGATCGAGGTCGGCCGCAGCGAGAACCGCGCGGTCCGAGATGTTCTGGATCCGCACACGCTCCATCTCGTTGCGCATGAGATCGACGCCGATCCCCCCTACGAGAAGCATCATCAGGATCATGAAACAGGCCAGAACGGTGACGAGGCCATCTTCTTCACGTGCGAAATTGCGCAGAATGGCGTCAAGCTGAGCCTTCTGGCGGCGAAACGTGCTTGGCTTAATAATCATCATAAACCTCTCATCCCCGGTTCAGATTTATTTGTCTTGACTGGGGCTTTACGAGAGATTTCTTATGCCTTCAGAAAATGGCGCAAATGGGGCGATAGACGGACAAAACTCCATATTTTAAAGGGTTTTTAGCAAAAGTGGACGGATAACGCCCTGGTTGTTTCCTGGCCGTGTTCAATCATTCATTCTTTGGTCATGGATATGTTGCAGAAGGGGAATATGAGTCGATACCGGCCGCGAGGAAACCCCGATCTGACTAATTTTTACGCGAATGTAGACAACGCAGCGCCTGTGCCTGACAGTGATGGCGGTTAAGTCGACTCGCCCAGTGCGCGGCGCATCGTGTATGATTCAGGACAAGGACAGTGACAATGACCCCCAATCCCCAGGAACCGAGCTTTCGCGACAGTGTGGATATCATGTTCAACAGGGCGGTTGCCTTGATGGATCTGCCGCCGGGCCTGGAGGAAAAGATCAGGGTGTGCAACGCAACCTATACCGTGCGTTTCGGTGTGCGCCTGCGCGGCAAGATACAGACCTTCACCGGCTATAGGTCCGTCCATTCAGAGCATATGGAACCGGTCAAAGGCGGCATTCGCTATTCCATGGCGGTCAATCAGGACGAAGTGGAGGCGCTGGCAGCGCTGATGACGTATAAATGCGCGCTGGTCGACGCACCCTTCGGCGGCTCCAAAGGCGGACTATGTATAGATCCGCGTGAGTATGACGAATATGAGTTGGAACTGATAACGCGGCGTTTCGCCTACGAGTTGATCAAACGTGACCTTATCAATCCGGCCCAGAACGTCCCGGCCCCGGATATGGGGACCGGCGAGCGTGAGATGGCGTGGATCGCCGACCAATACAAACGGATGAACACCACAGACATAAACGGGGTCGCCTGTGTGACCGGCAAACCAATCAATGCCGGCGGCATCCAGGGACGGACTGAGGCGACGGGTCGCGGTGTACAATACGCGCTGCATGCGTTTTTCCGCGACAAGGAAGGTTTGAAAAAAGCGGGCCTGACCGGCGGGCTTGAAGGCAAGCGGGTCATCGTTCAAGGCTTGGGCAATGTGGGCTATCACGCGGCCAAGTTCCTCAGCGAGGAAGACGGCTGCAAGGTGATCGGCGTCATCGAATACAACGGTGCGGTCTATGACGAAAAAGGCATCAATATCGAGGCGCTCAAAACTTACATTAACCATAGCGGAAGCCCTGACGGTTTCCCTGGCGCGACCTTTACGACCAACGGCGCTGAAATGCTGGAGGAAGATTGCGACATTCTGATCCCCGCCGCCCTGGAGGGTGTCATCAATCTTGGTAATGCGGCGCGGATAAAGGCCCCTTTGATCATCGAAGCTGCGAATGGCCCCGTAACAGCGGGCGCGGATGATATTCTGCGCGAAAAGGGCTGCGTGATCGTGCCGGACATGTATGCCAACGCCGGTGGCGTCACGGTGTCCTATTTCGAATGGGTCAAGAATCTCAGCCATATTCGTTTTGGACGGATGCAGCGGCGACAGGAGGAAACCCGCCACCAGTTGATTGTGGACGAGCTTGAGCGGATCAGCCGCGATACCTCGATCAGCTGGACGCTAAGCCCCAATTTCAAAGAGAAATACCTGCGAGGTGCCGGCGAGCTTGAATTGGTGCGCTCCGGCCTCGACGACACGATGAGTGACGCATACCGCACGATGGCTGAGGTCTGGCACGGTCGTGACGACGTTACCGATCTGCGTACCGCAGCATATCTGGTTTCCATCGGCAAAGTCGCTCAGAGCTATCGCGCGAAGGGACTTTGAACGTA
This sequence comes from Sulfitobacter sp., assembly GCA_024637305.1. Classification (GTDB taxonomy): domain Bacteria; phylum Pseudomonadota; class Alphaproteobacteria; order Rhodobacterales; family Rhodobacteraceae; genus Sulfitobacter. Next base: position 21,449 of record JAGXFI010000135.1, read on the forward strand.
GAGAAACCCGCCGGCAGCGCGGTCTTGCCGCCTGCCGGCGTCCGGGGGGGGGGCGCTTTCTTTGGCGCATAACGAGGCGTCGATTTCGGGCGCTTTCCGGTTTGACGCAGATGGCAGGTTCTTCCACTCTGGTCTGCGAAAGTCCGTCCAGATTTGCATGAATTTGCGCAGCGTAGGCGCTGCCGCAGGATCAGTTGCGGAAGGACGGCATGTCGCCGATCGCGCAACAGCCCGCTGCGCGGACGCCGAGTTGGCACTCGGTCGCTGCTGGGCAAATCCGTGACGCAATTTGCCCCCAAGTGAACCTGAGACATTGATACTGCTGGCACCAGACGGCAATATGCGCGCGTCTGCTACAGGGGTATTTCATATGCGGTTTTCCGGGTTGCGCGTGTTGCGGGAAGGTCTGACTGGCAACAAGGGGTGGAAACCACATTGGCGCGATCCCGAACCGAAGGCGGAATATGACGCCATCATCATCGGCGGCGGCGGCCACGGGCTGAGTACGGCGTATTATCTGGCCAAGGAACATGGCCTGACCAACATTGCGGTTCTGGAAAAGGGCTATCTGGGCGGCGGCAACATCGGCCGCAATACGACGATCGTTCGGGCCAACTACTTTCTGCCGGGAAACTCCGAGTTTTATTCCCACTCGCTCAAGCTTTGGGAAACGCTGGAACAGGATCTGAACTATAACGTGATGCATTCCCAGCGAGGATTGATCAATCTGTTCCACTCCGATGGCCAGCGTGACGCTTTTGCGCGGCGCGGCAATGCGATGATCAATCAGGGCGACGACGCGGTGTTGCTTGACCGTGAAGGGGTGCGCAAATACCTGCCGTATCTTGATTTCGACAATATCCGTTTTCCGATCTACGGCGGGTTGTTGCATCCGCGTGGCGGTACGGCGCGCCATGACGCTGTTGCGTGGGGCTATGCGCGCGGTGCGGACCAGCGCGGTGTGGACCTTATCCAGCAGTGCGAGGTCACGGGGATCGACATCGAGAATGGCAAGGTACGCGGCGTTCAGACGACGCGCGGGCCGATCCGCGCCAAGAAAGTCGGTATCGTGGTCGCGGGCCGCTCGGGGCAGGTGGCCGCGATGGCGGGCATGCGACTGCCGATCGAGTCGCACATCCTGCAAGCCTTCGTGACCGAAGGACTAAAACCCGTGATCGACCATGTGGTCAGCTTCGGCATGGGCCATTTCTACATGTCGCAATCCGACAAGGGCGGGCTGGTCTTTGGCGGCGATCTGGATTTCTACGCCTCCTACGCGCAGCGCGGCAATATTCCGATGATGGAACATGTGATGGAGGCCGGGATGACGCTGATGCCGATGATCGGCAAGGCCAAGGTTCTACGGTCCTGGGGCGGGATCATGGACATGACGCCGGACGGTTCACCGATCATCGACAAGACAGAGACCGAAGGGCTCTTTATCGACTGTGGCTGGTGCTATGGCGGGTTCAAGGCCGTCCCGGGATCAGGTTTCAGCTTTGCCCATCTGATGGCGACTGGAAACCATCATGAACCGGCAGCCAGGTTCCGGCTCGACCGTTTTAGGACCGGACGCGGGCTGATGGACGAAGAGGGCACCGGCTCTCAACACAACCTGCATTAGAGGAATGGCACGATGAGGATCAATTGTCCGATATGCGGGGACCGCGACCGGCGCGAGTTCTACTATCAGGGGGCCGCCGTGGCGCTTGACCGCCCAGCACCGGACGCGGCCGAGACGTCTTGGGATGACTATGTGCATCTGCGCGACAACCCGGCGGGACCGACGCGCGAGTTGTGGCATCACGAGGGCGGTTGCAGCGCCTGGGTCGTGGTTGCCCGCGATACCGTCAGCCATGAAATTTTCGACGTCGTCTTGGCCGTTGACGCCAAGACCAGGGGGGCAACCGCATGAGGGTCGCAGGCAAAGGGTTGATCGACCGAACCAAGCCGGTACGATTCACCTTCGACGGCAAGAGCTATGGCGGGTTTCAGGGCGATACCGTGGCCTCTGCGCTTTTGGCCAACGAGGTCCGGTTGATGGCGCGGTCGTTCAAGTACCACCGCCCGCGTGGTGTGCTGACGGCAGGATCAGAAGAACCGAACGCCTTGATGACCGCAGGGGTGGGCGCGCAGGCAGAACCCAACGTGCGTGCCACGACGCAAGAGATCTATGAAGGCCTGAAGATGCGGTCGCAGAATGCGTTCCCCTCGTTGGCTTTCGATCTGATGGCGATCAATGATCTGGCCGCCCCGTTTCTGGGGGCGGGGTTCTATTACAAGACTTTCATGTGGCCCCGGCGCTTTTGGGAGGCTCTTTACGAGCCGGTCATCCGCCGCGCGGCAGGTTTGGGTGGGCTGAGCGGCAAGTCGAACCCTGATCCCTACGAAAAAGCCTTCGCGTTTTGCGATCTGTTGGTAATCGGCGGCGGCCCTACGGGATTGATGGCGGCGTTGACCGCTGCGCGTTCCGGCGCGGATGTCATCATTGCCGACGAGGATACGCGTCTGGGTGGTCGGCTTTTGGCCGAGGTCGAAACCGTGGGTCACAAGGCGGGGCACGCCTGGGCGGCGGAGGTCGCGGCAGAGCTTGATGGCATGGACAACGTGCGCATCATGACACGTACCACGGTGACAGGGGCGTATGATGGCGGCATGTACGCTGCGCTGGAGCGGGTGAACCACCACCGCCCACGCCGCGACAGCATCACGCCGCTGGAATGTTTCTGGCGCATTCACGCCAAGCAGACGGTGCTGGCGGCGGGGGCGCAGGAACGTCCCATCGCCTTCCAGAACAACGACCGCCCCGGGATTATGACGGCGGGGGCCGTTCGCGCGTATCTTAACCGTTGGGGCGTGGCACCGGGCAAGCATGTGACCGTGTTCGCCAACAACGACGACGCGCACCGAACTGCGCGCGACATGGCGGCAGCGGGGGTGCATGTGGCCGCCGTGATCGACAGCCGCCACGATACCGACGTCGGCAATACGCCCTATCGGGTTTTCAAGGGTGCGCAGGTTTGCGGCAGTGGCGGGCGCAAGGAGCTGGAAAGCATCCAGATCCGGACCACCACAGGGATGGAGGCGATCCAGACTGATTGTCTTGCCGTGTCTGGCGGTTGGAATCCGGCGGTCCATCTGACCTGCCACATGAACGGGCGGCCAACGTGGCGCGCCGATATTCAGGCCTTCGTCCCCAGCGAAGGGGCGGTGCCGGGCATGATCCCTGCCGGTGCCTGCAACGGCGTGTTTTCCACCTCGGGGTGTCTTGCCTCGGGTGTCGAAGCGGCAACAAAGGCGCTTGCAGCGCTGGATCGCAAGGTAGCATTGGTCGAATTGCCCGATGCCGATGATGTGCCCTACAAAATGACCCCGCTTTGGGCAGTTGCGGGCAAGGGCCGCGCGTGGCTGGATTTTCAGAACGACGTCAGCGTAAAGGATATCAAACAGGCCGCGCAGGAGAATTTCCGCTCCGTCGAGCATATGAAGCGCTATACGACGCAGGGCATGGCGACCGATCAGGGCAAGAGCTCCAACGTGGCGTCGCTGGCCATTCTGGCGGATGCCACAGGGCGGGGCATTCCAGAGACGGGAACGACCACATTCAGGCCACCCTATACACCAGTATCCATCGCGGCGATGGGTGCCGGCGCGCAAGGCAAGGGCTTTGCGCCCCAGCGGTTTACCACATCGCATGAACAAAGCGTGCAGATGGGCGCGCCGATGATCGAGGCCGGGCTTTGGTATCGGCCAAGCTATTTCCCTCGCGACAGCGAAAAGCACTGGCGGCAGTCCTGCGACCGAGAGGTCGGGTATGTGCGTGGCACCGTAGGGGTGTGCGATGTGTCAACGCTGGGCAAGATCGACATTCAGGGTCAGGATGCCGCAGCGCTGCTGGATTTCGTCTATACCAACATGTTCTCGACCCTGAAGGTCGGGCGGGTCCGGTATGGGCTCATGCTGCGCGAAGACGGCTTTGTCATGGATGACGGCACTTGCGCGCGGCTCGGTGACACGCATTTCGTTATGACCACTACCACCGCCGCTGCAGGCGCGGTGATGCGGCATCTGGAGTTTGTGACGCAGTGTCTGCATCCGGAATGGCAGGTGTCGTTCACCTCTGTCACCGAACAATGGGCGCAATTCGCCGTAGCGGGACCGAAATCGCGCGACCTGCTGAACGGGTTGCTGAAGGACCGCATCGGCGACGAGCGCTGGCCGTTCATGGCATGTGGTCCGGTTTCCGTCGCCGGGGTCGCAGGGCGGCTTTTTCGGATCTCGTTCTCTGGCGAACATGCCTATGAGATTGCGGTGCCGTCGCGTTATGGTGCGTCGCTGTTTGCGGAACTGGTCAAGCGCGCGGAGGCGATGGAGGGCGGTGCTTATGGCATGGAAGCGCTCAACGTTCTGCGTATCGAAAAGGGGCACATCACCCATTCCGAGATCCACGGGCGGACCACGGCGTTCGACATTGGGATGGCGCGCATGGTTTCAGCCAAGAAGGATTGCGTCGGCAAGACAATGGCGGCAAGGCCTGGACTTGTGGAGGAAGATCGCGAGCGCCTTGTCGGTTTGCGTCCTGTCGGTGACGTCAAAGCGTTGAACGCGGGCGCGCATCTCTTCGCGCACAAGGCGGACGCGGTGCGGCAGAACGATCAGGGTTACGTGACCTCGGTCGCGTTTTCACCCAGTCTGCAAAGCATGATAGGTCTGGGGTTTCTGAAAGGTGGTCTTGCGCGCGAAGGCGAGATCATCCGCGCCGTGGATCATCTGCGTGGCTACGACACCGAGCTTGAGGTTTGCAGCCCCGTCTTTGTCGACCCTGAAGGAGAGCGTGTCCGTGGTTGAACTCAAAGCGTTAAACCCGATCGAACGCAAACTTCCCCTGTCGATCGGTGGGGCGTTGCTGGAGGCATTGGACCTAGGTGCGCTGACCTCGCTGTCACCTTTGGCGGATCCCGCCGCGCTGTCAGAGGCGCTTGAGGCCGCACATGGCGTCGAATTGCCAAAGCCCGGTCAAAGCACGGGTGGGGATGATGTCCGTTGCCTGTGGTTCGGTCGCGCGGAATTTCTGCTGCTCGGCCCGGTGCCGAGCGATGCTCTTGCCCAGAACGGTTTCGTCGTTGATTTGTCCGACGCTTGGTGTGCGGTAAGCCTCAGCGGTGCGGCAAGCGAAAACGTATTGGCGCGTTTGATCCCGCTGGACCTGAGAAGCCGCGCGTTTCCTGTCGGAGCGACGGCACGGACGCAGCTACAGCATATGAACGTAAGCATTACGCGAGTCGGCGTAGACCGCTTCATGATCCTTGCGTTTCGCTCCATGGCCGCGACGCTGGTTCACGATCTCAAGAATGCTATGGAAGGCGTCGCCGCGCGCGACTAGGTTGCAAAGCCAAACAGCTTTGGAGGAGTAACGATGTTCAGACAGATCGGAATGACCGCGATAGGTGTTGCCATATTGGCCGGCGGTCAGGCGCTCGCCGCTACGGCGAAAGAGCAGGACTGCATATATCAAGCGCAGGTGGTTGAAGCGGTGCGGCAGGCACGTATTGCTCAGGTGGAAGAACGACTGGTGCCGGACGTGATCATGGCCGGGGAAAATTCGTGGCCGGAGAAATACAATGCGGTGATCTCAATGGTGGCCCCTTGGGTCTACGAAATGGAGGATGTCATATCGCAAGACCCTGCAACCGCATGGAAAGAAGCTTGTCTTTCGCAGTGATCGGGCGGCGTGTCTGGTGTTTCGACAATCTGCACCCCCCAGTCCGCGCCAATCCAGCCTTTGCGGGGTTGGAATTCCAATGACTGGTGCCGCGGGCCAGTGGACTCTGTGCGTTCGGGGTCGGTATAAGGGACCATGAGCCTGCCACCCGGATTTCTGGAGGAACTTCGCACCCGCACCAGCCTGATTCAGGTCGTGGGCCGCAAGGTCATGTGGGATGCCCGAAAGTCCAATCAGGGCAAGGGCGACATGTGGGCTCCGTGCCCGTTTCATCAGGAAAAATCCGCGTCTTTTCATGTAGATGACCGCAAGGGATTTTATTACTGCTTTGGCTGTCACGCTAAAGGGGATGCGATTTCATTCGTGCGCGAGACTGAGAATGTCGGCTTCATGGAAGCTATCGAAATCCTGTCGCGGGAAGCCGGGATGGAGATGCCTGCGCCCGATCCGAAGGCTGCGGAGAAAGCAGACCGGCGGACGGAGTTGGCGGACTTGATGGAGCTTGCCGTGCGGTGGTTCCGGATGCAGTTGAACACCGGCGCGGGCGAATCCGCGCGCCGGTACCTGGCGGGGCGCGGGCTTGAGCAGAATGCGCTGGACCGGTGGGAAATCGGATTCGCACCGGACAGCTGGCAGGGCTTGTGGGATGCGTTGAAAGGCAAGGGGGTTGCGGATGACCTGATCCTCGGGGCCGGACTGGCCAAACCGTCCGCAAAAGGTGGCAAGCCCTATGACACGTTCCGCGGACGTATCATGTTCCCGATTCGCAATGCGCGGGGCCGTGCGATTGCGTTTGGCGGCCGCGCGATGGATCCCGATGACAAGGCGAAATACTTGAACTCTCCGGAGACGGAGTTGTTTGATAAAGGCCGCAGCCTCTACAACGTCAAGGACGCGCGGACTGCGGCGGGCAAAGGACTGCCGCTGGTGGTTGCCGAGGGGTATATGGATGTGATCGCGCTGGTGGGCGCGGGTTTTGAGGCATCCGTTGCCCCCTTGGGCACGGCGATCACGGAAAGCCAGCTTGAGATGCTGTGGCGTATTGCGCCTGAGCCGATCATCATGCTCGATGGTGATGCCGCCGGACAGCGGGCTGCGTTGCGTTTGATTGATTTGACATTGCCGCTGCTTGAGGCGGGCCGGTCCTTGCGTTTCGCGATGATGCCGGAAGGACAGGACCCCGACGACCTCCTGCGCGCCGCTGGACCGGGTGCCGTGCAAAAACTGCTCGATTCTGCTGTGCCGATGGTGCGGTTGCTCTGGCAACGTGAAACGGAAGGTCGCGTGTTCGACAGTCCAGAGCGCAAGGCGACGCTGGACAAGGCGCTGCGCGACAAGATCATGCTGATCCGCGATCCCTCGATCCGCAGCCATTACGGTCAGGAAATCAAGGACCTGCGCTGGCAACTCTTTCGGACCAAGCCCGAAAGGGGCGGCCCGCGCCGTGCGCCAGGCGCGTGGAAAGCGGCACCTCTGGGGCCATCACCCACCGCCAAGTCCTCTGTTCTGGCCACGGCATCGGGCACGCTTGCAACAGATCACCTGCGCGAGGCGGTCGTTCTGGCCGCCTGTATCGCTTGCCCCGAAGTTGTCGAAAGCTTTGAAAGCAGTCTGGAAAGTATGGCGTGTTCGGACCAGCAGCACTATGCGCTCCGCGACCTGATTCTGCGGCACTATCCTGATGGTGCCGATGTGTTGCGCGAAAGAATTATCGGCGCACTGGGGGGGCACGCACTTGAAAACCTCATGGGGCAAAGCCATGTGGCCATTACACCTTGCATACGTCATCCGGGAAATGCCGAGATCACGGCGATGACCATAGCAGAGGAACTGGCAAAGCTCGAAGCTTCGCGCGGGTTGGATGCGGAAATCGCGGATGCGGTCGAAGATCTGAGCGGTGTGGCGGACGAAGGCGTGACATGGCGGTTGAGCGAGGCGGCCCGTGCGGCAGATCGTGCGCGGCGCAGCGGGCAGGAGGACAAGGCCGAATACATGATCGCAGAAAACGGTGCCCGCCTTGACCGCGAAGAGGTCAGGAAAAGTCGAGGGATGTTTGATGCCATCGACTTTAGCAAGGGTGGCAAGAAAGGCTGAGATCACGCCCCCAGCAAAATGACGAAGTAAACAAATCTGCGAGGGATCGAATGGCATGGCGTGACTTTTCCGCCTGTCTTCAAAGGAAAAACAAGGCATACGGGTTTAAGAATCACCTCAAAGCCCGCATGATTCGAAAAATATGCGAATCGCTCATGTGATTCGCGAGCGAACCCGATAGGAGCGCGCATGGCTGCCAAGGACACGAGCGAAGACACTAAGACAGACGATCAGGATGCCGGCCATTCGCTGGATATGAGCCAGGCGGCCGTCAAAAAGATGATCGGTGAGGCCCGCGAGAAAGGGTATATCACCTACGACCAGCTCAATAATGTCCTGCCCCCCGATCAGGTCAGTTCCGAACAGATCGAGGATGTGATGTCGATGCTGTCCGAGATGGGCATCAACATCATCGAAGACGAAGACGCCGAGGATGAAGACGCCAAGGGCTCGACCGAGCTGGCGACAACCGATTCCGCGCGCGATATCACGCTGTCTTCCGGCACGTCCGAGAAACTGGACCGAACAGACGATCCGGTGCGCATGTACCTGCGCGAGATGGGATCGGTCGAACTGCTGAGCCGTGAGGGCGAAATCGCCATCGCCAAGCGGATCGAGGCGGGGCGCAATACGATGATTGCAGGGCTCTGCGAGAGCCCGCTGACGTTCCAGGCGATTACGATCTGGCGTGACGAATTGCTGTCCGAAGACATTCTGCTGCGTGATGTGATCGACCTCGAAGCGACTTTCGGCACCCAAATGGGCGAAGAAGGGGAAACCACGCCGGTTGTTCCTTCGGGTGGTGAGTCGATCGAAGCCAAATCCGAAGACAGCCAGGAACTGGATGCTGATGGCAATCCGATTGCCACAGACGATGACGAAGACGAAGACGAACAGGCCAACATGTCGCTTGCCGCGATGGAAGCTGCGCTCAAGCCGCAGGTGCTTGAAGCGCTCGATCTGATCGCGGACGACTATGTCAAGTTGAGCGAGATGCAGGATAGCCGCATATCCGCCACGCTGAACGAAGATGGCACCTTCACCAAGAGGGATGAGGCAACTTATCAAAAGCTGCGGTCCGAGATCGTGCTGCTGGTCAATGACCTGCACCTGCACAACAATCGTATCGAAGCATTGATCGACCAGCTTTACGGGATCAACCGCCGGATCATGCAGATTGATTCTGCGATGGTAAAGCTGGCGGATCAGGCACGGATCAACCGCAAGGAATTCGTGGACGAATATCGCGGCTACGAGCTTGATCCCAACTGGATGGAGCGCATGGCCGAAAAATCCGGTCGTGGCTGGCAGATGTTCATCGAACGCTCATCGGACAAGGTTGACGAGCTGCGCACCGATATGGCGCAAGTCGGACAATATGTCGGTCTCGACATTTCAGAATTCCGCCGCATCGTGCAGCAGGTTCAGAAGGGTGAAAAAGAGGCCCGTCAGGCCAAGAAGGAAATGGTCGAAGCGAACCTGCGTCTGGTTATTTCCATCGCGAAAAAATACACGAACCGCGGTCTGCAGTTCCTTGATCTCATTCAGGAAGGCAACATTGGCCTGATGAAGGCTGTCGACAAGTTCGAATACCGCAGGGGCTACAAGTTTTCCACCTACGCGACATGGTGGATCCGTCAGGCGATCACCCGCTCCATCGCGGATCAGGCGCGCACCATCCGTATTCCCGTGCATATGATCGAGACGATCAACAAACTGGTCCGGACCGGTCGCCAGATGCTGCACGAGATCGGACGCGAGCCGACACCGGAAGAGTTGGCGGAAAAACTGCAGATGCCACTCGAAAAAGTCCGCAAGGTGATGAAGATCGCCAAGGAGCCGATTTCGCTGGAAACGCCAATCGGCGACGAAGAAGACAGCCAGCTGGGCGATTTCATCGAGGACAAGAATGCCGTGCTGCCGTTGGACAGCGCCATTCAGGAGAACCTCAAGGAAACGACGACGCGGGTTCTGGCATCGCTTACCCCGCGCGAAGAACGTGTTTTGCGTATGCGCTTCGGCATCGGGATGAACACCGACCACACCCTCGAAGAGGTCGGTCAGCAATTCAGCGTGACCCGAGAGCGTATCCGCCAGATCGAGGCGAAAGCGCTGCGCAAGCTCAAACATCCATCCCGCTCGCGCAAGCTGCGGTCGTTCCTGGATCAATAGGGCTTATTTAATGGCATCGGTCGGTGGTCAAAGCGGGACCGCCGACCTGACTGCGCACCTCTTGGTTGCGCATTTTCTGGTCGGATATGACGAAACATGATTTGTTTTGCCGCCCAAGTCGCGCGTCTTGGACGTACGTCGATCCGGTGAGAGAAACCTCATCACTCAGCTTTGATTTTGACGTCCTTGGAAACGGGGCTAACTTACCTGCAACAAGATGCAGGAGTGCAGTATGCGCAGACATTTACTAGCCATCGCTTTTGCGGCGTTACCCGCAATGGCAGGCGCGCAAAGTTTTACCGCAGAGAACAGGCTTGAGGTGGTTCCCCTGAACGGCGGTCAGTTCGAAGTTATCGAGGCGCGCGGCGAGGGCCCACGAGGCATCTGGTGTGCTGCCGCTGATTTTGCCCGGGATCGGCTGGGTGTGCCGGGGGCCGAACGGGTGTACATCAGCCGTGGTCGTGGCCCGTCGGTCAGCGGTGCGCGCCGCAAGAGCGTGATCTTTACCACCGATCCCGACGTGCTGTCGCGTCCACCGTTCCAGTCCGTGTCATTATCCACCGATCAGGTGGGGATGGGGCTGCCTGTCAATCACGCCCATCAGTTTTGCATAGACCACCTTCTTGATATTTTTGATAAATTCTGACCACAGGATAAAACGCATCCGCTATTTGAAAACGATATTATTGACCTTCCTGTTCGCGTCCCCCCTCGGCGCTCAGACCTTTCGCGCAGAGAACCGTGTTGATGTTGTTCCGACTGACAACGGCTTTGCGGTACAGAGTGGCAGGGGGGTGGGTGCGCGCGGTCTGACAGTGACAGTCGAAGAGCCGGGCGCGATGCTCAAGTCCGCGCAGGCCCGGCGTTTTTGCCGCGATGCCTTCACCCGATTGACCAAGTGACCGGGATGACCCATGAATTCATTGTCCGCACCAGTGGACCGGGCCTCTATGAATTTACGCACGACGTTGCCGAATGGCTCGGCGGGTGCGGCGATGGCCTGCTTACGTTGTTTATCCGGCACACGTCCGCTTCGCTGCTGGTGCAGGAAAACGCCGACCCGGATGTCTGCACGGACCTGAAGGCCTATTTTTCCCGGCTGGTACCGCAGGCGGATGATCCGTCGATGGGGTATCTCAGGCATACGACCGAAGGACCCGACGACATGCCAGCCCATATCAAGGCTGCGATGTTACCGGTCAGCCTGTCGGTTCCGGTTGCCAAAGGGGCAATGATGCTGGGCACATGGCAGGGCCTATATGTTTTCGAGCATCGCACGGCCCCGCACAGCAGACGGATCGCCGCGCATTTTGCACCCTAGCCGGTGGGCATCAGATAAACCTCTCGGATGCTGGATCGTTCAGGCGCGTTCAGCGCATAAACGACAGCCTCGGCCACGTCCTCGGGTTTGAGTTTGTCGGGCTTGGCCTCGGTGAAGAATTCCGTGTCCACCATCCCCGGTGCCACCACCATGCACCGACCGCCCCATTCCGCCATTTCGTCCGCAAGGTTGCCGGCAAAGCCGTGGATGAACCATTTCGTGGCACCATAGATCGACCCCTGAATGTGCCGCCGTCCGGCCGCCGATCCCGTGACCACGTAATGCCCTTTGACTTTGCGCAGGTGGGGCATGGCGGCATGCGCCGTATAAAGCGCGCCCATGATGTTGAGATCAACCATCTCTTTCCAGTCCTGCGGATCGCCATTTTCGGTGCCGGCCTTTTCCGTGCCGCGCCCCGCATTCGCAAATGCGGCGTCAACGCTGCCAAAGTGGTCAGCCAGCTTGGCCAGCGCTTGTTTTTGTGCCTCGTAGTCCGTTGCATCGCCGACGAGGACCAGCGCCTTGTCTCCGATGTCGTCAGCAAGTTTGCGCAGCTTGTCCTCGGACCTTGCAAACAGCCCCACATTCCAGCCCGCAGCCGCAGCGGCCTTGGCAGTGGCAGATCCGATCCCGCTGGAAGCACCCGTAATGAAAAGCGTTTTGGTCATGAAAATCTCCTTTGCGTGTTCAATGTCCTGCCTCAACGCGACAGCTTTGCCAATGGTTGCACCCAACATATGGGGGTAGATTTCTGGTCTACCCAAAACCTATGACGTGGCCTATAAGTGTGGATAAGTGGGAGGTAATCCCCACAACAGAGGCACAAGAGACAGATAGAGGGGAACGGCCAATGCGCTGCCCGTTTTGCGGAAACATAGATACACAAGTCAAAGACAGCCGTCCGGCGGAGGATCACGTCTCCATCCGCAGGCGCCGGTTCTGCCCCGCATGCGGCGGGCGCTTCACTACGTATGAACGTGTGCAGCTGCGCGATCTGGTGGTCATCAAGTCCTCCGGCAAACGCGAAGATTTCGACCGCGGCAAGCTGGAACGGTCAATCCGCATTTCGATGCAAAAGCGCCCCATCGACCCGGAGCGTATCGACCAGATGATTTCGGGTATCGTGCGACGGCTCGAGTCGATGGGCGAGACTGATATCGGTTCCAAACAGATCGGAGAGATCGTGATGGAGGCGCTGGCCCGCATCGACACCGTTGCATATGTGCGTTTCGCAAGCGTTTACAAGAACTTCCAGGCGGCGGATGACTTCGATAAATTCGTGGCAGAGCTTCGGCCCGAAGGCTCCCCGGAGGAGTGAGCGACACCCGCTACATGGCGTTGGCCTTGTCGTTGGGCCGACGCGGGCAGGGCAATGTCTGGCCGAACCCTGCGGTCGGTTGTGTGGTCGTAAAGAGCGGCCGCATCGTCGGGCGGGGCTGGACGGCTGCGGGTGGCCGGCCCCATGCGGAAACGCAGGCATTGGCTCAGGCCGGCGCTGCTGCGCGCGGCGCTGAGGTATTCGTCACGCTTGAGCCCTGCGCCCACCAAGGTCAGACGCCACCCTGTGCGCAGGCACTGATTGGTGCGCAGGTAGCGCGCGTGGTGATCGCCATCGGTGACAGCGATCCACGGGTTGACGGACGCGGCATCGCAATGCTGCGTGCTGCGGGGGTCAAGGTCGACACGGGCATACTCGAGGAAACTGCGCGCACCGATCACGCCGGTTTCATCGCCTGCACCGATCTGGGACGTCCAATGATCACGTTGAAGCTGGCCAGCAGCCTTGATGGCCGCATTGCGACAGCGACGGGCGAAAGCCAATGGATCACCGGCGCGCCCGCGCGGCGCGCGGTCCATGCGATGCGGGCGCGCCATGATGCCGTGATGGTCGGTGGTGGCACCGCGCGGCATGACAACCCGTCCTTGACCGTGCGGGATCTGGGGGTCGACCGTCAGCCGACGCGCATCGTGTTGTCGCGGCGTCTCGACCTGCCACTGACGGGCAATCTTGCGCGGACCGCTGCGGAGCGCCCGCTGATCCTGTGCCATGGCGCTGACGCCGATCGGCTGTTGCATCAGACATGGTCCGACCTCGGGGCGACGTTAGTGCCCTGCAACGTCGCGGCGGGACAGATCGACATCCACGATGCATTGCGCAAACTGGCAGCACTTGGTCTCACACGGATATTCTGCGAAGGCGGCTCGGCGCTGGCGTCATCACTGATCCAAGCCGACCTTGTCGATCAATTGATCGGATTTTCGGCCGGTATCGTCATCGGTGCGGAAGGATTGCCGGCAATCGGCGCGATGGGGCTCGACGCATTGAGCCGCGCGCCGCGCTACTGCCTTGTCCGCAACCAGCCGGTTGGCCCTGACCTGATGCATGTCTGGGCGCGAAGCTGAGCCTTCAGCGCCGCCACAGATGGCTTTGGCTGGCGAAGAGGCCCTGCATCTTGGACAATATCCGGTTCGCAAAGGCTGAACGCGGAATATCGCCACTCGCCAACCGGTCGACTATGACTTCGACAGGGCAGGGCAGACCGGTTTTGGGATCCAGATAGCGCGGATAGTCGATCAGGGCGGCATGAACCAATCCTTCAAGCGTTGGCTCGGCCCGGCGGCGGGGAGGCACATCGGCCAAGTCGCGGGTCAGGCCCCATCCCGCGTAGAATGGCGTGCCCAGCGTGGTCACCTTGACCCCGCGCAACAGCGCCTCGAAACCCAGCAAAGAGGTCATGGTCCAGACCTCGTCGACATGCTCCAGCAGGGCAACGGGATCGGTTTGATGCAACACCACATCGGTCAAACCGCCCGCGTCAATCGCTCCATCCCGCAGGCCCGCTTCGACATCGGGGTGTGGTTTGTAGATGATCACGGCATTGGGGTTCGCGTGGCGTGTGGCCTGCAGCAGGGCAAGATTGTCGGCGACTGCATTCGTTCCGGTCCGGATCGACGCATCGTCGGCCACCTGTCCCGGCACCAGGATGCGATGGCCTTTCGGCAGTTCGCCGATCTCTGAGCCGCTCAGGTTGTATTTGCTCAGGCCCGCACCCTTGATCCTGCTGATCAGCTTTTCAGCTCTAAGGCGTTGATCGGGGCGCAGGGTTTCGCGATTTTCGATCCATTTCTCAAGCCGGGAAGGGCGCTGTGGATCATAATATATCCCAAGATCGTCGACGACGAGCGACAATGGCGCGACCAGATTTGCGCCCAGACCGCGGGACCGCAGGAAACCGTCCTCAACTCTCGCGGCGTCGGCATGGCCAATGGCAGCCTTTCCCGCCCAAACCATCCAAGGCTTGTCGGCCGCACGTGCGCGCGCCGGATCCTGGGCAAAAATCATCGGGCGATGGCGACCGAAAAACCTTTGCAAGGCTCCGCGTTTCCACATTGCCATGCCGGACGCGACCCAGCCCAGTCGGTCTTCGCGCCAGCTTCGGGCGGTAGTCTCCAGCGTGTCGATGGCGGTTTCCAGCGGACACAGGCGGTCGCGGAAGGGGTCGTACCAGCGTGGATAAAGGATCATCGCTGCGGCAAAAAGTTGAACACGGGTCAGGCTGCGCTGGCGGCGCTGTATCTCGAATTGATCGTCACTTAACCCCCAACCGGCGTAGAATGGTTGTCCGAACAGCCGCGGCTTGTGCCCCATCAAGATCGCCTCGAATCCCATCCCCGACGACACGGTATAAACCGCAATGGCCCCTTCCAGCAGCGCCCAGGGACTGACCGGAGCATCAAAGAGCGACACCTGACCGGCGCAATCGGCTAGGTCGAAATGACCGTTGCGGAAACCCTGCGCGGTCTCGGGATGCGTCTTGATCAGGATGCGCGCCCTGGGGTGTTCCTGCCGCGCATAGGTCAGCATTTCAAGGAACCGCCCACGGTCGGCACCGGAGGCCGCAACGGACGCATCGTCGCGGGTCTGGTCGATCACCACCACATACCCCGGCGGCGGCAGCGGAGCATCGGGCAGGACGGCCGCGTATTTTGTCAGATGCGCTTCTTTCATCCGTTCAATGCAGGCGCGCGCACGGCCCAGAAGGGCGGCGTCGTCCAGCGGATGCTCGGCCAGCAACGTTTCCAGATCGGATGCCTGCGCAGGATCGAAATGCGCCCCGCGATGGTCGATCAACAACCCCAGCGGTGGCTCGCCTGCACGTCCCGGATGCAGCGACCGGAGAAACGCGTCTTCGACCGTGACGACAGGGACAGCGTGCTTTGCTGCGGCGCGCCGTCCGCGATGCGCTGTGGGCGAGGCCCCCCAGACTGCTACGGCATCCCCGTGTTTGGGAACGCCAAGGCGTAACGCATACCCCGAAAGCGTCAGGATCCGCCGCAACCGGCGTTGTGTCAGAAACCCGCCGTTATAGACAAAAAGCCGCCGATCCTTTTCATGTCCGGCGGCGGGTGCATCATATATCTCAGGCCCGAGGCCCACGGAACCTATCCGCCAGAGCCGATGGTCGAGAGCGATCCGGCGGAAGCTGCCGTGCCAGTAATGGCCGAGATGACCTTGTTCCACTGGGTGAACGGGGCTTCGGTGACATAGAGCGTATCGCCGTCGCGGATCACGAAATCTCGCGCCATGAACATGCCGTTGGGCTGTGTCAGGTCCAGCACATAGATCATGCGCTGCGCCCCGATAAGATCAGCGCGGCCAAGGACCTGATGTGCAATCGATTCTGGTTCGTTGCGCAGAACAAAGACGCCGGTCGGATCGGACGAGCTTGCCAACAGCCCGCCGACCTGGGCGATTGCTTCGAGCGCGGAAAGGTTTTGCGATTCGAAATCCACGCGCGCTTGCGCGCCGGTCGCTCCGAGTGCCGTGAAAGACCGCGTATCCTGTTCGACCAGAATCTGGTCGCCGCCTCGCAGGGCGATGTCGAGTTCAGGGTTGTTGAAGAGATCCTGGAACCAGATCTTACCGCGTGACGTGCCCCGAATGACGGTAATCTGTGCAATTTCCGGTTCAATCGTCACACCGCCTGCACGTGCCAGCATCGTCGCAAGCGAGCGGGTGGGCCGTTCGATAGGATAGACGCCTTGACCACCCACGGCACCGACCAGCGATACAGTGGCTCCGTCACCGGCTATGCGACGTACCTGTACCTGCGGATCAGGCGTTTGTTCCGCCAGTTTGCCGGTGATAATACGGCGGATCGCTTCGGGAGAGTTGCCGGACGCCTTGATCCGGCCAGCGTATGGAACGAAGATGAATCCGTCGCCGTCGACCTGAACCTCTTCGAGAATGGTGGAATTCGCGGCTTCGCCGGACAGCAGGCCATCATCGACGTTTTCCCAGATCGTCAACCCCAGCACATCACCTGCACGGATCGTGTCGGACCCGATCTGCCCGGCATTCTGGAATGCGGCTGAAAAACCCAACGCTTCAGTCACGGCGGTGGCGCGCGTTACCCGGTCATTGACGGCGACAACGAAAGCATCGCCTTCGCGCTGCACGGAGCCAGAGAATATCTGCTTTTTATTCGGGCCGACCTGCGGAAGCCCGCATGATGCCACAAGAGCGCATGCGACCACGACGGCGATGGGACGCGCCCACCGGATTGATACGGATTTCACTGCCCGGTCTCCTCGACCTATTCGAAACTGCCTCAAATCGCCGTTTTTCGACGTATTTGGGTTGAAGATAGACAGGTCGCAGGCAAAAATCCATTGCTTTAGCGGATTTCGCTCAGGTGACGATGCGCAACTGTTGCCGTGGAGCCGCGGTGCCACGCTCAAATGCGTCGTAGGGGTCATCGGGGGACAGCATCATGTCAACCACCTGCCGCAGCAGTTGCCGCCGTCCACGGGCAGAATAAAATCCGCCCGGAATTTGTGAAGTTTCCAGCAAATAGCGGCGATAATCCTTATAGGCGCGGTTATCGGGGCGGCTTGCTGCGGCAAAGAAATCCGGCAGGGGCTGTTCAGAAACGAATTCCGGTTGGGCATAGACCGCGCGCCCGAATACCTTCAGCGGAATACCGCGCCACAGAACCTGCTGGCCGGCAGTCGAATTCACGGTCACGGCCGTGCGCGCATCGCTCAGCAGCTGCGCCAGCTTGCCGCCACGGACGTAGTGCACGCGGTGCGCGATGCCGCGCGCACGGGCAAACCGGCGCAAGGCCCGGCGGACCGGCACGCGGCCATCCTCCAGCGGATGTGCTTTGACGACGAGATGATGATGCGCGGGCGCGCCTGCGGCAAATCCGTCGACCACGAGTTCAAGAAACTCCGTCATGTTGGCAAACGGGGAATGCATCCGGAACGCGCTGTCGTGTTCGAGCTGCAGCAGCGCCAGATGATAGGGAAAGCCGCCTAGGCGGACGCGCATCGTGGCGATCTGCCGCTCGACCGACTGAAGAGGCATCAATAGCAGCCGTCTGAGGTAAAGCTTGAATTCCCGAGTAACAGGGACGTCTCGGTGGGCGCGGAAATTGCGGTATTTGCCGTTCCGGAACATCACGAACCAGTGGTAGAGCGCACCGTAAAATACATGCTGGCGCATATCGCCCCAATGGCCGGGGGGCAGGGGGGCTTCCATATCGGACTTGGCCAGCGCGGCCTGCATCTGCGCGATGCTCATGTCCATCAGGCGCGAGTGGCCGTTTGACCCATCGCGTTCGTAGGTGACCCAATATGGGCGCATGTACCCTTCTTCGAATACGTGAACGGTGATGCCGCGCGCGCGCGCCGCATCGACCGCAGTGGCATGGATGGGTCTTGTGTCGCCATAAAGGACGATGTCGGTGACCCCCTTTTCGTCACAAAGCGTGGCAAATGTGTCCGGCCACGCATCGAGCGTGTCGCGGTAGGGAATATAGCTGCGCGAATGGGACCAGAAGGCGCGGTCGCCAGCGTTGAACCCCACACGCCAGACCTGCGCGCCGGTGGTGCGCAGCATCCGGCCAAGGCGATTGAAGAACGGCCCGTGCGGTCCCTGAAGGAACAGAAACACCCTTTCATCCGGGGCCGGAGCCGACATCCATTTTCCTTCGTCAAATCTGCCCTGCGGGCGATAGCATCAAAAGCTGACTAAATTATGACCGGCGAACCTCTGCTGCTTGTCTTGATACGGGGCGGGATATAGGTCTGGGGCATCACGGGCACGAGGGGTCAGGCATGTTCACAGGCATAATTACCGATATCGGCACCATTACCAAGCTCACGCAGCAAGGCGACCTGCGCGCGCGGATCGGCTGTGGCTATGATACGTCAAGTATCGACATGGGAGCATCCATCGCCAGCGACGGGGTTTGTCTGACGGTCGTCGATCTTGGGCCGGACTGGTACGAAGTGCAGGTCAGCGCGGAGACCGTGGCCAAGACTAACCTGGGCACCTGGACAGTGGGCAGGCGTGTAAATCTGGAGCGCGCGTTGAAAGTCGGGGACGAATTGGGCGGTCATATCGTTTCGGGTCACGTCGACGGTGTGGCAGAAGTGATCGCGATGGCGGACGAAGGCGACAGCACCCGCGTCACTTTGCGCGCGCCGCAAGCGCTGGCGCGTTTTGTCGCACCCAAAGGGTCCGTGGCGCTCAATGGCACCTCGCTTACGGTGAACGAGGTCAACGGTTGCGACTTCGGCATCAATTTCATCCCGCATACGAAAATTGCGACCACCTGGGGCGATGTCGCCGTTGGGGATAGGGTCAACCTCGAGATCGACACGCTTGCGCGCTATGTCGCGCGACTGGCTGAGGCGTCCTGAAGCGGTTCGGATGTTTGCAGAGACGGTCGCTTGGAGATGTCCGCAGCGCGGGGGCTGCCGGACGGTCAGGGGCTGGCACTTTGGCCGGGTTAGGATTATGTCCCAGAAAACCTGCCAAGGATATATGCGCTGATGACTTTTGAAAAACCCGGACCGACCGAAATTTCGCTGAAAGACGCAATAGCGCCAATCGAAGAGATCATCGAGGCGGCGCGCCAGGGCGCGATGTTCGTGCTGGTCGACCACGAGGACCGCGAGAACGAGGGCGATCTGGTCATTGCCGCGGATTTTGCGGATGCGGCTGCAGTGAATTTCATGGCCATTCACGGGCGCGGCCTGATTTGTTTGCCGATGACCTCTGACCGGATCGATCACCTGGGCCTGCCGATGATGGCGGTCAACAATTCCTCACGGCATGAGACGGCGTTCACCGTCAGCATCGAGGCGCGCGAGGGCGTGAGTACCGGTATTTCTGCGCGCGACCGCGCGCTGACCATCGGCACGGCGATCTCGTCCCAGGCGGGGCCTGCGGATATCGCCACGCCGGGCCATGTCTTTCCGTTGCGCGCACGTGATGGCGGCGTGCTGGTGCGCGCGGGTCATACAGAAGCGGCTGTGGATATCGCGCGGCTGGCGGGGCTGACCCCTGCTGGCGTGATCTGCGAGATCATGAAGGAAGACGGCACCATGGCGCGGCTGCCTGACCTCGTGACATTCGCGAGCGAACACGGGCTCAAGATCGGCACGATCAGCGATCTGATCGCGTATCGCCACAAGCATGACAACATGCTCAACCTGCGCGAGGACCGCGAGGTCGTGTCAGCCTATGGGGGCGACTGGCGGATGCGGGTTTTCGCAGATCAGATTACCGGAACGGATCATGTGGTGCTGTCAAAGGGCAACATCGCGGATGGTAAGCCTGTGCTGGTGCGCACCCATGCGCTCAATGCGCTGGAGGACGTGCTGGGCCTTGGCCGCGGCGCGCCGGACGAATTGCCCCGCGCAATGGGCATCATCGCGGCCGAAGGGCGCGGCGCGGTGTTGTTGTTCCGCGAACCGCACCCGAGGTTGCGTCTGGACGATGACGATGACGAGGCCCCGCGCACGGTCAAGCGG
>JAGXFI010000019.1 GCA_024637305.1 Sulfitobacter sp.
CCACCGAAGCCTCGCTCGGGTACTATATCTTTCCGCTTGTCGCAGTTCTGCTTGGGTGGCTCTTTCACAATGAGCGCTTGCGCATGACCCAGGCAATCGCGGTTCTGATCGCCGCGTCGGGCGTTGCCGTATTGACCTACGGGCTTGGAACCGCGCCGTGGCTGGCCCTTTCGCTTGCGATCACTTTTGGCCTCTATGGCCTTATCAAGAAAGGGTTGGACCTTGGGCCTGTGGTGTCCGTGACTGCGGAGATAGCGATTCTGACGCCGCTGGCGTTGCTGGTTCTGTTGCAAACTCACAACAGCGGGCAGGGTGCCTTTGGTACCTCGGTGCGCGATACGCTGCTCCTGATCTGCGCCGGTCCGCTTACCGCAACGCCGCTGATCCTGTTCAGTCTTGCCGCCCGGCGCTTGGCCATGGCGAGCGTGGGCGTCTTGCAATATATCAATCCGACATTGCAGTTCGCCTGCGCGGTCGTGGTCTTCGCGGAACCGTTCAGTCCTTGGCACAAGGCGGCGTTCGCGTTGATCTGGACCGCTGTGGCGCTCTATTCCGTGTCTTCGCTGCTTGCCGAGAAACACGCGCGCAGGACCTCAATCGCGGCCTCTGCACTAGGGACTTCGGTCACATAGTCCAGCAGTGAGGCATCCGCGAACCCATGTGAGACCACGTGCTTGAGCATCTGCATCAAAGGATCCCAGTAACCATTTGTATTCACGATAATTACTGGCTTTTTATGCAGCCCAAGCTGACGCCATGTCAGCACCTCGAACAGCTCATCCAGCGACCCCGCACCGCCGGGCAACAGCGCGACGGCGTTGCAGTTCATGAACATGACCTTCTTGCGCTCGTGCATCGTCTCGGTGACGACATAGCGGGTCAGGTCGGTCTTGCCGACTTCCCACGCGACCAGATGGGCGGGGATGACGCCGAAGGTGTCGCCACCCGCCTTCTGGGCTGACCGGGCGGCGGTACCCATGAGGCCGACATCGCCCGCGCCATAGACCAGCCGCCAGCCGGCCTTTGCCATGCCTTCCCCGAGCGCTTCCGCGTCGCGACTGAAGGCCGGATCATCCCCAGCGCGCGAGCCACAAAAGACACAGACGGATATGGTATTCATGGTATCATCCCCAGCATAATTCGGCACCGACGATGCGCGTGCATTTTGACCGCTGATAGCGTGCTTGCTACAAAGGCTCAATAACGCGGCGCGGCGGCGCTGGCGTGGGGATAGCTGCACATGACCAATGAGCAAAGCGGATATATCGGGCTGATAGCGGCCGTGGTGTTTTTCGTGCTGGCGCTAGCCGGCGGCGCGTGGGTTTTTCTGCGTGACACCGGGATCGGCACTTTTACCGTCACCGAACCGGCATCGGCCCCCGCCGAAGTTTCCCGCCCCGAGACCACGGTCGATGAAGCCGCGGCACCGGTGCCCGAAGCCCCAAGATTTGACGAGATCCGGCGCGAAGCGGACGGAACCACGGTGATCGCAGGCCGTGCAAAGCCGGGCAGCACAGTGTCCGTGCGCGTCGACGGAAATGAAGTGGGCAGCGCCGAAGTGGACGCGGGCGGCGGTTTTGCCATAGTGTCCAACGTGCCGGGCAGCGATGCGGCGCAGGTCATGACGCTGATCGCGCAAGCGGACGGGGTGGACGTGACCTCTGATGAGGAAATTATACTCGCGCCCGTTGCACCGGCACCGCTGGCCCCGCCGTCCGAGCCGCAAGTTGCACAAATTGCGCAGCAAGCAGACGGCGGCGCGCGCGCTACCAGTACTGAAACGTCGGAACAATCCGGCACTACCTCGACCGATATGGACCCTTTGATGGGGACAACGCAGGATGCGGTGGCAATCAGCGCGCCATCCGCGCCACAGCCCGAGATGCCTGGCGCAATGCCCGCAACGGCGTCGGATTCGGTTACGAAACCTTCGCCTCCTGCGGTACCCTCAGAGCCTGCGCAGGTCGCGATCCTGAAATCAGACGCTCAGGGTGTGACTCTTTTGCAGCCTTCATCGCCTCGCGTGACGACCAATGTGGCCATCGACACGATTGGCTATTCCGACGGCGGCGAGGTCCAGCTTTCGGGCCGGGCGCAGGGCCAGGCGACCGAAGTGCGGGTGTATCTCGACAATAAATCTGTCGTGACGCTGCCGGTGGACGCGCAAGGCAGGTGGCGTGGTGATCTGCCGGATGTGGATGAAGGCGTCTACACTTTGCGTGTAGACGAGGTCAAAGCCGATGGCACCGTCAGCAGCCGGGTCGAGACGCCGTTTCAACGCGAAAGCGCCGAGGTGTTGGCTGAAGCGGCAAGCGTGGCCTCCGGCAAGATCAGCGCGATCACCGTGCAAAAGGGCGCGACCCTTTGGGCGATCGCGCGCGACCGGTATGGGGACGGACTGCTCTACGTCAAGGTGTTCGAGGCGAACAACGATGCCATCCGCGACCCCGACCTGATCTATCCCGGCCAGGTGTTTTCGCTGCCTGATTGACTGCTGCTGGCAACTGCCCCGCGCGGGGACTATGTAAGAGGCGACGCCAAGCAGGACCTTTTTGATGACTTCCAAGCCCGACGCTGCCGAAACCGCACAAAATGCGGCAGACAAGCCTCCGATGACCGAAGAAGAAATCGCCGCCGCCGCCGAGCGGCAGTCGAGCATCCGGGTGTTGCGCAAGGTCGCGCCCTATCTGTGGCCCCGTGACATGGCATGGGTTCGCCGCCGGGTGATCTGGGCGATGGTCGCGCTGGTCGTGTCCAAACTGGTGTCGGTCGCCACACCGCTGTTCTACCGTGATGCGGTCGATGCGCTGGCGGGCGAGGGCGCGCCTATGCTGGCGCTGGGGGCCATCGCCCTGACGATTGCCTATGGCGTTGCGCGGCTGATGAACGTGGGGTTCCAACAACTGCGTGACGCGATCTTTGCCCGCGTGGCGCAGCGCGCCCTGCGCATGCTGGCGCTCGAGACGTTCCAGCACATTCACCGCCTGTCCATGCGCTATCACATCACCCGCAAGACCGGCGGGCTGTCACGCATCATCGAGCGCGGCGTCAAGGGCGTCGAATTTCTGCTGCGCTTCCTGCTTTTTTCGATTGGTCCGTTGATTCTGGAACTGCTGCTGATCGGGATCATTCTGACGATCCTTTTCGACATCTGGTATCTCGTTGTCGTCGCGGTGACGATCGCGCTCTATGTCTGGTTTACCTTCGCGATCACCGAATGGCGTGTGAAGCTGCGGCGGCAGATGAACGATCAGGACACGGACGCCAATCAAAAAGCCATCGACAGCCTGCTCAACTACGAAACGGTCAAGTATTTCGGGGCGGAGGGACGCGAGGCCGGTCGCTACGACACCGCTATGGCGGGCTATGAAGAAGCGGCGATCAAGACGAATTATTCGCTCGCTTTCCTCAATTTCGGCCAGTCGCTGATCATAACCTGCGGGCTGATCGGGGTCATGGTCATGGCCGCTATCGGCGTGCAGAACGGAACGCTGACCGTCGGCGATTTTGTCATGGTGAATGCCTATATGGTGCAGATCACCGTGCCGCTGAACTTTCTCGGAACCGTCTACCGCGAAATCCGGCAGGCCCTTGTCGATATGGGCCAGATGTTCGATCTGCTGGAGCAACCAGCAGAGATCACCGACAAACCCGACGCATTGCCGCTGGTGGTCAAAGGCGGGCGGATCGTGCTGGAGGACGTGCAGTTCGGCTATGATCCTGACCGCCAGATCCTCAAGGGTGTTTCGCTGGTCGCGGAACCCGGCGAGACGGTGGCCATCGTCGGCTCGACGGGGTCGGGCAAATCCACCATCGGACGGCTGCTGTTCCGGTTTTACGATGTGCAGGGCGGTGCACTTAAGATCGACGGGCAGGACGTGCGCGATGTGACGCAGCACAGCCTGCATGACGCCATCGGCGTGGTGCCGCAGGATACGGTGCTTTTCAATGATACCATCCGTTACAACATTGCCTATGGGCGCGATGGAGCGACGCAGGATGACATCGAGGCGGCTGCGCGTGCAGCACAGATCCACGATTTCATCAAGGAACTACCGGAGGGGTACGAGACCCCTGTGGGCGAGCGGGGTCTGAAGCTGTCCGGTGGCGAAAAGCAGCGCGTGGGCATCGCGCGCACGCTGCTGAAGAACCCGCCGATCCTGTTGCTCGACGAGGCGACCAGCGCGCTCGACAGTGAAACGGAGCACGAAATTCAGGATGCGCTGCGCCGCGCGGGTGAGGGACGTACGGTGCTGACCATCGCGCACCGCCTCAGTACCGTTGCCGAGGCTGACAGGATCGTGGTGCTGGAAGCAGGCCGCGTGGTGGAACAAGGAACGCATGACGCGCTGCTTGCCGCCGACGGTCGCTACGCCCAGCTGTGGCAACGCCAGCAGTCCGAGGAGTGAGCCGCAAGAACTATCCCGTCACGCCCGACGGGCGCTATTTCGTGTCCAAAGAGCGGCTGTGGCGCTGCACCGACCCGCAGCTTGACGATTCTGACCGGCGCGCGGCGATCAAGGCGCTGATGCAGGCGCGACGCGCGGTGATGAATGCCCAAACCGCGGATGCCGAGAAGCTGGCGCGCGCGGAGGTCGATGCGGCAAAACGAAAGCTAGGTGAACGCGGCCCGGTCTGGTGGGAGGACGGCAGCCCGGACGAGGGCGGGCGTCACCCGGAAAACTCAAGCTACGCGGATTGGTGGGCTAATTTGGGCGACGCGGTACGGGCGCTTGGCGAGGGCCGTGACGCCTAAGACCACGACGCGGGCCTCGCTGGCCGGGCTTTTGGATATTTTTAGAACAATGAAACGGGGTCAGTCTTCGGCGATTGCCTTGTTCGTCAGATTATCAAGAGCAGTGGTGATTTTCTGAAGATAAGCGGCATCCTCGGAAGCGCCATGCATTTCCGCCAGATTTTCCGGGTCGTGATAGAGAACACGCACAGCACCTTGTTCATCTGCATAGGCGAGGACCCGCAGCGGCAGATCAAGCCCGATGGTTTGCGCGTCTTGCATTGCGGGTGTGCCAAGCTTTGGATTACCGAAGATCAGCACTTCAGTCGGGCGTAGCTCGAGATCGACATCCGCTGCACCTTTGGCATGGTCCACCCGCGCGAACACTGTGGCCCCCGCGCCCTCGACCGCTGTTTGTAGCCTGTCGATCGTCACGGATACAGGATGGGGGCTGATCTTTTCGATCATTTGCGCGGCGGCACCGTCTGCCGCAAGCACAAGACCGACCGTTGCGGCCATGAAAGTAGCGGTTAAGTTCCGGGCCATGACGCTCTCCTGTGATTGATATAGCATCGTGAGCTTAGCAGTCGGCGCGTCGATAACCAGTGGTGGCGCTCTCACGTTGCGGTGAGGCGCGTTATTCCGCCGCCTTGAGTTCGGTCAGGGCGTTCGGTGGCGGAGTGGTGTCGGTCCAGATGATTTCCTCTGACCCCATGCGACGGGCATCGCGTTGCAGAGACCAGTCGCGCGCTGCGCGGCTGGCCCGGCCCATCGCCATGCGCGCCAGCAGGCGGGCAACCCAGCGGATGTAGGTCGTGGCCCAGACGCGTATTGCCAAGAGCGACGGCGTTACCACCAAGGTCAGGACCGTGGCGATTCCCAATCCGAACACCACGGCCGTTGCCAGCTGTTTCCACCACAGCGCAGTGGGACTGTCGAAAGAGTAACTGCCATTCGCAAAATCTAGCGACAGGCCGAACATCATCGGTGCAAGACCTGCCATCGTGGTGATTGTCGTCAGCAGCACGGGCCGAATTCGTGCCTGTGCGGTCCTGATGATCGCCTCTATCCGCGGCATGTACTGCGCGAATTCCTGATAGGTGTCGATCAGGATGATATTGTTGTTCACCACGATTCCTGCCAGCGCCACGATTCCGGTGCCGGTCATGATGATCGAGAAGGTCTGATCCATCACGATCATGCCGATCAGCACGCCGGTGGTCGACAGGACCACGGCCAGCAGCACCAGAACGGCGTTGTAGACGCTGTTGAATTGCGCCAGCAGGATAATGAACATCAGACCCAGCGCGGCCGTAAAGGCGGAGCCGAGGAATGCCTGGCTTTCGGCCTGATCTTCTTGATCCCCGGTCCATTCAAAGCCGATGTCATCACCCAGCGGCTTTGTCTCGAGCCATTTGGTGATCTCTTCGATTCGCTCATTGGCATTGATCGGCATCAGCCTCAGGTTGCCCGCCTCGAAATCCGCAACTAGGTTCATGCCGCGCGCAGCATCGGTTCGCTGGGTGATCTTGAGGGTGGTTCCGTCGGGTGTGGTCAGGTCGGCATCCGCCGCCGCAGGGCGCAGCGCGGCAAGGGTTGTGTCCACATCCCGGCCATCGGCGCGGTCGGTCCGCACCAGTTTCATCATGCCAGGGGCGACACCTGCCTTGACATCCATGTAGCGCTTTTGCTCCACGCGGCTGATCTCGGCCAGCTTCGGGACCGGCGTGCGGTTGATGAAATTGCTCAGAGGGATAAGCCCGTCGCGCGTGCGGACCTTGAGCGTGTCCAGCGTGCTGAGAACCCGGTCGCTCTGGGGCAGGCGCACGCGGATATCGATTTCCTCGTCGGAGGTGTCGACACGCATCGTATCCAGCAGCAAACCGCGCGTGATAAGTTGCACCATTGCCC
This sequence comes from Sulfitobacter sp., assembly GCA_024637305.1. Taxonomy (GTDB): domain Bacteria; phylum Pseudomonadota; class Alphaproteobacteria; order Rhodobacterales; family Rhodobacteraceae; genus Sulfitobacter. The sequence goes on from JAGXFI010000019.1 coordinate 6,647, forward strand.
CCACGGTCGCGACATCGGCCCCGTACTGGCCGGCCTTTTCAACATCCACGTCGATCTGCCAGTCGATGCCGGGCAGCGGGCGCGTGTCCTCGATCAGGGTTAGGCCCGGGAACGTGTCGAAATAAGCGCGCGCCGTTGCTGTCGCCTCTGTCAGTTCGTCGAAACGGTCGGCGGTGAGGCGCAGATGCACGGGTTTGGCCGACGCGGGTCCGCGCGCAGCCGCCAGGATTTCAATTCTGATGCCGGGGATCTGTTCGAGCTTTTCGGTCAGTTCGCTGAGGACGATATCGCCGTCAAGATCGGGTCGGTCTGAGCGGTCTTCCCACGGGATCGTCTCAAGCTGAATTTGCCCGATCATGTCTTTTGGGGCCTGCGCGCCGCCTGTGTTGCTGTCGAGCCCGCCTTCGCCAGCGAAGGCAAATGCAGTGGAGACGCCGGGATGTTCTAGCACGATGGCTTCGGCCTGCTTCACGAGCGCATCTTTTTCCTCCAGGCTCAGGTTGCCGCGCGCAAGAACATAGACGATCGCCTGTTCGGGTTCGGATTCGACAAAGAATTCCACGCCGCGCGAGTTGTTGCCGAACCAGATGAACACCGCCCCGACAAAGACAAAAACGGTGCCGAGAGTTACCAGCGGCATCAACGGGTTACCTGCAATGAATGCGATGAAATGCCCGAAGGGTGATCGGCGGTAACCCGCGTTGATCCTCGTAGGTTCGGAGCGAAAGAGTTTCGAGATTGTCCAGCGCCCAAAGCGCCCCAACCGCGTGACAAGTGCGAAAAGCGCCAGCAGCCCCAGCATGAAGCCACCGAGCGCCAGCATCAGAACGGCAGCAGCCAGAACGACCAGTGCAAAGACGATGGCGAAGGTCGGGATCACCGAGCCCCAGGCGTCCATGCCGTCCATCCCGGCGAACTGCGCCGAGATCCAACCGAATACCAGTCCAGGCGCATTCGGTTCGGGCGGTGCAAGCAACGCAAACCCGGGAAACAGCATCAGCGCGGCACCCGCGAACATCAGAAGGTGAAGATACCACGGCAAGCGCGCCATGCGGTCCATGTTTTCAGCCATCCACCGTTCCATCCGCCCCGTCACACCGCCCAGCACGGGCAGATAGATCAGCGCAACGACCAGCGACGCCGACAGCACGAAGATCAGCGTGACCGGCAACATGCCCATGAATTCGCCCGGCACCCCCGGCCAGAACAGCATCGGCAGGAAGGCGCAGAGCGTCGTCGCCGTCGAGCTGATGATGGGCCAGAACATACGCTTGGCCGCTTGCACATAGGCGTGCATCGGTCCCACGCCTTCCTGTTGGCGCGCATCTGCGTATTCGACCACCACGATCGCCCCGTCCACCAGCATCCCTACCGCGAGGATCAGACCGAACATCACGATGTTGGAAACCGAAATCCCCATCAGAGCCAGAAACGCAAAGCAAAGCAGGAATGACGTGGGGATCGCAAACCCTACCAACAAGGCTGCGCGGATGCCGAGCGCTGCCAGAACCACGATCATCACCAGCGCCACGGCGGTAAAGACGGAGCCCAGAAGCTGCTGAACCATGCTGTCGACGATACGGCTCTGATCGTTGGAGGTGCCTACATGGACAGCCGTCCGAAGCCCCTCCGGCCAGTTCGCAACTTTTTCAGCCACGACCTCTTTGACCAGCGCGGAGGTATCGATCAGGTTGAAACCCTTGCGCTTGACCACCTGCAAGGCAACCGTGCTTTCACCGTTGAAACGCGCGGTGCCGAGGCGGTCTTCGAAAGTGAGGTTGATCTGCGCGAGGTCGCCCAAGGTGACGACGCGGTCGCCGTTGGTCTTGACCGGCAGGTTGTAGATATCGCGCGGCTTGTCGAACGAGGAGGGGATCTTGATTGCAAAGGAACCCTGCGCCGACTCGATCTCTCCGGCCGCGATAAGTTGGTTGTTGTTCTGTACGACCTGAATCAGTTCGCCTGCGGTGACATCATATGCTTCAAGCTTCAGAGGGTCGATCAGCACCTCCAGCATCTCGTCGCGGTTGCCGGCGATGCCGGCTTCCAGCACCGCGTCGAGCGCTTCAAGATCATCCTGCAACGCCTTGGCGTAGCGTGCCATCGTGCGCTCCGGCACCGGGCCGGTAAGATTCACGATGATGATGGGAAACTCGGAAAAATTGATTTCGTTGATCGTATATTTGTCGGAGCCCGCAGGAAATTTCGATTCCGCCGTGGACATGGCGTCGCGCACGTCGGCCATGATCTTGGTCTTGTCCCAGCCGAATTCGAATTCCAGTGCCACGCCGGCATAGTTTTCCGCCGCTGTGCTGGACATCTTTTTGAGCCCGTCAAGGTCGCCTAGTTCGGTTTCCATCGGCTTGACGAGCAAGGTTTCACTGTCTGCCGCTGAAATGCCGGGGAAGGGGACAGAAACGAACAGCGCCGGGATTTCGATGTCAGGTTCGCCCTCTTTGGGCAGGGTGGAATAGGCATAGCCCCCGACGACGAGACTTAGCAGAATGAAGGCCATGACCATGCGTGCACGGCCCGCCGCCCAATCGACGATGCCGCTCACTGTCCCAGCTCCCGATAGGTCGGTGCGACCGTCACGCCCTCAATGACATATTCCTGACCGATCACGATCACATCCGCAACTTCCGGCAGGCCGGTCACCCATACGCCGCGCGGTGTATCGCGGATGATGTCGACATCGACGAAATCGACCACGGCGTCCTGGTCGATGATCCGCACGCCAAGCGCGCCTTCGTCGTTCAGGGTCAAAGCCGATTGCGGGATCAGATGCGCGTCCGCACCTTCGGAAGCGATCAGAATTTCGGCGGTCTGCCCATCCCGGATCGCCAGATCAGCGTTAGGCACGTCAATCTCGACAAGAAAGGTGCGTGTCTGCGGATCGGCGGAGCGCGACAGGAACGTCACGCGCCCCTGCACCTGCTGGCCGCCCGCCGCCAGCCGTGCGCCCGCCTGTGCCCCGACCTTTACACGGTTCACTTCGGTTTCGGGCACGTATCCGACCAGCTTCACAGGATCCAGCTGGATGACCGTTCCGCACAGCGCCCCCGGTTGCAACAGGCTGCCAAGCTCGGCGGTGTCGCTTTCCAGCAGGCCGCTGAACGGTGCCTTGATTGTCAGGCGGTCGATTTCCGCTTCGGCGACGGCGACGGCGGCAGTCGCCGCTTCGATACCGGAGCGTGCGGCGCGCAACCCTGATTGCGCCGAAACGACCCCCGCCTGCGCCGCCGCAACCGCGGCATCCGCAGCCGCAACCCGCGTCGTCGAGGCAAACCCGTCTTCCTTGAGCCTCGCGGAAGCGTTTTGATTTATCATCGCTTCGTCAAGTCGCGCCTGGGCTTCATCTACACGCGATTCCGCTTCGGGCACGCGCGATTGCGCCTCCGCCAGTCGCGCACGCGCCTCGTCCAGACCCGCGCCGCGCGTGCCGGGATCAAGAACGCACATGTCCTGTCCGGCCTCTATCCGCGCGCCCTTGCGCAGCGGTTCATTGATCACCACAGCCGAGGTTTCCGCGCGCACCTCGACCTGGCGTGCTGCCGATGTCTGGCCGCGCAGCACTACGGCGCTATCGACGTTCTGTGCCGTTGATCGTTCGACCACGACTTTCACACGCGCTTCTTGCGATGCGACCGCCGCCGCTTCGCGCTGCGCCATCGCGCTGGCGCTCGCGCTCGCAGGATCGAGGGCGGTTTCGGCCTGGGTCATGTCACTTCCCAGCGTCGCTTGAAACCATTCGTGTTCGAGAAACCACGCATAAGCCAGCGCGAGCGCTGCCGCCGCTGCGAGAATGGAAAAGAAACGCATGGTTGACCTCGTGAAGAAAAGCGCAAACGGACCCCCGTCCGAATAGTGGGGTCTCCTTACTCCATCGTAAGTAAACTGCATAGTTCAGAATGCAATTTTTTCCTCATCGGCACGCGGCTCTGCTGCATCCTTGGGCAAGGCGGGACTTGGCTTGCCTCCGGTGAGTGGCTAAGAGGGGCGGAACAGTCTATCGGCAGGCAGGGCAGAATGAGCAATAGCGACGGTTTTATCGAAGAAGTCACCGAGGAGCTGCGGCGCGACAAGTTGTTCGCGACGATGAAGCGTTATGGTTGGCTTGTGGGCCTGGCAGTCGTGCTGATTGTCGGGGGCGCGGCGTATAATGAATACCGCAAGGATCAGGCCGAGGCGCGTGCGCAGGCGCTTGGCGACGCCATGGTCGCGGCCCTGGCCATGCCGGACGAAACGCAGCGCGCCCAAGAGCTTGCGTCGATAGAAGCCGCTACGCCCCAAGCGCAGGCCGTGCTGAATATGCTTGCCGCCGCCGAGCTGGCAGAAGCGGGCGATGTCCCCGGGGGTGTCGCGCGGCTGGACGAAGTGGCCGTCAATGGCGATGTGCCACAGATCTACCGGTCCATTGCCCAGTTCAAGGCGCTTGTGCTGCAGACAGAGACGATGCCGGTCAGCGACCGCCGTCAGGGATTCGAGGCACTGGCGCAGCCCGGCAGCCAGATGCGCCTTTTCGCCCAGGAGCAATTGGCCCTGATTGACATCGAAGAAGCTGCGCCCGAGGCCGCCATTGATCGCTATCAGGCCATCCTGACCGACGCCGAAGTCACGCCGGACTTGCAAGAACGCGCCTTGCAGGTGATTGTGGCGCTGGGCGGTGAGCCTGATCTGGCGGGCAGCCCCGACCTGACCCCGAATGAGGCCACCGCCACAGGCAATTGACGCGCGCCGCCAAAGAGCGGCTGGATAGACCAAGACCAAGGTGAGCAGGCAATGACACAGAATTCGATCAGTGCGGACCGGATGCCCCGTATCGGGCTGCTGGCGATCTTCGGAGCAGCGATGCTTTTAAGCGCCTGTTCCGAGCCGGAAGTGATCCTGCCGGGGGTGCGTGAAAACGTGCGCGCGGTATTGCAGGAACCTCAGGAAGTCATCGAAACCGCGCCGGAATTCACCGGCAATCAAAGCCGCGCTTTGTCACTGCCTGCGGCCGTTACGAATGCTGCATGGACCCATACGACGGGTACGCCCGCGACCCGCGTTGTTCACGCCGCCCTGCGCAGCAATCCGCAACTGGTCTGGAGCGCGAATATCGGTGCGGGCGACAGCCGCAAGCAGCGCATTACAGCCACTCCGGTGGTCGCGGATGGCCGCATCTTTACCCTCGACGCGGACTCGCGGGTGACGGCGACGTCGACCGCAGGTGCCACACTTTGGACCGCCGATCTGCGCCCCGCGCGTGATCAGGCAGGCGACGCCAGCGGTGGTGGCCTCGTGGTCAGCGGCGACAGCGTGTATGTGTCGGTCGGTTACGGTGTGCTGGCGCGGCTTGGTGCGGCCGATGGTGCCGTGCGCTGGACGCAGCGATTGGACGCGACGGGATCGGGTACGCCCACCGTAGCTGGCGATCTGGTTTACCTGACAGCAGGCGACGACACCGGTTGGGCCGTACGGCGCGAGGATGGCCGCGTGGAATGGCAGATCGGTGCCACGACAGATACCAACAATGTGCTGGGCACGCCCGCTCCGGCGGTCAGCGATGATCTGGCGATCTTTGCCTTCGGATCCGGCGAGGTGCAGGCAGTGTTCCGTCGCGGCGGATTGCTGCGCTGGGATGCCTCCGTACTGGGCAAACGCCCCGGACGCGCCTTGAGCAATGTGTCCGATGTCACTTCGGCTCCGGTCATCTCGGGTCAGTCGGTATATGTCGGCAACCAGTCGGGCAGGATCGCCGCGCTCGCGCTGGGCAGCGGCGAACGGTTGTGGACGGCGCGTGACGGGGCCATTGGCCCTGTGTGGCCTGCGGGCGACAGCGTTTTCGCCATCACCGACCTGAACGAGCTTGTGCGGCTCGACGCCGATACCGGTGCCAAGATCTGGGGCGTGCCGCTCCCTTATTTCGTCAAGCAAAAGCCCAAGAAGCAGAGCCGCATCTTTGCCCATTACGGCCCGATCATCGCGGGTGGACGCGTCATCGTCGCCTCGAACGACGGTCTGCTGCGCAGCTATGATCCCACCGACGGCGCGCTCATCGGCAGCAGCGAAGTGCCCGGCGGTGCCACGACCGCACCGGTCGTCGCGGGCGGTACGCTCTACGTTGTCTCGACCAATGGACAACTGCACGCTTTCCGTTGACGTCCGAATAGGCTAAAGCGCGGATCTGACCCCAAACCGCCGGAGCCGTCATGTCTTTCACCCTCGCTATCGTGGGCCGCCCGAACGTGGGCAAATCCACGCTGTTCAACCGCCTTGTCGGCAAACGTCTTGCATTGGTCGATGACCAACCCGGCGTCACGCGCGACCTGCGCGAGGGCGCGGCGCGGCTGGCTGACTTGCGCTTTACCGTCATTGATACTGCTGGCCTTGAAGATGTGACCGACGACAGCCTGCAGGGCCGGATGCGCCGTCTGACCGAGCGGGCCGTGGATATGGCGGATATCTGTCTGTTCATGATCGACGCGCGTGCGGGCGTGACGCCCACGGATCTCGTCTTTGCCGACATCCTGCGCAAACGAAGCAAGCAGGTGATCCTGGCCGCCAACAAGGCCGAGGGCTCGGCCGCCGATGCGGGCGTGATCGAGGCATATTCTTTGGGACTTGGAGAACCTATCCGGCTGTCGGCAGAGCATGGTGAGGGGCTCAATGACCTCTACAGTATCCTGATGCCGCTTGCGGACGCTTTTGAAGAACGCGCCGAAGAAGAAGCCCCGGATGTCGATGTGGACCTGACCGACGAGGAACCTGACGAAACGGTTCCGGTGCCAACGGATGCAAAACCTTTGCAGGTGGCCGTGGTCGGGCGCCCGAATGCCGGGAAATCGACGTTGATCAACCAGATCATCGGCGAAGACCGATTGCTGACCGGGCCAGAGGCCGGGATCACCCGCGATGCCATTTCCCTGCGGACCGAGTGGCAGGGCGTCCCGATGCGCATTTTCGACACTGCCGGGATGCGCAAGAAGGCCAAGATTCAGGAAAAGCTGGAAAAACTCAGTGTCAGCGATGGCTTGCGCGCGGTAAAGTTTGCCGAAGTGGTGGTCGTGCTGCTGGATGCGGCGATCCCGTTCGAGCAACAAGACCTGCGCATCGCAGATCTGGCCGAACGCGAAGGCCGCGCCGTGGTGATCGCCATCAACAAATGGGACGTGGAAGAGGACCGGCAGGGCAAGCTGAAAGAGCTGAAGGAAAGCTTTGAGCGCCTGTTGCCCCAGCTGCGCGGTGCGCCGCTGGTGACCGTCAGCGCCAAGACAGGGCGCGGTCTGGACCGGCTTCATGCGGCGATCATGTCGGCCTACGACGTCTGGAACCGCCGTATCAGCACGGCCGGCCTGAACCGGTGGCTGTCGGGCATGATGGAGGCCCATCCGCCCCCCGCGCCGCAAGGCAAGCGGATCAAACTGCGCTACATGACCCAGGCCAAGACGCGTCCGCCCGGCTTTGTGGTGATGTGCAGCCATCCCGACAAGGTTCCCGACAGCTACAGCCGTTATCTGGTCAACGGGTTGCGCGTCGATTTTGACATGCCGGGCACGCCGATCCGGCTATGGATGCGCGGGCAGAATGATGCGAACCCCTATAAGGGGCGCAAGAAGCCGGGACCGTCCAAATTACGCAAGCATACCGGGGGTCCGAGAAAAGATTGAAGCGCAGGAGTTTCCCGAAACTCCGGCGATTTCATCGGCTCTTGCGCCAGGCCCGCCATGTCGGAACAAGCATGGCGACGGCCCCACCGCCGGCCATGGCGGCCACGGTTGGATTGCTGCCCATGTTCTGAAACACTATGGCCACCAGTGCCCAGACGACCGCGATACCGTAGGTCGGCGCACGGCCAAGCTGTCCCTGCACGGCCGAGGCAATGATAAGCGCGAGGAAGATTCCGGCGAAACCCGCCACTTCGCCGCTGATCCACCCATAACCCGCGGCGAGCAGCCCCAGCGACACGCAGGAAGCAGCGCTCAACCAGCCAGCATAAAGCCCGAGCGGCAGGGTCGCGAACCATCTATCCCCGACCGGCGCGCGAAACAGCGCCACCAAAGCCGTCACCAGCATCAGCCAGATCAGCACTGTCGCCCAGATCGGGCTGGCGTTCGCCACCTGCAACCAGAACGTGCCAATTGCCAGTGACACCGCAAGCGGTCCGCGCATCGCGTGCCACCCGTCGTCGTCGCGCCGTTTCCAGGCACCGAAACCAAGCCCGACGATCAGCCAAAGATATATCAATCCCCAGATGGCAAATGCGTATCCGGCAGGCTGAACCGGTGGGTTTTTCTGAGGCACGGGGAATTGATTGGGATCGTAGCCGCCAAATTCATTGCCGAAGAATGGGGAAACAGCGAATGTGATCGCCAGCAAAAAGCTTATGACAGCCAGAACACGACGTGACATGGCACCCTTTCGAAAATTTACTTTTTCCGGCCACACGATAGCCGACTTCTGATACCCTATTGAAATATAATGATATTGAGGTTTGCCAATGCCCCGTATCGCCATTTTCTGCGATGGAACCTGGAATAGTCCGACCATTCCGCAACCGACGCACGTGGTTCGGCTCTTCGATCAGTCGGAGGCGTCGGCCGATCAGCGCACGGTCTATGTCCCTGGTGTGGGCACGCAGGTCCGTACCGGCGGTATGATCGCGGCGCTGATCTTACGGCTGGGCGGGGGGGCTTTTGGCTGGGGTCTCAACGACAATATCAAGCAGGCCTATCGCGCCTTGGCGATGCTGTACCGTCCCGGCGATGACATCATGATCTTCGGCTTTTCGCGAGGGGCTTACACCGCGCGGTCGCTGGCGGGGATGATCCGAAAGGCGGGCATCATTGACCGTTCCACGCAAGAGCGCGTGGATGCCGCGTTTGATCTCTATCGCCTTTCGGGGCCGGAAAACGCGCCGGATCAGCTGCATATCCGCGCCCAACGTCGCGCGATGTCGCCGCGCTTTGCCACTTCGCAGGCTGATCTGGATTGGCGGCTTGCCAACCCCGACCCTGGTGACCCGCCGGATATGCAGGTGGTCAGGATCGCTTATCTGGGGATTTGGGACACGGTCGGGTCGCTCGGAATTCCGGCATCCATACTGGGGCCGATTGCAAACCTGTGGAACCGTCAGTACCGGTTTCACGACACCAGACTTTCGCACATGGTCAAGGCCGCGCGCCATGCTGTCGGTCTCGACGAGCGGCGCGTGTTCTTTCGCCCGAGCCTTTGGGATAATCTGGAGCAAGGCCCCGATGGACCGGGGCTCAACGACGGGGATCGCAGCGCGTCGCGGCCCTATCAGCAGGTCTGGTTTATAGGTACCCATGCGATCACAGGTGGCTCTGGCGAGACGCGCGCATTGGCCAGCATCACGCTGAACTGGGTGGCGCAGGGCGCGGTCGATCTGGGCCTGACGCTGCGCGCGGGACCGCTGGCCGATGCGCCGCCAGATCCGCTTGCCGATAGCGAGGAGTTGGCAAACCCGCCGTTGCTCTACCGCATTGCCGGCGTGTTTCTTGCCTGGCGCAAGGGCCCCGGACATCCGATTGACCTGCATGACAGCGCCCGTGTCCGCCTGACGGTGCGGCGCGATTATCGCCCCCGATCCCTGCGCGCGTTGATGCCCGAACTGTTCGGCGGCACCGCGATCGGTGCGCGCCCACCCGGCGGCGCAGAGCGTTAGGCGAGCATTCCATCCGCTGTCAACGTGGTCTTGCCGCCAAGATAGGGGGCCAGAACTTGCGGCAAACTGACGGAACCGTCCGCCCGTTGGCCATTTTCCAGAACCGCGATAAGGCAACGCCCCACGGCAAGGCCGGACCCGTTCAGCGTATGCACGAACTGCGGCTTGCCGCCATCCGCCGGTTTGAAACGGGCATTCATGCGCCGCGCCTGAAAATCGCCGGTGGTGGAAACGGAACTGATCTCGCGATAGGCGTTCTGGCCGGGCAGCCATGCCTCGATATCAAAGGTACGCCGCGCGCCAAAGCCCATGTCGCCGGTACACAGAATCACGGTGCGGTACGGGATGCCCAGACGCTCCAGAATATCCTCTGCACATCGCAGCATGCGCTTTTGTTCATCATCGCTGGCGTCAGGCAAGGTGATGCTGACCATCTCGACTTTCTCGAACTGGTGCTGGCGCAGCATGCCGGAGGTATCGCGCCCCGCGCTGCCTGCCTCGGAGCGGAAACATAACGTGTGCGCGGTCATCCGCATCGGCAGGTCGGACGCCTCCAGCACCTCCTCCGCGACGGTGTAGGTCAGCGGGACTTCGGAGGTCGGAACCAGCCACCAGCCGTTGGTCGTGCGATAGCTGTCATCGCCGAACTTCGGTAGTTTATCCGTGCCATACATCGCCTCGTCGCGCACCAGCACGGGGGAGTTGACCTCCGTCAGGCCGTTTACGTCCACATGCGTGTCGAGCATGAACTGCGCCAGTGCCCGGTGGATCCGCGCCACCGATCCTTTGAGCATGACAAAGCGCGCGCCCGATGTCTTGGCCGCAGTTTCGAAATCCATCGAGGCGGCGACGCCGGCGATCTCGTAATGCTCCTTTGGCGCAAAGTCATACTGCGCCGGCTCACCCCAGCGGTTGACCTCCACATTGTCTGCCTCGTCGGCACCCGCTGGCACGTCTTCGGCCGGGCTGTTGGGGATGCGCGCCAACATATCGGTCAACTGCGCATCCAGATCCTTGGCGTCCGACTGCATCGCTGCGATTTCAGCTTTCTTATCGGCGACCAACGCGCGCAGACGTTCAAATTCGGCATCGTCGCCCTTGGCTTTCGCGGCACCCACTTGTTTGGAGGCGGCATTCTGATCCGCCTGCGCAGCTTCTGCCGCCGCGATTTTCGCGCGGCGTGCAGCGTCAAGTTCGAGAACATCAGAGGACAATGGCGCGTCACCCCGACGCGCGAGCGCGGCGTCGAACGCGGCTGGGTTTTCACGAATGGCGCGGATGTCATGCATGGCACGGATTCCTCTGGCTGGGATGTTTGGCGCGGTTTATGACCTATCTTGCCGCGCGGGGGTAGTCGCGATTTTCAGCGCGCCGTCCGCACCCAATCATCGAGGATTGCAACCAGCGCCTGTTTCGCCTCGGCCCCCCCAAGGGTGGCGACGGCGATCCCGATAACCAGCCAGTCATTGCCGTTCCGGGTCAGGACCGGCCCCCCCGAATTGCCCGAGATCACGTGGCATCGAAGCCTCAGCGTTTCAGCCGATCCAGGTGTCGCAGCACAATCGTACCTGCCATTCAGCGCGCCGGGCCGCATGCGGTGAAACCCAAGCAAGGCGAATGGTGCGTTCGGCACAGAGGCCGGGTCATAGACACCTGCGCGCAGGGGCGGGACGTCCTGCACCGGTGTCTGCAACCGCATCAGCGCCAGATCGACGGCGTAGCGCGCCATCACGTCAGGTGTCTTGGTGTATTCGGGGTGGATCATGATCTCGCGCGCGGGGTAAGCCGTGCCGGTGGTCAGGCCGTCCACCACAAAAAACCGCGGCTCGTCGCCCCAGACGCAATGCGCGGCCGTCAGCACGAGATCCGCCGCGACCAGCGTGCCGGTGCAGGCGGCGACGCCGTTTGCCCCTTGGGTATTGACGATCCCGACCGCGCGCCAGATGTGTTGGTCCAGCGGGGTCAGGGCGGGCAGGGGATCTGCCATGACTTCGGGGCAGGCCAGCAGGCCGATCACCGCAATCCAATTTCGTAAACGCGCCACCTCGTTCCTCCGTGAACCGTTTGCATGATGCCCCAAGCGGTCATGCGCGCCAAGAACCGGCGCACACCATTCAATTTCCGCTCCGGCAGGGTCCGCATCATCTTGCAAACCGCGTCCCTCCCGCATAGGTTCGCGCAAATTCGCCGGCCTCAGCGCCGCCACGAGGCCAGCACCAAAAGGACCATTCCCATGCAAGGCATCCAGCAATTCGTGCCCCTGATCCTGATTTTCGGGATCATGTATTTCCTGCTCATCCGTCCCCAGCAGAAAAAGCTCAAGGATCATCAGGCGATGGTCAAGGCGCTGCGTCGCGGCGATCAGGTCGTCACGCAAGGCGGCATCGTCGGCAAGGTCGTCAAAGTCCGCGATGACGGCGAGCTTGAGGTCGAGATCGCGGATGGCGTGAAGGTCCGCGTGATCCAGTCCACGATCGCGACGGTCGTGTCCAAGACCGAACCTGCCGCCTGATCTTCCGATAACACGAGCTTGAAGGGCGGCGATATGCTTCAGATTGACCTGTGGAAACGGATCGCAATCATCCTGGTATGCCTGGCCGGCCTGACGCTTGCCTTGCCGAATGCGTTCTACAGCCCCGTCGAGCAGCACAATGACGCCGTCAAGGCGATCGAGGCTGGCGGGTCCACGCCCGATCTTGAAGCGCAGCGTGCGCTTTGGCCAGAATGGCTGCCGTCGTCGCTGGTCAATCTTGGTCTCGACCTGCGGGGCGGTGCGCATCTGCTGGCCGAAGTGCGGCTGGAAGATGTCTATGCCTCACGGATGGAGGCTACCTGGCCCGAAGTCCGCGATGCCTTGCGCGGCCTGACACCCGTGCGCCGCCAGCAATCGCCCGAAAGCGAATTGCGCGTGCGTCTGAACGATCCCGACAAGATGGCCGAAGCGATGGAAATCGTGCGCGACCTTGCGCGACCCGTACAAACGCTGACCGGTGCCGGTGCCAGCGATATCGAAGTGGCTGGCAATGACGGTGTTCTGACGATCACCCTGTCGGATGCCGAAAAGGCCGCGACGAACGAACGCACCATGCAACATTCGCTGGAAATCGTGCGCCGCCGCATCGACGAAGTCGGCACCCGCGAGCCGACGATCCAGCGGCAGGGAAGCGACCGCATTCTCATTCAGGTGCCCGGTATCGGGTCTGCGGCTGAGCTGAAAGCGATCATCGGCACTACCGCGCAACTGACATTCAACCCCGTAGTGCGCATCGCCACCGACAGCTCTGAGAGCCCCGGCATCGGCAACAAATTGGTGCCGTCAGTGGACGATGAGGGCGTGTTCTACGTTATCGAAAGCGCACCCGTCGTTACGGGCGAGGAACTGGTCGATGCACAGCCTGCATTTGACCAGAACGGGTCCCCGGCGGTCAATTTCCGCTTCAACAGCGCAGGCGCGCGGAAATTCGGCGATTACACTGCAGAAAATATCGGCGCGCCTTTCGCCATCGTGCTTGATGATGAAGTCGTCAGCGCGCCAACGATCCAAAGCCATATTCCCGGCGGTTCGGGCATTATCACCGGTCGATTCGACGTAGAGGAATCGACGAACCTTGCCGTACTTCTTCGGGCCGGTGCGCTTCCGGCCAAGCTCGATTTCCTTGAGGAACGCACCATCGGTCCTGAGTTGGGACAAGACAGCATCGACGCAGGCAAGGTCGCGACGACCGTCGCCTTCGGCGCCGTGCTGTTTTTCATGTGGGCAAGCTATGGCCTGTTCGGGATCTTTGCGAATATCGCGCTGATCATCAACGTGGGCATCCTTTTCGGGCTGCTGAGCCTGATCGGCGCGACGTTGACCTTACCCGGGATCGCGGGAATCGTGCTGACCGTGGGTATGGCGGTGGATGCCAACGTCCTGATCTTTGAACGCATCCGCGAAGAGCTGAAAACGGCCAAAGGGCCAGCGCGGGCAATCGCGCTTGGCTATGAAAAAGCGCTGAGCGCGATCATTGACGCCAACATCACAACCTTCATCACCGCCGTGATCCTCTTCGCCATGGGCTCCGGCCCTGTGCGCGGATTTGCGATTACGCTCGGGTTGGGGATCACCACATCCGTTTTCACGGCGATTTTCGTCACCCGCCTGATGGTCGTGTTCTGGTTCGAACGCCGCCGCCCCAAGACAATCGAGGTCTGAGATGCGCCTGAAACTGGTCCGCGAGAATACGAACTTCGACTTTTTCAGCCGCTGGAAGATGTGGCTTGGCATTTCCGGTCTGATGATGCTGGTCGCCTTCGGTTCATTCATGGTTCAGGGCCTGAATTTCGGGATCGATTTCCGCGGTGGGACGACGATCCGCTCCGAAAGCCCGCGCCCCGTCGATATCGGCGAATACCGCGGTGCCATCGACACGCTTGGCCTTGGCGATATCACCATAACTGAGGTGTTCGATCCTCAGTTTCGCGATGACCAGAACGTCGCGATGATCCGGATTCAGGCGCAGGACGGTCAAGAGGCCGTTACGGTCGAAACCATTGAGGCCGTCGAAACAGCGCTGAAGGAAGTCAGGCCAGACATCAAATTCATCTCGGTGGAATCGGTTGGTCCCAAGGTGTCGGGTGAATTGATCAACACGGCAATCATCGCCGTCTGTCTCGCGATCGGGGCGGTGCTTGTCTACATCTGGCTGCGTTTCGAATGGCAATTCGCTGCGGGAGCGGTGCTGGCATTGATACATGACGTGCTGCTGACCATCGGGATATTCTCCGAACTTCAGATCAGGTTCGATCTGGCGATCATCGCGGCGCTGCTGACCATCGTCGGCTATTCGCTTAACGATACGGTGGTGGTCTTTGACCGGGTTCGCGAAAATCTGCGCAAATACAAGAACCGCCCCCTCAAGGAAGTCCTCAACCTGTCGATCAATGAAACCCTCAGCCGCACGTTCATGACCTCTGTGACCACCTTGTTGGCACTGACCGCGCTTTTCGTGCTGGGTGGGGATGTGATCCGTGGTTTCGTGTTTGCGATGATCTGGGGTGTGATCGTGGGGACGTATTCTTCCATATTTGTGGCAAGCGCGATCCTGCTTTACCTTGGCGTCAAGCGTGACTGGTCCAAGCCCGACGCAAACGCCGGTAATCAATACGCCAACATAGATGCTTGAAGCAGTACAATCGGCCCTCGCCACGCAAGGGCTGATCTGGCTGATCGTTGCGGTGTGCATCGCGGGAATGGTGCGTGGGTTCGCGGGCTTTGGCTCTGCCATGATCATCATGCCGGTCGCAAGCTCGATCCTGCCGCCGGTACAGGCGGTGATCTTTCTGATCTGCGCCGAATTGCTGGGCCCGCTTCCCAACGCGCCTGCAGCATGGCGCGAAGGCAAGCCGCGCGATGTGGTGCTGCTGATGATCGGTGCGGTGCTGGGTCTGCCGGTCGGGCTTTGGTGCCTCAGCCGGATGGACCCGGTGAATTTCGGTTGGGTCGTATCAGCGGTCGTTTTCGTGCTGTTATTACTCATCATGACAGGCTGGCGCTTTCAGGGCAGCTTGACGCGTGGGCTGACCATCGGGACCGGTTCATTGGGCGGTTTCATGACAGGATTCGCCGGTATACCCGGCCCGCCGGTCATCATGTTGTATATGGCCAGCAAGCTGCCCATCGCACAGATCCGGGCGAATTTCCTGCTCTACCTGCTGGCGCTCGATCTGATGTTGTTTCCGTTGCTTTGGGTGTCGGGCATGATGGTCTGGCCGGCGGCGCTTTTGGGACTTATCGTCGGGGTTCCAAACCTGATCGCCAACATGATCGGCGCGCGGTTGTTCGACCCGCAGGCCGAACGTCTTTTCCGAACGGTGGCCTATATTGTCATCGCCTGTTCCGCTATCCTCGGATTGCCCCTTTGGAAAGGATGACCCATGCGCCTCAATGAGATCGTATTTACCGACGCCAAG
>JAGXFI010000136.1 GCA_024637305.1 Sulfitobacter sp.
GATGCCGACGCAGAAACCGAAAATCACCCAGCCCTCGAAGATATGCAAAAACCCTTCGGCCTGTCCGATGCCGTAATAGTTCACGAGGATGCCGATGATCCCGATCCGGACGGAGTTCATCAGGATCGTGATCGGGGCCGCGGACAACAGCAAAACCGCCTTGTGCCACATCGGGCCGCGATAAAGGATGGCAAAGAGGTAGGAGAAGCTGAGGATCGGGAAGAGATAGCGCAGCCCCGAACAGGCTTCCGCCACTTGCAGTTTATAGACACCGAGGTCGATGATGTTGCCGTCCAGAAATACGGGGATGCTCATCGCCTGAATCAGCCAGACGCCGATCTCCGATGAAATCCCTTGCAGGACAATGGTCAGTTTCAGGTAGATGAAATTCGGCAGCGGCAGCATGAAGATCAGGTGCAGCACCGGCAGCTGGTGCCGCCGTCCGCGATCCCACCCGAACACGGTCAGCACGAGGCCGCCCACCCAGATGATGAAGGCATAGGTGACGATGTCGGGGATGTGGACGATGTTGCCCAGGATGGCCAGCGCCAGCGCCAGTGCGATCACCACCAGCCCCGGCCAGCGCACGCGGTCTTCGGTGATGGGTGGCGCATGGCGCAATTCGCGCAGGAACAGATAAAGCGAGATCAGCGGAATGAGCGGCCCGTGGCTGTATTCCGGCGTGGACCAAGCGCGCGCAAGGCTCTCGAACCCGATCCAGAAGAGTGGAATCGCCGACAGCGCCGCCAGCAGAAACCAGAATACTCCCGTAGGATTGATCCGGGCCTTGTCGAATATCGGCATGGCCTTGACTGGTGTGGCGTCCGTCATGGAAGTCCCTTTTGAAACCCTGTCGCTTGAATAAGGCGACCACATTTTAAGATACAGCCCGCGCATAACAGAAAATATCAACGTAGGCGACATCTATGGCACGGTTATGACGGATCGGTGAACTTGTTGCAAAGCCGCCTGATCCGCTCTTGGATTCAGCAAGGTCTTTGCACGAAACAAAAAAACTGATTAACATATCTTCGGAGCAGATGGGTTGGAACGGAGTTGCAGAATGAAGACGGCAGTGACCGCGACCCTTCCGTTCTCCCTTGATACCAGTTCTTTTGCACACAGAGATTTCGTCCCTGTCCGGGACGATACCGAAAAATCGGCTCACCTCCGGTTTCCGGATTGGGATCCGTAATGAAACACCAGGTCATGCTCTACACGAACGTGATGCGCGAAAGCCCCGGCGGGGTGGAGACGGTGATCAGGGGGCTGGTTTCAGCCTACCGCGACAGCGGCCTGTCCGTCTATGAACTGCGCCGGGACGAATGCCCGTTGCATGTCCACGATCGCCCGCGCAGGCGTCTGCACATGCCGTCGATGGTGCGGTTGCTGGCCAAGCTGCTGCGGGTGCGCCCCAAGGTCGTGAACATCCATTTTGTCTCTTCCGAAGCGATCTATTTTGTGCTACTCAAACGACTGTTCGGTTACCGGCTGATCCTGTCGATGCATGGCAGCGACCTTCTGTTGCCGGTCCCGAAATCAACCGCTTTGATGTCCACCATCCTGAAGTCCGCCGATGTCATAACGGTCGTGTCGCAGAAAATGTACGACACTTTGGGGACGATGGCGGATATCAACATGGACCGGGTTCATCTGGTTCCCAACGGAATCGATCCCGACTATTGGCATCCCGCGCCAGAACCCCGGCCGCAGGGAAGAACGATGATGGGGGCGGGGCGGCTCGAAGTGGTCAAGGGGTTCGACATCCTGGTGGCCGCCTTCGCGAAAATTGCACAGGATTTCCCAGACGCCCGGCTCGTTATTGCGGGTAAGGGGGCCAGAGGCGAAGACCTCAGACAGCAGGTTGCGGCGGCGGGCCTGTCCGACAGGGTCGACTTCCTGGGCCTTCTGGACCGCGAGGCATTGCGCGCCGCGTATCACGATGCCGATCTGTTTGTCATGCCGTCCCGCAGCGAAGGTTTTCCCATCGCCCTGCTCGAAGCGATGGCCACCGGGTTGCCTTTCGTGGCCTCGAACGTCGGTGGCGTCCGCGAGATCGCCACCGAGCAATCGGGCAGCTGCGTGCCGCCTGAAGATGTCGCGGCGCTGAGCCAGGCGCTTGCCGTTGCATTGGGGCGAACCGACCTTCAGGCTGCCGGACAGGCAGCGCGGCAAAGAGCCGCCAGTTTTTCTGTCAAACAAGCTGAATGCCGTTATGTCGGGCTGATTGCCGGGACCGGGTAGATGACGCCCAATCCTACCTGCTTGCCAATTGTTACGTGCAGGGATGTTTGCAGGATCTGAATGGCGCGCTAGTTTCTCTTATCCACGCCCTCGGCTCCACTGGCATTCACATGCCCTCGAAAGGAATTCTTATATGACTGTCCTTGTGACTGGAGGCGGAGGCTATATCGGCAGCCACATGATCCTGACGCTTCTGGATCAGAAAGAAGATGTGGTCGTCATCGATAATCTGGTGACGGGCAATCGCGATGCGATCCCTGCGGGCGCGCAGTTCATCGAAGGAAGCCTCGCCGATACCGGCCTTCTCAACGAGATTTTCTGCAACCACGACATCAGCGATGTGCTGCACTTTGCCGGGTCCACATCGGTGCCAGAATCCGTCTCCGACCCACTTGCATATTACCGCAACAACACAGCGAACTCCCTCAACCTGCTCGAAGCGATGGCAGCCGCCGGGACCGGGCGGATGGTGTTTTCCTCGACTGCGGCAGTCTACAAGCCGGGCTGCCCGTCGCCAGTGTCCGAAACCGATCCCGTCGATCCCGCATCGCCCTATGGTGCCTCGAAGTTGATGACCGAACGAATGATCTCGGACATGGTCGCGACAGGCAGGTTGCGCGCCGGCATCCTGCGGTATTTCAACGTCGCGGGGGCGGATCCTGCCGGCCGCGCCGGACAATCCACGCCGAATGCCGCGCATCTGATCAAGGTCGCCTGCGAGGCAGCGACAGGCCAGCGCGACAGCGTGACCGTGTTCGGCACGGACTGGCCCACACGCGACGGCACCGGCGTGCGCGACTACATCCATGTCACGGACCTCGTCTCGGCGCACCTGTCGATGCTGCGGCACCTGCGGGACGGAGGTGCCTCGCTGACGTTGAATTGCGGTTACGGACAGGGTTTTTCCGTGCGTGAAGTGCTGCACGCGGTCGAAAGCCGGAGCAAGGCCAGCATCGACGTGATCGAAAGCGATCGCAGGCCCGGCGACCTGGCTGAATTGATTGCCTGCGCGGATAAACTGCGCGAGCGGCTTGGCTGGCACCCCGAACATGCAGATATCGACACGATCGTGGGTCATGCGCTGGCCTGGGAACGGCGGCGCGTGTGAGCAGTGTGGTGGCGGGACATGCGGTGCACGGGCTGGTCGGCTGGCTGCGCCGGCAGCGGCGGGGGCTGCTGCGCTGGCTGCTGGCCCTCGGCGTGCGCCCGAGGTTTCTGGGCTGGCGCGCGATCCGGAATATCGCTCCGGACGCCCATGTGGCCGACACGGGCAAGGACGGCAACATCACGGTCATTGCCCCGGAACAGACGGTCGCGAACCCGCTTCCGGCCAACATCACCGACCGCGCGGCCCTCGACCCCGATCCCGGCTGGTGGGGCTATGCGATGCGCGACGTGCCTACCCGGATCAGCCACGCGGCCCGGCTCGTCACCTTGCGCGATGTCAGGGTGCTGGCCTTTCCCGACGGCCCGAAGGCGGAGTTCACCCCCGCCATCATCGACGGGCGCGACCGGTCGATCAGCCTGCCGCAGGTGCGGTTCCGCCCCGGTCATGCCGAGATGATGCGCGCCCGCCCGCCGGTGGTGGAGATGGGCAGCGCCGTATGGTTTCTCGAGCGGGTCTATGACAACCATTCGCACTGGCTGACTGCGCATCTGCCCAAGCTCCTGTTGCTGCGCGACCGGGGCCTTCTGGACCGGACGGTCATGCCCGCCAGACGCTCCGCAGCGATGGAGGCGTCGCTGGCGATACTCGACATCGATGCCGCCGCGATGCCGCAATACGAAACCGGCACGATCCTAAAGGTGGCGCGGCTGACCGTGCCCGTGACGGACCGGTTCGACCCGCGCCTGCTGCGCCCCGTCCGCGCGGCCTTCGCGCAGGGCGCGCAAGCTCCGGCGGCGGCGCGCGTCTTCATCAGCCGGGCGCGGGCATCGGGCCGCAAGCTCCTGAACGAGGACACGCTCTGGCCCGAACTGGAGCGGCGCGGCTTCGAGCGAGTCTTCATGGAAGAACTGGATTTCGCGGCACAGGTGCGGCTGATGCAGCGCACTGCAGTGATCGCGGCCCCGCACGGGGCGGGGTTGACCAACATGATCTTCTGTCCCGAAGGGGCCGACATCATCGAACTGGCCGATCCGGGCTATCCGAATCCCAATTTCTACGCGCTGGCCTGCGCGATGGGGCATCGGTTCTGGCTGCTGGCCGCGGAAGCCACCGGCGGGGGTCACGCGCTTCACAAGGATCTGACCGCCGACATGACTGCGCTGGGGGACGTGTTGGCGCGGATCGACGGGTTGCGGGGGCCAGCGTGAAGGTCTCGGTCGTCATGCCATGTTACAACGCCGCTCCTTGGATCGGTGTGGCGCTGTGGTCGCTGCTGAATCAGACCCTGCTGCCCCATGAGATCATCGTAGTCGATGACGGATCCAGCGATGACAGCGCGGCCATCGCCGAAGCGTTCGGCACCCCGGTGCGGGTCTTGCGCGTGGCCAATGGCGGGGCGGCGGCGGCGCGCGCCAGGGGGGCCGCCGAGGCGACAGGCGACGCGCTGCTGTTCATGGATGCGGACGACCTCGTCGCGCCGGATACACTGGCAGCCCAGGCCGCCTGTCTGGACGCGCATCCGGACACCATCGCGCTGACCCCTTGGAGACGATACGTGTGCCGTGACGACGCCTGGCTCGTCCGGCCCGCATCCTGCCCGCCGCGCCGCAAGGGGCAGGACGATCTGCAGGCCTGGCTGTCGGGCTGGTATCATCCGCCCTGCGCCGTGTTGTGGTCGCCCGCCGCGTTCGAGCGCTCCGGCGGCTGGGATCCCGACATCACCGTGAACGACGACGGTGACGTGATGATGCGCGGGCTGGTGCGCGGCAACCGCCTGATCCTGTCGCAGCATGGCACCGCCTTCTACCGGCGGCTGCCGGGAGAGGCCGTGTCGCTAAGCGGACACAGGAAGACGGAGGGCGGCGTGATCTCGCGCCTGCGTGTCCTCGACCGGATCACCGCGATGCTGGCCAACGAAGACCGGATCGCGCCTTATGCGGACGCGCTGCGGACGGCCTACGGGACGGTCCTCGACACCTGCCCCGAGGCTTTCGCGGATCTTCGCACCCGCATCGAGAAAGCCACAGCCAACCTGCCGTCGGCGAAACCGGCACGCGGCGGCGCGCTGACGGTCTGCGGCGCGCACCACGAGGCCGCACCGCACAACGGCTGGCGCATGGAGCCGCCCGACACGTCGCCCGCCGTGTCGGTGGTGATCCCGACCTATAACCGGGCGACAACCGTCATGCGCGCGATCCAAAGCGTGCGGGACCAGGATTTCACGGATTTCGAACTGATCGTGGTCGATGACGCCTCGACCGACGACACCGCGCAGGTCGTGGAAGCCCTTGCCGACGACCGCGTCCGGCTGTTGGTCCAGCCGGCCAACGGAGGCGTCTGCACCGCGCGCAATCGCGGCATCGCCGCCGCCCGCGCACCCTTGATCGCGTTTCTGGACTCCGACGACATCTGGCTGCCGCGAAAACTCTCGCGCCAGGTCGAATTGATGCGAGCATCGCCGGCGGATGTGGGGCTCGTCTATACCGGGATCGAGAACCGGACCTCCCAGGGTGCCGAAGGTTTTGTTCCCTCCGCGCGGGGCGACGTGTTCGCCGATCTGCTGCGGATCAACAGGTTGCACGGAGCACCCTCCACGGCGCTGATCCGCGCCGAGGTGTTCGACATGGTCGGCGGGTTCGATCCCGCGCTCCCTGCCATCGAGGACTATGAGATGTGGGTGCGGATCGCGCGCTTCTGGCGGGTCGATTTCATTCCCGATCCGCTTGCTGCCTATTTCGATGTCGCGGAGCAAGATGCCGCCGGTGTGCGCCGGTCCCGGAACCTGCGCGCCAACAACGACGCGCGCGCGATGTTCCAGGCGCGCTATGCCGAGGACATGTGCCGCGTCGGAACCGGTCATGAATTCCTGCTCGCCTCCGCCCGACGCCACGCCTCGGAAGGAGCGTTGGGACGGCTGCGCGCGGCCCGATCTGTTCTGCGCGCCATCCGCCACGAGCCGCGTGCGCTGTGGCTCTACGGCTGGTCCGCCCTGCTGCTGATGCCGCCGCGCCCGCGCGACAGGATCCTCCGGGCGATGCGGAAGATACGCGACCTCGCGCGGGCCAGCCCCGGCGACAGGGCGTAGTCCCTCCCGAGTGTCCGGCTACCCGGTGGCTTCGTGCAGGGCGCGGAACGTCTTGTTGCTCTCGACCAGCCGGTCATAGACATCGGCCCCGACAAGCTGGCCGTTCTCCAGCAGAAAAATCTTGTCGCAGTTGCGTACGGTGCTCAGACGGTGGGCGATCATGATGATGGTTTTTTGCCCGCTCAGGACGGCGATCGCATCCATCACCGCCTTTTCGGTCAGGTTGTCGAGCGCGCTAGTCGCCTCGTCGAAGATCAGCACATCCGGGTTGGAATAGAGCGCCCGGGCGATTCCGACCCGCTGCCGCTGCCCCCCCGAAAGCCGGGTGCCACGTTCGCCCACTTTCGTCGCATAGCCATCCGGCAGCTGCTCCATGATGAAATCATGCAGTTCCGCGGTGCGCGCGGCGTGTTCGACGGCCTCCATGTCGATGTTCTCCGGGCTCACACCGAAGGCGATGTTGGCGGCGATGGTGTCGTCGGTCAGAAAGATGTCCTGCGGCACGTAGCCGACGGATTTCTGCCAAGCGCGCACGTTGTCGTCGTCGATGACCTGTCCGTCAACCTTCATCGCGCCGCTTTGAGGCATCAGAAGCCCGAGGATGATGTCCACCGCCGTGGTCTTGCCCGCGCCGGTGGCCCCGACGATGCCGACGGTGGTGTTGGCGTCGATCGTCAGGGTGAGGTCGTCCAGGGCGGGCCTGTCCGTCCCGGGAAACGCAAATTTGATGCCCTCGAGCACGAGACCCTCATTCAGCTTTATCGGCGCAAGCCCCCGCCCCCGCTCCATGTCATGGGTTTCCGAACCGGTCAGCTCCTCGTGAAGCAGATCGAGCGCCGACTTACCGAACCGGAGCCCCGACAGCGCGCCGAAGAACTGCTGTATCGTCGGAAACATGCGTGCGGCGGCAAAGACATAAACCCCGAGGATCGGAACGATCTCCGCCACGCCGCCCTCCCGCGTCGCCAGCATCCACAGCAGGAACAGCATCATGCCGCCGAATGCGACGACCTCCAGCAGATGGCGCGGCAGTTCACCCACCACCGTGATATATGCCTGATTGCGCGCCTGCAGGCCGGCCGGCACCTTGAAACGATCGATATAGGTGCGCTCCAGGTTCAGCAGCTTGACGTTCTTCACGCCGCCCATCGCCTCCTGCATGATGCGAAACTTGGCACGGTTGGCCTCTACGCGCTCGCGTCCCATCCGGGTCAGCGTCGGCCGCAAGAGCACGTAGATCAGGCCGTAGCTGCCGCCGAACAGCACCGCCGCGCCGATCGCGGCGCGCGGCTCCAGCAGCAGAAGGAAGACCACCAAAAACACGATCACCACCGAATGGGCCACGAGGCGCAACGACGCCGCGATCGGACCGCCCACCACCTGACCCACTTCCGAAAGGATCGTCTTGCCCAGATCGGTCGAATGCCGCGCCAAGAACCAAACGTAGGGCTGGCTGAGGTAGCGCTCCATCAGGACGAGCGACAGGCTCAGCATCCGCATCCGGGTGAAATAGGTCAGTGCATAGAAGGTAATGGCGCGGAACAGTGTCGTGAAAAGGATGACGAAAAACACCGCCCCGGCCAGCAGGACGAGAAAGCCCTGGATATCCTCCACCCCCGAATAGCGATAGAGCGTGCTGAGGATGGTGTTCGTCTCGACCACATTCGGATTGGCGACGACCGCCAGGAACGGCATGATCGAGGCAACGCCCAGAACGTCCATAAAGCCCATCATGATCGTGAGCGCAATCAGCCAATAGAACTGCTTCCGCTCGCGCGGCGAAAGTATCTCGAATATCTTGGTAAATGTGTCTTTCAGGTCCATTGACTATCCGCTCTTATTTTCGATCCGATGTCAATGAAACGGGGTTCATATTGCGCCACCGCGCCCTCACACGTTTCAACGCCAACCGTCGCGGAAAGTTCCACCGCAGTAACCGGACCCACTAGAACCCTAGGTTCTTGAGGAACCGCCCCCGCAGCGCCGCCATCCGCATCTATCAGGCGGAGATGGGTACCGCCAGCCCGCCGCGTAGGGGGCGGACACATCAAACCCATCATGCGCCTCGAAATAGGCCAGCAGCTTGGTGCCGTACTCCTGTCTTGCCGGGCTGACACCCGGTGTCGCAAGCCGGCGATGCAATCCACGGATCAGAGCATCGGTCCATTTGTAGTGATGCACCCGGAAATGATGAGAAACCGGAACGCCGGACGGGTGATTGCGGAAGCTCAGCCAGAGGCTGGTTTCTTTCCCCACGGATATAATCCCTTGTTTCTAGAATGCCTCTTCCGCTCCAAATGTAGTCGCCAAATTACATTCTACACGCAAACTTCGATGCGTGGCACACCATCAGATAATGAAAGTGCGGAAACTGCCTGTCTCAGGGCCGGAAGGAAAACGACCGTTCGATACCGAGGCTGATGGTGTTGGAGGACCGGTCCGCATCGTCGGTTTCCCGAATCGAGATGTGGCTGTAGCGCGCAACCATGTCCCAATCGCGGGTCATCTGGCGCCGGTACCCCAGTTCGATCCCGTAGCGGCGCTGGGTTTCGTCGCTGGTGAGGTCGGATGTATCGGTTTCGCTCAGGGTAAGACCCGCCGACCAGCTGGAGATGTCGCTGATCTGGCCCACCAAATCGCTGCGCAGGCTCACCTGCCGGCGGTCTTCGCCGGTGTCCCCGCGCGCTGCCACGTCGTTGACGCTCAGCCCCAAGGACCAGTTCAGCTGGCTTGTCAGCGGCATCGCGTAATTGGTCGTCAGCCGCGTCAGGATCACAGCATCTTCATCCAGCTCATCCGTACGGGCCTCCTGGCTGAAACTCGCGCCGAAACGCCCCCGCTTGAGCGGCTGGCGGTAAGCCAGCGAGAACAGCGGCTCTGCGGAGAACCCGTCCGTCTTGGTCACGCCCAGCCCATAGGATAGCGTACCGTCGCGGCGCAATGTCAGGGCGCGGTTGGCGCGCAAGGTGCTGCGGCGGCCGTTCAGCGTGGGCTGCGAATTGAAATCGACGCCGACCGTGCCGTTGCGCAAGTCCTGCGTCAGGCCCAGATCATAGGCCAGCCCGTCTGTGACGGAGGTCCCACCCAGTTCCTCGCGTTCGATCCGCTGATGGCGCAGATCCGCGTCCACGCGCAAAGTGGGGTTTACGTCCAGCGTGACACCTGCACCGATGCTGCGTTCGCGGCGTCGGGTCTGGTCAACGTCTTCGGTGTCATAATGTGTGAC
>JAGXFI010000137.1 GCA_024637305.1 Sulfitobacter sp.
CAGGAAAGCTATTTCAAGGTGACCGCCGGGGCCTTCCCGCTGCTGATGTGGCTTGTCAGCCTGATCGTTGCCTTGATGGCGCTCAACCGCTTGGTGTTGCGGCATGTCCGGACCCTGCGAAAACAAATGAACGTCTTTGCCAACTCCAAGGAACTGCCAGATGAAACGCACGGCACCGACATGCCCTACGAGTTGCAGGAGATGAACATCGATTTCCGCTACATGGCCGAGGCCTTGCTGCAGGACGAAGCCCGGATGGAGGGGGCGGTACGTGAAAAAAACGTGCTGCTCAAAGAAATCCACCACAGGGTCAAAAACAACCTGCAACTGATCTCGTCGATCATGAACATGCACATGCGCCGTGCCCGCTCCGCCGAAACGCGTACCGTGCTGAAACGGCTTCAGGACAGGGTATTGGGCCTCGCGACGGTTCACCGGATGCTGTATCAGGCCAAAGATCTGGGCGAACTCGACGCCGCAGGAATGCTCGAAGAGGTGTTCGACCAGATGTTGGTGATCGGTCTGCCGCCGGGCAGCCACATCGACATTCGCAAAAAAATTGCATCGGCCGAATTGTTCCCCGATCAGGCGATCCCATTGTCCCTGTTGATGTCGGAGGCGCTGACCAACGCGCTGAAATATGTGCGCGCGCCCGAAGGCCAGCAAGCCTGGATAGATATCCAGTTCACCCGGCTGGACGAGACTATGGTCGAACTGGTGATCGAGAACACCATCGACCCCGCAAGGCCTATTGAAGAAGACGCCGATGGTTCGGGGTTGGGGACCAAGTTGATCACGTCCTTCGCCACGCAACTGCACGCGGATGTGAACACCGAGGAAGACGGCAGAACCTACCGTTTTGCCGCGCGGTTCGCGATGCGGGAATTCTCGCTGGAAGCGGTCGATTACTGACCTCTGGCGAGACACACCGCACCCGGCAACCGGACTGGGCCACTGAAATTTCCTGCTTATAAAAACAGTCACATAAGCATGGCGCACATCAAAGTTCGCCGGTGCGGTCGTGCAAAAAAAACCGACGCCGGCGCCAAACGTACCGCTTGCTTATTTGCGCGCAGCAAAGCACTCTGACCCCGCGGGGGGCTTGTGAATTGAGTGAAACAATCGCTGTGGCCGCGCGGAATGTCGGCAAGGTTTTCGGTGCCGGTGCGCATACATTTACCGCGTTGGGCGACGTATCAATTGAAATCGAGAAGGGCGAATTCTTTACCCTGCTCGGTCCATCGGGATGTGGCAAGACCACACTATTGCGCTGCATTGCGGGGTTCGAAACGCCGACCACCGGCACGATAGAGCTTTCGGGGCGCGACATCACCCACACCCCGCCAAACAAGCGGCCCGTTAACACGGTATTCCAGTCCTACGCCCTGTTTCCGCATCTGACGGTCGCGGAAAACCTCGGCTTCGGGCTCAAGATGCTGGGCAAATCGCGCACCGAGATCGACACGTCTGTCGCCCGCGTGCTGGCGCTGGTGCAAATGCAGGCGTTTGCGGACCGCCTGCCGCAGCAATTATCCGGCGGGCAGCAACAGCGTGTCGCGCTGGCGCGGGCATTGGCCCCAGAACCGCAGGTGCTTTTGCTGGATGAACCGCTATCCGCGCTGGATCTCAAGCTGCGCAAGGAAATGCAGGGCGAATTGAAGCGGTTGCAGATCGAGACGGGTATCACCTTCCTTTTCGTCACGCATGATCAGGAAGAGGCGCTGACCATGTCCAACCGCATCGGCGTCATGTCCGCCGGTGCTTTGTTGCAGGTAGGCACCCCGCATGACATCTACGAGCGCCCCGTGAGCCGCTTTGTCGCGGATTTCATCGGCGAGACGAATTTTCTAGAGGCAACGGTCGAAGATGGCGGCGTGCGGCTGGGATCCGGAGACGTGCTGGCCGTGCCGCCGTCAGGTCGCACTGGCACCGTCACGCTTGCTATCCGTCCCGAACAGATAAAGATCGGACAGGACGGTCTGAGCGCGCGTGTCGTCGCAACGACATATCTGGGAACCGATACCCATTACACCTTGGCCCTGAGCGATCACAGCACGCTTGTCGCGCGGGTGCAAAGCAACTCGGGAGCCGATCTGAAGCCAGGCGATGCCGTGCACGTGACCATCGACGCGCAGTCGGTGCAGGTTTTGGCCACATGAGCGGCGGCGCGCACGGGCGCAGCAAGGGGCTGAACGGCTGGCTGCTGTCGTTGCCCGCACTTGTGCTTCTGTTCGTCGCGGCCAGCGGCCCCTTGTTGATCGTCGCGGTCTATTCCTTTCTGGAAAAGGGCGATTATTCCGGCGTGCGATGGATTTTTTCGGGCGACGCGTGGTTTCGCGTCTTGTTCGAAAAGGACATCTTTGACGGCACGGTCAGCCTTGCGGACGCAAACCTGTCGATCTTCTGGCGGTCGGTCAAGCTGTCGCTGGCAACTACCTTCATTACGTTCGTGCTGGGTCTTCCGACGGCGTGGTTCATTGCAACGCGCGCCGCCAAAGCGCGGGCAATCTGGCTGTTTCTGATAACCATTCCGTTCTGGACGAACCTGTTGATCCGCACCTTCGCGATCATGGAGGTGATCCGCAATCAGGGTCTGCTGAACACGGCGTTGATAAACCTTGGGGTCATCAGCGAACCCATTCAGATCCTTTATACCGACACGGCCGTGCTGATCGGCATGGCTTATGTCTATCTGCCGCTGATGGTGCTGCCGCTCTTTGCCGCCATCGACCGTTTCGACATGCGCCTGATCGAGGCGGGGTATGACCTTTATGCCTCGCGCTGGCTGATCCTGCGGCGGATCATCCTGCCCATCATCAAGCCGGGGATCGTGGCGGGCTGTATCCTTGTCTTCGTGCCGAGCCTCGGAGCTTATGTCACCCCGCGTGTTCTGGGCGGAGGCAAGAACATGATGATCGGCAACTTCATCGAATTGCAATTCGGTCAGGGGCAGAACTGGCCGCTGGGGGCTGCGTTGTCGATGGTTCTGCTTATCGTCGTGATGGGCGCGCTGCTGCTTTATACCCGCGTATCGTCACGGGATGATCCACATGGGTAAGCGCCGTTTCGATGTCACCACCCTGCCCGGCTTCACCTTCATCGCGATCACGGCGTTCGTGCTGTTGTATGCTCCGATCTTCACGCTGGTGATCTATTCGTTCAACGGCGGCAATTCCGTCAATGTCTGGGGCGGCTTTTCGCTGAAGTGGTACGCCATCGCCGCACAGAACGAAGCGGTCCAAAGCGCTGCGATACGGTCTGTCATAATCGCAGTCTCGGCGTCGGGCATCGCCACCACCGTGGCGACTATGGCCGCCCTCGGGACCACGAGACGTGGCCGCTTCAAGGGGCAGACGGCCATCTATATCATGATAAACCAACCCCTTATGGTGCCAGAGATCGTGACCGCCGTGGCACTGCTGATCTTTTTCTCCAGCATCAAGATCGCGACGGGCTATACCGGTCTGGGATACCTGATCCTCGCGCATGCGGCATTCTGTGTGCCTTTTGCCTATCTGCCCATCCGCGCGCGGCTGGAGGGGATGGACATGACGATGGAAACCGCCGCTGCCGATCTTTATGCAAGCCCCTGGCAGACGTTTCGCTATGTGACGCTGCCGCTTCTGATGCCCGGCGTGATTGCAGGTGCCATGCTGGCCTTCGTCATCTCGCTGGACGATGTGATCATCACCGAATTTGTAAAATCCGCCGGACAGGATACACTGCCTACCTACATGCTCGGCCAGTTGCGCCGCGCGCTTACACCGGAGGTCAATGCGATCTCGACCGTGTTGCTGGCGCTGACTGTCGTGATCCTGACCGCGTTTTTCCTCATTACCCGAAAGCGGGACTAACCCGCGACCCCCAACACAGGAGACCACCATGAGAAAGATACTGATCGCCACCACGGCCATTATGGCCAGCAGCGTGGCCGCGATGGCCGAAGGAACCCTCAATCTTTATAACTGGGGCAATTACACAAACCCCGAGTTGCTGGAGAAATTCACCAAAGAAACGGGGATCGACGTCACCGTTACCGACTACGACAGCAACACCACAGCCTTGGCCAAGGTCGAAGCGGGCGGATCGGGTTTTGATCTGGTCGTGCCGTCACACAATTATATCCCGATCTATGTGGGCAAGGGTCTGCTGGCCGAACTGGATCACTCACGTCTGAGCAACATCGGCAACATCGCCGATGAATGGGCGGATGTGCCGTGGGACCCCAATCGCGCGCATTCGATCCCGTGGCAGTGGGGTTCGACCGGCATCGCGGTCAACACCAAGGCCTATTCGGGCGATCCCCACACCTCAGACATCTTCCTTGATCCACCAGAGGAGTTGGTCGGCAAGGTCAATGTCGTGCCGGAAATGAGCGATGTGATGGCCATGGCGATCTTCAACGTGGGCGGCGAGGCCTGCACCGAAGACCTCGAAGTCCTCAGGAAAGTTCGCGACAAGCTCATGGCGGCAAAGCCTAGCTGGCTGTCGATGGATTATGGCACGACCGACAAGCTGTCGTCGGGCGACTACGTGGCAAGCGTGAACTGGAACGGCTCGACCATGCGCGCACGGATTAACAACCCTGATGTAGTCTACGGCTATCCCAAGGAAGGTTATCCGCTCTTCATGGATTCGGTCGCCCTGCTGGCAGATGCAAATAACGTGGACGAGGCCTATCAATTCCTCGACTTCATCATGGTGCCTGAAAACGCCGCGATGATTTCCAACTTTGCGCGATATGCCAACGGCATCGCCGGATCGGAGCCCTTCATGCCCGATGAAATGAAGACCGCACCCGAGATCGTGACCCCGGCAGAGCATGCGGACGCAGGAAGGTTCCTGCCAACCTGCCCACCGTCCGCGACAGAGCTTTATACGTCCATCTGGACTGAATTGCTCAAGTAACGGCACCATTGCGGGGCGCTTTGAGCTGCCCCGCAACCCCATCAGGGGTCCATGAACCCTTCCAGCACGTTGACCGTGTTGATCCCCACTGCCTCGATGGCATAGCCGCCTTCCATGCACAGAACAGTGGGAAGCTTCATGCGGCCAATCCGGCGGCCCGCGTCAGTAAAGTCAGGGCTGTCAAGCTTGAAGAAACTGATCGGGTCCTCCTTGTAGGCGTCAACCCCCAGTGACACCACCAGCGCATCGGCGCCCCAATCGCTGATCTTCTTGATCCCCGCATCCAGCGCCTGCGCCCATTGATCGTACCCTGTCCCCGACAGCATGGGATAGTTGATGTTCGCCCCCTCTCCCGCGCCGCGGCCCGTTTCGTCGGCGTAGCCGATATAGTACGGGTAGGTCTGCTGCGGCGCACCGTGCAGCGACACGAACAGCACATCCGAGCGGTCGTAAAATATGTCCTGTGTGCCGTTGCCGTGATGAAAATCGATGTCCAGTATCGCCACGCGCTTGCAACCGTCATCCAGAAACATCTGCGCCAC
>JAGXFI010000138.1 GCA_024637305.1 Sulfitobacter sp.
CTGAAAGAGATGAAGGGCATGGCCGACAGCGCCATCGACGCCCGTGCCGCACGGGGTCACGAAGGCGTGCCCGATCTGCTGGACCTGCTGCTGGCCGGTGTCGATCCCAAAACGAAGCGGCAGATGAACACCGCCGAACTGCGCGACAATCTTTTGACGTTCATCGTTGCAGGCCACGAGACGACCGCCCTGACCTTGTCCTGGGCGATGTATCTGATGGGCTTTGACCCCGACATCCAGAAACGCGCCCGCGAAGAGGCGCAATCAGTCCTGCAAGGGCGCGCAGCCACCGGCGATGATGTGGAAAACCTGCCGCTGATCCGGATGATCATCAACGAAACGCTGCGGCTGTACCCCCCAGCCGGGATCATATCGCGCACGGCCATCAAGAGCGATACGCTTTGCGGTCGTGAAATCCGGCCAGGAGACACCGTGATGGTGCCGATCTACGCCTTGGGACGCAATGAATTGCTGTGGGACGATCCCGACGCGTTCCGCCCCGAGCGGTTCGCGGATCGTAAGGCAATCAACCGCTATGCGTATCTGCCCTTCGGCGACGGGCCGCGTATCTGCATTGGGGCGTCCTTTGCCCTGACAGAAGCGGTCATCATCCTGGCAACGCTGCTGTCGCGGTTCAGCTTCACAGCCGTTCCGGGTAAAGTGCCTGACCCCGTCATGATCCTGACGCTTCGGCCCCAAGGCGGCGTCTGGATGACTGCGCAGGCATCCGAGCCCTTAGTCGGGTCGTGATCGGGCAGCGCAAATCGTCTCAAGCTGCTGCCATTCCGCATTCGTCAGGATCTGCTCGTAAACGGCACCCTCTGTAGCTGCTGCGCGGGCAGCATCAATGCGCTCGGTCAGGGTCGGATGGGTCAGGAAATGGGCGACAACCCCGTCACGGTCGCCATATTTCGCCCGCAACCGTTCGAACATGTCGCCAACCGCAGCGGGCGATACATCGGCATTTTCCAGCGCATCAAACGCAAACTTATCCGCCGCCAGTTCAGCCCCCTGCGAATACTGCGCGCTGATCAGGCGCTCCGTCAGGAACAGCACCGCCGCCCCACCCGCAAAATCACCAAACAACAGACCCAGAACCCCGATAGACCCCGCCGACCGCAGCGCATGGCGCGTCGGATCGCGGCTGACGACATGGCCGATCTCATGCGCAAGAACGGCCGCCACTTCGTCCGGTCCTTCTGCCGCTTCGATAAGACCGCGAAAAAGCACGACAAAACCACCCGGCAGCGCGAAAGCGTTCACCATCTCATGATTCAAGACGAAAACGGAGACAGGCTGCTCCAGATTCAGCGGCACGGTGAGCTTTTCGATCATGGTCTGCAACGCCGCACGCCCCTCTGGCCGTTCGCAAAGTGCCAGCGGCGCGAATTCCGTTTCGGCCAGTGCTTCGCGGATTTGGCTAAAGGTCGCTTCGCCCAGCGCGCGTTCGCCGGCGCGCGGGATATAATTGGCAAGGCTATCGGCGAGCAGCGGCACCAGTATGCCAATCTGCACCGCAACCGCCGCAACCGCGATTGTCGCCCAGACGGCAAGACGCCCCCGGCCCTTTGGCGGCGCACGACGTCGCAGATTCGGCAAATACGGCAAGACGTCAGGGTTCGCCAAAAGCAGCCGTGCCAGCGGATCACCGACCGACCGCAACATGACAGATTGCTTGCGAGGCTGGTCGCCAAGCATTCTGATATCCCGGAGGGGCCATACCGCCGTCTCAACTCCGCTTCCCGGCAAACCGATTTCCAGATTTCCGGCGCGACGGTCAACGGTAAGCGTAACTGGCCGGGGCACCGGGTTGTCGCCGTCAAAATACGACGATCCGGTCCCGTTGAAGGACATACGATCCGCATCCGGCACTGGCGGCGGAACCGTCATATCGCAGCCCCCAGATCCAGCGCCTCTGCAAATCCCTCAGCTTCGGCGAATTCATCACGGGCGCGCTGACTGATCTGCGCAAGCCCAGAAATGTCCAAAAGCGACGTTGTCAGCGCCATGTGCCGCATCAACGGATAGGTCACGAAAGCGTTGTGCAGCACACCCCACATCAGAAAGACAGACAAATACAGGACGGCAAGTATGACAAACGAAAGCGCGCGGGGCAAACCAGCCAAGGGATTTTCACTGCCAATCTGCGTCTCGATCAGCACTTGAGGGCCGAGCGTTGCCGCAGCGACCCCAAAGACCACGATGACCCCGAGCACGAGAAACGTATAGGCGATGAACGTTCCCAAGATATAGATGACGCTCACGCGCGGCCCGCTCAGAACCGACTGGAACGCGATACCTTCGGCCGTCTTGTGGTTCGCCAGAATGCGTTTACTGGCGAAGCGGTAGTGGATCGCACCATAGAGCAAACCCAAGAGCAGCGGGATCACAAGCCACAGACGCCAGACATTGCTGACACCCGTGATGCGCAAAAATGCCTCGTCTCCATTCTCCATGTAATCTTCGACAAACGCCACCATGTCCTGTGTCAACGGGTCCAGTCGCATGACCCACAAGGCGAAAAGACCGGCGATCAAGACCACAAAGATCATCGGCAACGCAGCCCGGTAAAGCATCCACCAATGGCCGCCCTGATGCAGCTTGGCAGACCCGAAGAACGTCCGGTCCGTGCGATATTTCTCCAGCTGGAATGTCATGTTGGGCCAAAGTATCCCCAGCGTGAGGATCGTGGCCATCCAATGAACCAGAGCGCGCACGGCATACCCCATCGCCCCCGGCTCAAGCCCGAAACGCACGCCGCGCCAACGGGTGCGCCCCAAAACATAGCGGCGGGCGCGATACAGGGCATAAAACCAGATCGGAATGACGCCTGCAAAGCTGGCCAGATAACCGACCCAGGAACTGTTGAAGACGGAAAAGCTGACGAACATCAGGATCAGGTTCACGATGCCGATGTAGAACGTCAGGATAACCACGGCGATGAAAAAGCCCAGCAGCTTTTCCCACGGATCACCTACATATTCCATCGGGTGCCCGCCCGGACGGATCGCCGACCAGTACCAGCGCCGCAAGCGGGTCTTCATCCAGAACCGGTAGAACCCGAGCGTCAGAACTGTCAAAAACCCGGTCTTGAGCGCGAGCCAGAACAGGGAAGAGCGGCTTCCGACAAAGGCAATATCCATCCCCTGTGCCGGAACCGGCGGCGGGGCGGGAAAAGATGTCAGATCTGTCAAAACATGAACATCCGTTCAGGTGAATTTATTATTGCGCGGAAAACCTCGCGGGGCCATCCGTCCTGAACCGGCGCGCTTGCCCTGCCATTCGGAAAGCTCCGTCTCTGTTCGGGTACGTCCCGCCGGATCAAGCCAGCTTAGCCCGTTGGAAAAGGAGAAGCTGGTCGCGTCCGACAGACCTCCGTCCTTGTATTTCTGCAAACGCACGCCCTTGCCGCGTCCCATCTCAGGCAACTCGTCCGCACCGAAAACCAGCACCTTGCGGTTTTCGCCGACGGTTGCGATGGCATCCCCTGACATTGGCGTACAAACCAGCGCGCGCGTGTCGCCACGGACGTTCAGCACCTGTTTGCCGCTGCGCGTTTGTGCAATGACCTCATCCTCGGGCACGATGAACCCATCGCCAGCGGAGCTTGCCACCAACAACCTGCGTCCCGGCTGATGAATGAACAACCCGACAATCTGCGCCTCGTTGGGCAAGTCCACGATCAGGCGCAGCGGCTCTCCCATGCCGCGCCCGCCGGGCAAAGTGGCGGCAGACAATGTGTAAAACCGGCCATTCGACCCAAAAACCAGAAGCCGGTCCGTCGTTTCCGCGTGGAAGATAAAACGCGGCCCATCCCCATCCTTGAACTTCAATTCGCGGGTCAGGTCGATATGACCGGTCATCGCGCGGATCCAGCCCATCTCGGAGCAGACGACCGTTATCGGTTCGCGGTCGATCATTGCCTCCAGCGGCACATCCTCTATCTCGCCCGCTTCGGCAAAGGTCGTGCGGCGCGCGCCGCCTTCCCAATCCTTGCCGAATTGCTTTTTGGTGGCGCGCAGCTGGTCGGTAATGCTGTCCCATTGCAGGCTTTCACTTTCCAGCAGGTCTTCCAGCCCGGCGCGTTCCTCCATCAACTCGGCCTGCTCGCGCTTCAATTCCAGTTCTTCGAGACGCCGCAGTGACCGCAGGCGCATGTTGAGGATCGCATCGACCTGCACTTCGTTCAATTCGCCATCGCCCGGCGGAGGAGAGATGTAATCCTTCTCATCGGTCGCGCGTACGTGGTCCTTGCCCCAATCCTCGCGCATCAGCGCCGGCTTGGGGTCATCATCGTAACGGATAATGTCGATAACCCTGTCGAGGTTCAGAAAAGCGACGATGAACCCTTCCAGGACTTCAAGCCGATGGTCGATTTTCTCCATCCGGTGGGCAGACCGGCGCTGCAACACCTCGCGGCGGTGATCGAGGAAGGCGCGCAGCACTTCCTTCATCGAACAGACCTTTGGCGTCACCCCGTCGATCAACACGTTCATGTTGAGCGAGAAACGCACTTCCAGATCGGAATTGCGATACAGCATGCCCATCAGCACCTCGGGGTCCACTGACCGCGAGCGCGGCTCGAGGATCAGGCGGATGTCATCGGCACTTTCGTCACGAACATCGGCAAGAATCGGAATCTTCTTGGTTTGGATCACTTCCGCGATCTTTTCGATCAGCTTGGATTTCTGGACCTGATAAGGGATCTCGGTCACGACGATCTGCCACTGGCCTCGGCCCAGATCCTCGACTTCGTAGCGGCAGCGCAGGCGGAAACCTCCCTTGCCGGTGCGATACGCGGCAGCAATGTTTTCCGCCGGTTCCACGATGATCCCGCCGGTCGGAAAATCTGGTCCCGGCACGTAATTCAACAAGGTGTCGTCGCGGGCATCCGGTGTCTTGATGAGGTGAATACAGGCATCGCAAAGTTCCGCGATGTTGTGCGGCGGGATGTTGGTGGCCATTCCCACCGCAATCCCGCTTGAGCCATTGGCCAGAAGGTTCGGAAACTGCGCTGGCAGCACGACAGGTTCGGTGAGCGTGCCGTCATAGTTTTCGCGGAAATCGACGGCGTTCTCGGTCAGCCCTTCCAGCATCGCCTCGGCAACTGCGGTCATGCGTGCCTCGGTGTAACGGCTGGCGGCGGGGTTATCGCCGTCGATATTGCCGAAATTCCCCTGTCCATCGACCAGCGGATAGCGGACGTTGAAATCCTGCGCCAGACGCGCCATCGCATCATAGATCGCGGCATCGCCATGCGGATGGTAGTTGCCCATCACGTCGCCGGAAATCTTTGCGGATTTGCGGAAGCCCCCGTTTGACGCAAGCCGCAATTCGCGCATCGCATAGAGGATTCGACGGTGGACAGGCTTCAGCCCGTCGCGGGCATCGGGCAGCGCGCGGTGCATGATCGTACTGAGCGCATAGGTCAGATACCGGTCGCCCAGCGCGCGGCGAAGCGGCTCGGACGTCTCTTGTGCGCCCTGATCGGGAAGGTCGGTAATATCAGACATTGCTGCTCTTTAACGACCCTATGTTTTTCCCACAAGCGCGCGATTACCAAGTGACGCAGGAAATCATACGCCAGTGTGCTCTGGACGCGACGGGTCCAGAGCATTGCGTTTTCCCCTGAAAGAATCGTCCAATTTTGATATGGAACGTGTAGGGAGCCTTTGCGTTAGGTTCTGCTGTGTGTAAGGGGGAGCACTTTTTCATGAAGACCTTTATCCTTTTGACGTTCGCCTTCCTGGTCTTTGCGGGCTATCAACTGAGCGGTGGCGCGGATTTCGAGCCGGCGAGCGTTCGAATGGCTGCGCTGCAACCCACAGCGGAAAAAGCCGATGTCGCGACAGTCAAATCAGAGGAGGAAGCGCCGCAGCAGGATACGGTGACCCGCGTTTCCCTCAACCTCACATCGGTTCAGCCCGCGATCGACCCGACCGAAGAGCCGCCCGTAGCCGTCGAATCGCGCGAGCCGGTCGAATTTGCCTCTGCAAATGACAACACGGTTGAAACAGTGCCAAGAAACGTCTCTGTCCTGTCTACCGAAGCCACGCCCGCGATCATCCCAAGCTTGATTACGCCGGGCGAAACCAGATCAAATCTGGCGCAAATCGCCTCAGCCAAGGATCTGCGCGAGGTGACAGCAACCCGCGTCAACGTCAGAGGCGGACCCGGGACTGAATATGGTGTGGTTTCCAAATTGGCGCGCGGCGACGCGGTCGAGGTGATCGAGGACGCCGGCAACGGATGGGTGCGGATGCGCCCGCTTGACGGCAGCCCCGAAGGCTGGATGGCCGATTTCCTGCTGAGCAACGGCTGATTCCCGCACCCTGCGCAGGGTGCCACCTTGACCCGATAGACAACTCCTGACAGGTGATCGACGCAAGTCGCGCAGCCCGGAGGCATTATGTCGCAGCGTTCGATCCTTATCACCGGTTGCTCCAGCGGCATCGGCTATGCGGCGGCCCACGGAATGCGGGCGCGGGGCTGGCACGTTTTCGCCGCGTGCCGCAAAGCAGAGGATTGCGCGCGCCTGACCGACGAGGGGTTTGACAGCCCACAACTCGATTACTCTGATCCCGACAGCATCATCACTGCCCTGGCGGACGTGTTGGAGGCCACAGGCGGCACGTTGGATGCGCTTTTCAACAATGGCGCTTACGCAATCCCCGGCGCGGTAGAAGATCTGCCGACCCAGGCGCTGCGAGAGATTTTCGAGGCCAACTTCTTTGGCTGGCATACGCTGACGCAAGCCGTCATTCCCTTTATGCGCGCGCAAGGGCATGGGCGGATCGTCCAATGCTCATCAGTACTTGGGCTGGTCACGATGCCATGGCGCGGTGCATATAACGCGACCAAGTTCGCGCTTGAAGGGTTCACCGATACACTGAGGATTGAAATGCGCGACACCCCGGTCAAGGTGATCCTGATCGAACCCGGCCCCGTCACGTCGAACATCCGCGCCAATTCAATTCCCCATTATGAACGTTGGATTGACTGGGCAGCATCCCCGCGCGCCCAGCAATATCGTGACGTAATCCATCAGCGACTTTACCACAGCAACGGCAAGCCCGACCGCTTTGAACTGCCGCCGCAAGCGGTCGTCAAGAAACTGATCCATGCAGT
This sequence comes from Sulfitobacter sp., assembly GCA_024637305.1. Taxonomy (GTDB): domain Bacteria; phylum Pseudomonadota; class Alphaproteobacteria; order Rhodobacterales; family Rhodobacteraceae; genus Sulfitobacter. Next base: position 7,129 of record JAGXFI010000138.1, read on the forward strand.
CGAGAGCCCGCGGCCACGTCCGCGCTATTACGTGACCACGCCAACCCATGTCAGCGGGGTCTTGCGCCGCATCCTCCCGACGCGCGCGCTTGACAGGATATTGAGCAGATAGACTTGCACGTAGCGCCGATACCGCTAGGTGTGAGCGTATCGAAAGAAAGGGTGTCACATTGACCGATCCACTTTTCATTATCGTTGTGCTGGCGGTCGTCGCCGTGGTGATCGTCCTGATGCTCGGCCTCGGCGGCTTTGCCGGTGGCGGAGCATTCAACAAACGCAATTCAAACAAGTTGATGCGCTACAGGATCATCGCGCAGTTTGTCGCGGTTGTGCTGATTATGGCCTATATCTGGTTGCGGGGGACGAACTGATGGTGGTTCTCAACAAGATCTACACCCGAACCGGCGACAAAGGGGATACCGCGCTTGGCAATGGCACCCGCGTGGCAAAATTCGATCCGCGGGTCGAAGCCTATGGCACGTCGGACGAACTGAACTGCTTTGTCGGCATCGCGCGACTGGAAGCAACCGGCGAAACGGACGCTGCCCTTGCGCGCATCCAGAACGACCTGTTCGATCTGGGTGCCGACCTGTGCCGCCCCGACATGGCGGCGGATACCGATGCCGAATATCCGCCGTTGCGCATGGCAGACGCGCAAGTGGTCCGTCTCGAGGCGGAAATCGACGTGATGAACGCGAACCTCGACCCGCTGCGCAGCTTTATCCTTCCAGGTGGCACCGCGCTGGCATCCCATTTGCATGTATGCCGCACAGTGGCGCGCCGCGCAGAACGGCTGACCGTGGCTCTGGCCGGTCAGCAGGACATAAATGAATCGGCCGTGAAATACCTCAATCGGCTCAGCGACTGGTTCTTTGTCGCCGCGCGAATGGCGAACAACGGTGGCAAGGATGACGTGCTTTGGGTGCCCGGTGCGAACCGCTGAAGGCAAAACGCGAGAAACGCGGCGTCGTTGATGCCGCATTTGCCGATTTTGCACTGTTTTGCCGGTGCAGGCTTGTTTAAACCAACCGTCAGGAAGAACGAAGACCGGCAAAAGGGCCGCGTCGCAACATAGGAGAAGAACGCATGAAGGTGCTCGTACCTGTCAAACGCGTAATCGACTACAACGTGAAAGTGCGCGTCAAAGCGGACGGCTCGGGAGTTGATCTTGCCAACGTGAAAATGTCGATGAACCCGTTTGACGAAATTTCCGTCGAACAGGCGATCCGCCTGAAAGAAGCCGGTCAGGTCGACGAAGTCATCGTCGTCTCCGTGGGCGTAAAGCAGGCGCAGGAAACCCTGCGGACAGGACTGGCGATGGGAGCAGACCGGGCGATTCTCGTCGTGGCGACCGACGACGTTCACAACGACATCGAACCTCTTGCCGTTGCCAAAGTGCTCAAAGCGATTGTTGACGAGGAAAAGCCGGGCCTGGTGCTTTGTGGCAAGCAGGCGATCGACAACGATATGAATGCGACGGGCCAGATGTTGGCGGCATTGCTTGGTTGGTCGCAGGCGACCTTCGCGTCCGAGCTGTCCATCGAAGGCGACAAGGCCATCGTGACACGCGAAGTCGATGGCGGATTGCAGACCATCAAAGTGAACATGCCGACCGTGGTGACGGTCGATTTGCGACTGAACGAGCCGCGTTATGCCTCCTTGCCGAACATCATGAAGGCAAAGAAAAAGCCGTTGGATGAAAAGACGCCTGCGGATTACGGCGTGGACGTGTCTAACCGTCTCGAAATCGTCAAGACTTCAGAACCCGAAGCACGCGCAGCGGGCATCAAGGTTGCGTCGGTCGACGAACTGGTAGCGAAACTCAAAGAAGCGGGGGCTGTGTAATGGCTGTTCTACTCCTTGCAGAAGTGACTGATGGCGAATTGCAGATGGACGCCACGGCGAAGGCCGTGACTGCGGCCCGGCAACTCGGCGACGTGACTGCCCTTTGCTGTGGTGGTTCGGCTGCCGCAGCTGGCGAAGCAGCGGCCAAGATCGACGGCGTGGCGAAGGTGCTGGTCGCCGAAGATGCGTCGCTGGGCCACCGTCTCGCTGAATCTACGGCGGCACTGATTGTGTCGCTCGCTGGCGATTATGACCACATCGTCGCGCCGGCGACGACTGACGCGAAAAACGTGATGCCTCGCGTGGCCGCATTGCTCGACGTGCAGATCATCTCGGACGCGTCCGGGGTTGTCGACGCCGACACATTCGAACGCCCGATCTATGCCGGGAACGCCGTCCAGACCGTGAAATCGAAGGACGCGAAAAAAGTCATCACTTTCCGTACGTCAACTTTCGACGCGGCGGGCGACGGCGGGTCCGCTTCGGTCGAGACGATCTCGGCCGCAGAAAATCCCGGCCTGTCCGAATGGGTCGAAGACAAGGTCGCGGAATCAAACCGGCCTGAACTGACCTCAGCTGGCGTCGTTGTCTCAGGCGGTCGCGGCGTTGGTTCCGAAGAAGACTTTGCCCTGATCGAAAAGCTGGCGGACAAGCTCGGTGCCGCCGTGGGCGCATCCCGCGCAGCGGTCGATTCCGGTTATGCCCCCAACGATTGGCAGGTCGGTCAGACCGGCAAGGTTGTGGCACCGGATCTCTATGTCGCAGTCGGGATTTCAGGTGCCATCCAGCACTTGGCGGGGATGAAAGATTCGAAGATCATCGTCGCGATCAACAAGGACGAGGAAGCACCAATCTTTCAGGTCGCCGATTACGGCCTGGTCGCGGACCTATTCACCGCTGTTCCAGAACTGATCGAAAAACTCTGATCAAATCGGTCTGACCGATCGAAGGCCCGCCTGTACGGCGGGCCTTTTTACATTATGTCAGCTTGTTGATCGACCGACAGATCGCAGACGCCGCTTCGGCATGTGCCAAGGGCCCGAGCATTTCTTTCGCGGCCGGCTCTTCAAGTTCTCCGAAAATCATCCCGTCCGTCCCCGCCGTGACTGCTTCTTTCGATGCAACGACTTCGACCACATCGGTCGCAAATTCACGCAATTCATCGATCATTTCACGCGTCACGAAAAGCGGGTCGGGTCCGATATCGTGACTATCCGCGATGCCACCCTGATTACCCGGCGCATGTGCGGCAAACCACAGAAGGATCGTCTTGCCTCGCATCTGTCCGAGCATCAGCCGCATCCGGGCGACCCACGCCTCCTGCAGCTCCATCCGGACCGTTTCGAAACGATCCGGTGAGATCTGGATCAGGTGGTTCAGCATATGTTTATTATAGTTGAACTCCGCAAAATCCACCTCGCGGAATATCGTCTTGAGCAGTTTTGACGCGGCGACGAAGCGGTCATTCCGGCGCGGATGAACGGAATAGAACCGATTCGTCATATTGGCGGCACCCATCACCTGTATCACGCTTAGCCTGGCATCGGAGGCCGCACCGGTGACGAACGGATCATGCGCGAATGCGTCAATGCCCGCATTGGGAAACCCGAAGTTGGCCGCAGTTATCGCGCTTTGCTCCTCGACAAGTGTCGGAAACGGCTTTTCAATGAACTTTCCATAAGTCTCTGTCCCGCCGATAAAGGCCACATAAGGTGCCTTGTCGAGATTTCGACGTGGACCGCGGAAGAGCAGTTTCGATGTGCCATAACGGCACGGAAGATAGTCCAGGACCCCATGGCCCAGTACATCATAGGTCATTACACCCACCTCATTTTTAGATCACCCGGAGACCATATTCCGCTTGGGGTCTTGCGATTCGCTTAATGGGTGTATTTGAGGCAATATTTCAGCGATAGACGCTCTTGCGGCCCTGCCCCCGGCACCCCTATTGTGGCACCAGACAACAAAGGAACCCTCATGGATATCCAGACAATCGGCATCGTCGGCGCAGGCCAGATGGGCAACGGGATCGCCCATGTAATGTCACTCGCGGGATACGACGTGCGCCTTACCGATGTCAGTGAAGACGCACTGGCCAAGGCGATGGAAATCATGCAGGGAAATATGGCGCGTCAGGTCGGCCGCGGCAAAATCTCGGAGGCGGACATGCAGGCTGCGCTCGGGCGGATTGTGACCACGCCAACGCTGACGGATCTGGGCCAAAGCGATCTGATCATCGAAGCGGCGACAGAACGCGAAACGGTCAAACAAGCCATATTCGAGGATCTGATCCCTTATTTGAAACCGGAAACGATCCTGACTTCGAACACATCGTCAATCTCGATCACCCGCCTGGCAAGCCGCACGGACCGTCCCGAACGCTTCATGGGTTTCCATTTCATGAACCCGGTGCCGGTCATGCAACTGGTTGAATTGATCCGCGGCATTGCCACCAATCAGGAAACCTTTGCGGCCTGTCAGGCCGTCGTGGACAAGCTGGGCAAAACAGCCGCTTCGGCCGAAGATTTTCCCGGCTTCATCGTCAACCGTATCCTGATGCCGATGATAAACGAGGCCGTCTATACCCTCTACGAAGGGGTCGGCAACGTGAATTCTATCGACAGTTCGATGAAACTTGGTGCCAACCATCCCATGGGACCGCTGGAACTGGCTGATTTCATCGGGCTCGATACGTGTCTCGCCATTATGAATGTTCTGCATGACGGGTTGGCAGATACAAAGTATCGCCCCTGTCCGTTGCTGACCAAATATGTCGAAGCCGGCTGGTTGGGACGCAAAACCGAGCGGGGGTTCTACGACTACCGCGGCGAAACACCGGTTCCTACGCGCTAAAACGTTTCAGGGTTTGATGAAAACGCGTTAATCCAACGCCAGCGTATATTCCCGCAACCACGCCATGAAAGCGCGCGGATCATCGACACGTCTATCAATCTCGTCTTGCGGGATTGGCGCGCCAACGACAGGGCTCTGCGGCTTGTTGCAGCTATGCACGATCTCATGCAGCAACAGACCTTGCCGCAGCATTGGCGACAGCCTGTTGGCGATTTGATAGGCGCGACTGTTCTGACCGGGAAATTTAATCGGCACGACCGACGCGCCGGAGCGGCGAATCATCTTGGCGGTAAAAACGTTCCACTCCGCCTCGACGGCAGGGCCGAACATCGTTTCCGACGCCGCCACGACCCCTGACGGGAACAGCGCAACAACGCCACCGTTTTCCAGATGTTTCATGGCACGCGCGCGCATCTCGACACCCTTGCGCTGCGCATCGGGGTCATGGGGAAAGGGCACGGGAATCATATAGCTGCTTGCGACCTCATCAATCGAGGTCAGCAGCGACCGGGTCAGTATGCGGTAATCAGAGCGAACACGACCAATCAGGTCGGCAAAGATCATACCATCGACCATTCCGTGCGGATGATTTGCAACGACGATCACCGGCCCTTCCTTCGGAATCAGGTCCAGTTGTTCCTGCGGCGTCAGCAGGTCGATCCCCATCGTGTCCAATGCAGCACGCCAGAACGCCTGCCCTACAGGCGCTCCGCGACGCTCGAACTTGCGGGTCAAACGATATATTGTCAGCTTGCCCGTCATGAATTCGATCAGCGAAATGATCCGCGCCTTTACCGGATCGTCAAAAGTCGAGGCATACGAAAGGCTCTTGCGATCATACTTGCTGAAATTGACTGTCTCAACGGGTCCAATCATATTCTGTGTCGTCAAGCTTGTCGTTTTATCGGCCACTTCAGTTCCCCGTTACAAACTGCCTTATGTCCCAAGTTCAGGCGTCTTCACCGAATTTTCCCGCAACCAAAGCCTCTAGCGCTTGGGCCAAAGCATCGGCATCGGGACCGGAAGTCTCGATCTCAATAGTTGTTCCCTTCGAAGCTGCCAACATCAAAAGTCCCATAATACTGTCACCGGAAGCTGTGGTGCTTCCCTTGGAAACTTCTGCACGCGCATCGAATCCTTCAACGACTTCGACCAGTTTAGCCGAAGCACGCGCGTGCAGGCCTTTTTCATTCACGATCTGCAGTGAAATCTGTGTCATGAATTACGGCCCTTGCTAATCTGCGCTGATATTTTGGCTATCAATATACTTTTTCCCGGCCTCCAGCGCCGCCCGCACGGCATCTGGCACTTCCATCTGGCGGCTTTTTGCCAGCTTTATCAGCATCGGCAGGTTTGCTCCATAAAGGATCCGCCGGCCGGCCGGCTGGCAGGCCATCATACTCAGGTTCGAGGGAGATCCGCCAAACAGATCCGTCACGACCACAACGCCCTGGCCCTGATCCACTTCATCCGCGGCCTGACAAATTTCTGCCTGCTTTTGCTGTCGGTCATGATCTGCTTGAATCGAAATGGCGCGAACGCCCGTTTGCGATCCCACGACATGTTCGATGGCCGCAAGGTATTCCTTGGCCAACCCACCATGTGCAACGATCACAATCCCGATCACCCAGCGTTCATCCTTGTCCTCATGAGCTGCGGTCCAGCTCACGATGCCTAATTGACACTTGCCATCCCTGCTCTGCAAGGCTCAATGCGTGAAGTTCTGCCATCGCTACGGAACGGTGTTGCCCGCCGGTACAGCCAAAGGCTATCGAAAAATGGCTTTTCCCCTCGTCTCTGCATGCAGGCAGAACCAAAAGGCTAAGGTCCAGCACCTTGTCCGCAAAAGGTCGGAACCGCGCGTCCTCTTCCACATAGGCAGAAACCTTCGGATCGGTACCATTCAACGAACGCAATGACGCGTCCCAATAAGGGTTTCGCAGAAAACGGCAGTCATAAATCATGTCGACGCTGCGTGGCAGGCCGCGTTTATAGGAAAACGACTGAACCGTGACGGTCAGATGATGCGCACCACCGGGGGCAAACCAGTGTTCAACTTCCGCACGCAACTGGTGTACATTGAGATCGCTCGTGTCGATCAACACATCGGCGCGCCCTCTGATCGGGGCAAGCAAGGATTGTTCGCGTGCGATCCCCTCGGCGGGACGGTCCGCAGGTGCCATCGGATGACGGCGGCGGGTTTCGGAGAACCGGCGCAGCAGCACATCAGTGGAACAATCGAGATAAAGTAGCTCCACCGCGAGCCCGTCTTGCCCGTTGAGCTGCCCCAACAGATCCAGAACACGGTTGGCAGAAAAATCCCTGTTGCGCGGATCAATTCCCAGCGCGACCGGCCGCACCTGGCCAGGACCATCCAGCAACGCAGGCAAGAGACGCAGCGGCAAGTTGTCAATTGCCTCGAATCCGGCATCCTCAAGAACATTCAACGCAGAAGAACGCCCCGCACCAGACGGGCCAGTCACAAAGACGACACGGCGATGCGTGGGCTCAGGTAGGGTCATGACGGCGAAATCCTTTCGCCTCGTAGATATAGCAGGATCGCGGCCGGAAAATGGGTGCTGTCGATTTTGTGAAGACTGGGTAAATCGACCCCTAGCACGGTCATGCTATGATGCTGCGGCAAGCGTTCCATTTCGCGGCGACTCAGGTCGACGGCGAGGATCAGTGGAACGTCCGCCGCATGCGCGATCCGCAAAAGACCGACACCACGCGCCTCGATCAGACCGACAATCGTGTCAGGGACGTTAGCCACCAGAAGATTGCCGTCCTTAATGATATGGGTCCGGTCGTCCGCGACCAAATCTGCGCCGAGCGCTATGAGTTGCAATGCAAGCGCACTTTTACCTGACCCCGAAGGACCGCAGATCAGAATGCCGCGTCCGTCTACTGCAACCGTCGTCGCGTGCAAGGTCGTCTCTGCCTGCGTCATGAGCTCGCGGTCATTGATGTCAGATCGGAAGACCGACGACGAAGCGTGCGCCAAGCGGCTCGGACGTGATATCCGCTTCGGTCGGGCGGATATTTTCCGCCCAGATCACACCGCCATGCGCTTCCACAATCTGTTTAGAGATCGCGAGGCCGAGGCCGGAGTTATTGCCGAAATGCTCTTCCGGTCTTTGGGAATAGAACCGTTTGAACACCTTGGACAGAGCCTGATCCGGGATACCCGGTCCGGTATCTTCCACCACGATCAGCACACGGTTGGCGCGCTTTCGTGCCCACACACGGATCGCGTCGCCATCTTCGCAAAATGAAATCGCATTGGTAATGAGGTTGACGAAAACCTGCGCAAGCCGCGCTTCAAGCCCGTGGACGATAATCGGCGTTTTCGGCAGGTCGACGATAAAATCTACACCCTTCGTGCGCGCATCCTCGCCCAGGTACTGACCCAGGTTGGTCAGCATTTTCAGAAGATCGAACGCTTCTTCCTCTTCTTTCACCAATTCGCTATCCAGCCGCGAAGCATTCGAAATATCACTGACCAAGCGGTCCAGGCGCCGCACGTCGTGGTCGATGACATCCAGCAGTTTTTCACGCTGGTCTTCACGTTTGATCATCCGCAACGTGCCGACGGCAGAACGTAGGGACGCCAGCGGATTCTTGATTTCATGGGCGACATCGGCCGCGAACTGTTCATTCCCGTCAATCCGGTTATAGAGCGCCGAAACCATGCCGCGAAGTGCACCGGACAGGCGTCCGATCTCGTCAGGGCGGGCTGTCAGGTCGGGGATCCGGATGCGACCGGGGTTCATCTTGCGGGCGTCCTTGTCTCGCCCCAATTCAGCCGCTGCAGCAAGATCGGCCAACGGGTTCGCAATCGTGGAGGCCAAAACGAGACTGAGGCCGATACTGACCAGCGTTGCAATCACGAACATCTGCAAGACTTGCTCGCGCTCCCCACGCACAAGTTTGTCAATCTCACCCGCCGCACTGGCGATCGCGACCGCGCCGACCGAACGGTCACCGATCTGGACCGGCGTAGCGACTGTAAAAAGAGTGCCTCCCAGATCATCAAAGTCCTTCTTGATCTGGGTCCCGACCGTAAAGCTTTGTGAGATCAGAGGCTTGAGACGGTCTTCGATGCTGCGTTCAGCCTGTTCTCCCCCACCGAACGGGGACGACACCTTGGCCCAGAGCCAGCTCAGCCCATCCGTGAGCAACGTCTTGTCAGAGGATCTTGGCACACCTTGCGCGCGCAGTGTCTCAAGCGCGCCCTCGGAACGGCTGATAAGCGTGCCGTCCAGGCCATAGACGAAAACTTCGATACCGCTGCGAAGGTCCAGCCCTTCCAGCGTCGCCGCGACGTCCACCAGCGTGCTGCCTGTCAGGCTATCCACCCCCGAGGCCGGCAGCTGTGCTTCGATTACATCAGCGACCAGTTCAGCTTCCGACACCAGCGACGCGGCGCGCTGTACCGCAAGGCTGTCGCGTGAGGAATTGAGATAAAGGATCCCCGCAACCAGCACGTTCAAGGCGATCAGGTTGAAGGTAATGATCTTGCGCGTAAGCGGCGAGGCACGCAGCGAAAAGAGGCCGCGCCGCTCTCGCCGCGCTCTGATCTCATTCGGCGCAGCACTGTCGGGTGCGACCCAATCGTCGCCCAGAACAACATCGCCGTCCCGTCTTTGGGGGGTCAGATCGCGCACGAGGTTCCTTTCGGCAAGCGCCACAAGGCAAGGTTACTCTTCGTTATACCTGTAACCGATCCCGTAGAGCGTCTCAATCGCCGAGAATTCATCATCCGCAGTCCGCATCTTCTTGCGAAGCCGCTTGATATGGCTGTCGATGGTCCGGTCATCAACGTAGACTTGGTCATCGTAGGCCACATCCATCAACTGGTCTCTCGACTTGACGAAGCCGGGCCGTTGCGCGAGCGCCTGCAACAGCAGAAACTCCGTCACGGTAAGGGACACATCGTTACCCTTCCAGCTGACCGCGTGACGCAGCGGGTCCATCCGCAAGTCGCCCCGCTCCATCACCTTGGTCTCTTCGGTGTCACCGACGATATCGCTTTCGACCGCATCCTGACGCCGCAGCAGCGCGCGAATACGCTCTACCAAAAGGCGCTGTGAAAAAGGTTTTTTCACATAATCATCGGCACCCATGCGAAGGCCGAGCACCTCGTCGATCTCGTCGTCCTTGGACGTGAGGAAAATCACCGGCATCGCGGTTTTCTGTCGCAACCGCTGCAACAGATCCATTCCGTCCATCCGGGGCATCTTGATGTCAAGAACGGCCATATCGGGCAAACGCTTGTTGAACGCATCCAGGGCCGCCTGCCCATCATTGTACGTTTCCACCTCGAAGCCTTCCGCCTCGAGAGTCATCGAAACGGACGTCAGGATATTCCTGTCGTCGTCGACCAATGCAATTTTCGACATTGCCTGTAATCCTTATTGTTGCTCAATTTACGTTTGTTTTTTGCAACAGTGATTGCGTCATTAAAGTGGCGAATCAATGCAAAAGTGCGAATCACTCTATCCTTTGACATCAATTCAGCCACAATTTGGTTAGGAATGGCTAAATTGCCGCACATTCATGCAAAATCCGCGGGCGTTGGCAACGCAGGCAATCCGACCACTGCAGGCGGCATTCCGGCCCTTGAGCGCCCCCGATAGGCAAAGAATCCCATGGTGGCGCTAACTGTGACCAAGCGGCCTATCCATTCTGTAAATCATCGTGTTATGAGGCGATATCCCACCCGCGACGGCCCCTGTGTCCGCCGCATCTCTCGATCAATTGCGATGGGCCACCAGCCCGCCTACAGGAGACACCACATGACAATCGGACGGGTAAACCCGAACTTCAGCCTTGATGATCAGGGGATCACGGGGCTTGGTGATGTCTACTATAATTTGATCGAACCCGCGCTGATCGAAACCGCGCTGAAGCGTGGCGAGGGGTCGCTGGGCAAAGGTGGCACGTTCCTTGTCAGCACCGGCAAGTTCACCGGCCGGTCCCCCAAAGACAAGCATGTGGTCAAAACGCCCGACGTCGAAGACACGATCTGGTGGGAAAACAACGCCGCGATGTCACCGCAAGGATTTGACGCGCTCTATCAGGACATGCTTTCGCACATGCAGGGTCGCGACTATTTCGTACAGGATCTGGTGGGCGGTGCAGACCCGAAACACGCAATCAATGTCCGCATGGTGACCGAGCTCGCGTGGCATGGCCTGTTCATCCGTCACATGCTGCGCCGGCCTGATCGTGACGCCCTGGACGAGTTCATTGCCGACTTTACCGTGATCAACTGCCCGAGCTTTTCTGCCGACCCCAAGAAACACAACTGCCGCTCAGAAACGGTCATCGCGATGAACTTCGAGCGCAAGATGATCCTGATCGGGGGCACGGAATACGCCGGCGAGAACAAGAAATCCGTGTTCACCCTGCTTAATTATCTCCTGCCTGAGAAAGGCGTGATGCCGATGCATTGCTCGGCCAATCACGCACATGGCAACCCGGTCGATACGGCAGTTTTCTTTGGCCTGTCGGGCACCGGCAAGACGACGTTGTCCGCAGACCCCGGTCGCACCCTGATTGGCGATGATGAACACGGCTGGTCAAATACCGGCACCTTCAACTTCGAAGGGGGATGCTATGCCAAGACGATCAACCTGTCGCCCGAAGCAGAGCCGGAGATTTACGCCACGACCGAGAAATTCGGCACTGTGATCGAAAACATGGTCTACGACGAAGAGACCAAGGAACTCGATTTCGAGGACGATTCGCTCACCGCCAACATGCGTTGCGCATATCCTTTGCATTACATCTCCAACGCTTCCAAAAAGGCGGTGGGCGGTCACCCCAAGAACATCATCATGCTGACCTGCGATGCGTTCGGCGTATTGCCCCCGATCGCCCGTCTGACGCCTGCCCAGGCGATGTATCACTTCCTTTCCGGCTTTACCTCGAAAGTCGCCGGGACCGAGCGCGGCGTGACCGAGCCTGAACCTACGTTCTCAACCTGCTTCGGTGCGCCCTTCATGCCGCGCAGGCCCGAAGTCTACGGCAACCTGCTGCGTGAAAAGATCGCCCAGCACGGCGCGACCTGCTGGTTGGTCAACACCGGCTGGACCGGTGGAGCCTACGGCACCGGAAGCCGGATGCCCATCAAGGCGACCCGCGCCCTGCTGACCGCCGCGCTGGACGGATCACTGGCGGATGCGAAGTTCCGCAAGGACGAGAATTTCGGCTTTGACGTACCGGTATCGGTCAGCGGCGTCCCGGACATCCTGCTTGACCCGCGCCGCACATGGGACAAGCCGGACAGCTATGACCGGCAGGCCACAAAACTGGTCGCCATGTTCTCGGAGAATTTCCAGCAGTATCTGGATTACATCGATAGCGATGTGAAGGCTGCTGCGATCGGGTGAAGTTTTTTCGACGCTTGAGAGAAAGAGCGGCGGAAACAACCCGCCGCTCTTTCTTTTGAAATCATGCCGCGAGTGCTTCAAACTCACTCATCGGCATATCAAGTATGAATCGCAAATCTTCACGATTCATGTAAGACATGAAGCCTTCGATTGGCGTATCATTGCCCCTTAGAAACCAACGAAGCGATCCCGGTTCCGTATGCATGTAGCCATGCCGGGCCGCAAAACCCTTGTACACGACAGCCTTTTGCATGAACGCAAACACATTGTCAGGATTCCAGCGTTGGACAGCCTGCCAAAAAGCATGGCGTCCCAGGACGCTGGACAACCCAGCTCCGCGGAATTCCCGGGGTGTGGCCCCTATCCAGAATTCGCCGTGGTAACACACTTCGCCAGAAATTTGTCCGGCACCGGGGCCAGGACGATACCTTGATCTCGGAAGATCAAGATCAACGCCTGACGGTGGAAAATCCCGAAATCCGTGTCGAAGGTATTCTGCGAGGTTTTTGCCGCCAAGATCGAGCATGCGCATCGCCTGGGTATGCATGATGTCGCCCTTCACATTCCGTCCGATGATCCAGAAGGCGTTGTCGGGGTTCAGTTCATGGATCGAAGGATCAAACGGCGCTCCTAAAATATGGTCGGGCCGAGCATCGGCGAGAATTGACCGATACGACTCGAAATCATGCCCGATCGATAGCTCGATACCGGCCCTTGCCAAGACATTCGTACTGTTCGCGATAAAGCGCTCGCCGTCCGAAAAGCTTTGGAATGTCATCTGAGTCGCTCCTTTGTTGCCAATAACTGAACAAAGGTTATCTCAATTATAGCATAAGCGCTCGTATTTTACGTTCGGCTGTCAAAGCTCACATAGGCATCTTCTGGCATTGTGTTCAGCGTAGACTGATCAAGGCCTGAAATTGTGATCTCCTTTGACCTGTCAACGGCCGCGATCAGCGCAAAACTGTGGTCAGGAAATCTGGCCCCCATCAAGAGTCGCTTGTAGGCAAGAGGGATCGGAACACCACCTTGCTCGCGTGGAATTTGCGTTACCACCTCATCCAAGCGGACGCCGCCGTTGGCCTGAACCTCCAAAAAGGGGAAATTCAACATCGCCTCAAACTCAGGCCCTCCTGGAAACTCTCCCAAAGGACGACCTATGCTGCTCCGCGCGTTGGTCCATCCCCACCACTCTGTGTAAAATGATTTCTCGCCAACCTCGACACAAATCCAGCCATTAGGCGAATCTCGGTACACGAGAACATAGGGTCTAATGTCTTGAAACTCAGGGTGCTCCAATTCGCCTTTACTCTTGCTCCAAGCCACCAGAGCACTCCTGAGCATCGGAGACTCGCTGTCCCAAATTTGCGCAAGAGATTGTTGTTGTTGATAAAAACTCCACCCGTTGGGTGCCTCATGCGAAAGGCGCAGCATACCGTCCTTGTGTAGCGTCTTGCCTTGGGACCAGATCTTGCCGCGCGCAAGAATATCCTGTGCTTCTGGCAGCGATTCTTCCCCCGCCTCGGTCAGTTGATAGCGTCTATCGTCCACGGCAAAGAGGGGATGCCCCATTCGCTCCTCAAGTTGCGCAATGTGACGCCGCACAGTCTGTCTGGTACTGCCAAGCTCACTAACCGCGTGACTCAGATTTAACGTCCGCGCGAGCGTCGTGAACGAGCGAATCATCTCATAAAGCAGCGCCGGAGGTTCCTCCATAAGCGGTGCAGCTTTACTCTCGGTAATGCTTATTGGTCTATTCATGCACCCACATTGGTAAGCAAATCACCCATCAAAGCAATACCAATCACCAGTCACCTGTAAATATTTCGCCTTTAAATGGAAAAATGTATCCTATTGAATGGAGTTGTGATTCTGCGGATGAATAAGAGTCATACAACCAAAGGTTCCCAAATGTCCCACCCAGTAGATGTACATGTAGGCCGCAAATTGAAACAGATTCGCACGTTGCGGCGGTTGTCCCAGACAGATGTTGCCCGCGAGCTTGATCTGTCATTCCAGCAAATCCAGAAATACGAGATCGGCTCGAATCGCGTTGCGGCAAGCCGGCTCTTTGAACTGGCGCAGCTTTTTGATGTCTCTCCCGCCTACTTCTTCGAAGGCCTGCACGACGGAGACAACAATGCGTCGTGCCGTGATCCGGGGATGGAAATCGTGAGCGCCATCGCCGCAATCAAAGATGATGCAGTTAAATCCCGAATCGTGACGTTTATCGAAGACGTTTCAGGAATGACCGTCGCGCGTCAGGGCTAGTCAGCCCATGATGCCGCGGCGGACGAGGTTCGCGCCGGCGATGAGCAGGATGAACAGCGTTGCGCGTCGAAATGCGACCTGTTCAATCTTGTCCATCACCATCGAGCCGACCCACATGCCTAACGCACCCGGCAGGATCATTGCCGCTGAAAACGTCCAGGTTTCCGCTCTCAGGACACCAGAGCCGAGATGCGCGCCCACCAACGCAAGCGCCCCGAGGCCATAAATTACGCCCTGTACCCGCATCTGGTCATGCTTGGGCGTGTCCAAAGCCGTGAGATAGGCGACCGTCGGTGGCCCCCAGATCCCCGATATGCCGCCCAAAGTCCCGGCAAAGGCACCAATTGCGGCCTCTGCCACCCGGTTTTGCCCTGACAGCCTGAAACGATAGCGCGACAGCATCAACAGCGCAAAAAACATCACCGGTATGCCGATGATCAACAGCATGGCCTGCTCTGGCAAAACCCGCACGAATTGAGCTGCGACAACAAGCATTACGCCGCCACAAACAAGGAAAACGCCGAAGCGCCTGGTCGAACTCCACGCGGCAGCGAGCCCTTGCCGAAGCGCCTGAATTCCGTTCATCGCCAGTGTCGGGAGCAACAATCCCGCCAGCGCAAGCTCCGGCGACATGAACATTGTCAGACCCGAAATGAATATCAGCGGCATGGCAAAGCCCACCACCCCTTTAACAAAGCCCGCGAAGAGGCCGACCAAGCCGGCGAGCATGAGATCTTGCGTACTGAGCAGCGGGAAAATTGCATCCATGGCACTACATAGCATCGGGAAAATCCGCTGCACCGCAAAAATAGCGCGTAATTTTCATCCAAAATGTTGCGATCAAACGTATCTTTGTTGCGCTGCACCTGCAAAGGGCTTATCCAGCCCCAACCGACGAAAAGGGACATTTCACATGGCAAATGACGGGCAACTTACTATGGAAAACTCAACCGTTCTCGAAGACCTTCTGTCCCTGACCGGGACAGCCCTGAGTCCGGTGGAAACCGTATTGGCCCGCGCCACAGAAACTGTCCGCGAACTGGTTGCCGAGAACGGTCGGGTATCGGCCCAGCTGATCGAAGCGAACCAAACCGCCGCGCACGGGCTTGCCTGGCTTGCCACCTACGCGCAGTCCCTTCGCCAGATGCAGGCATGGGCAGAGCGTCTGAGTTCTGAAGGGAGTTTCGGCGAGACAGAACAGCTGATCCACCAGATCGCATTTGGGGAATACCTCTGGCAAATCTACGGCGGCATCCAGATGAATCAGGGAGAAATCCTGCGTCTTCAGGATCTTGGCCTGTCGCAGGACGATCAAGAAGCACTGATGGCCCCTGCTGTCCGAACCCTGACGCAAGGTGGCAACACCCAGGCCGCCCGCACACGTCTCGTTGCCTTGATGCAAGAACACAGCGCCGACATTACCGTGGGCAAGTCCGGTCTTGATGAAGAACTGGAAATGATCCGCGCTCAATTCCGTCGCTACGCGGTCGAGAAAGTTGAGCCGTTTGCGCATGAATGGCACCTCAAAGACGAATTGATCCCGATGCAGATCATCGAGGATCTGGCTGAAATGGGCGTATTCGGTCTGACGATCCCAGAGGAATTTGGCGGTTTCGGTCTGTCGAAAGCCTCCATGTGCGTTGTCTCCGAAGAGCTGTCTCGGGGCTACATCGGTGTCGGGTCGCTCGGTACGCGTTCTGAAATCGCGGCGGAACTGATTATCGCGGGAGGCACCGACGCCCAAAAGGCAAAGTGGCTGCCCCGTATCGCCAGCGCCGAAACCCTGCCAACCGCCGTCTTCACCGAACCCAATACCGGGTCCGACCTTGGCTCGTTGCGCACACGCGCCGTCAAGGAAGGCGATCATTACACGGTTATAGGCAACAAGACCTGGATCACGCACGCGGCACGAACCCATGTCATGACCTTGCTGGCACGTACCGATCCTGACACCACCGATTACAAAGGCCTGTCGATGTTCCTTGCGGAAAAAACGCCGGGCGACGATGCCAACCCTTTTCCCACCGATGGGATGACCGGCGGCGAAATCGAGGTGCTGGGATACCGTGGGATGAAGGAATACGAATTGGCCTTCGACGGCTTCAAGGTTGACGGTGAAAACCTCTTGGGTGAGGTCGAGGGCAAGGGCTTCAAGCAACTCATGGAGACATTCGAATCCGCTCGCATCCAGACGGCCGCGCGGGCAATCGGCGTTGCGCAATCGGCGCTCGATATCTCCATGCAATATGCGCAGGACCGCCAGCAATTCGGCAAAGCGCTCATCAATTTCCCGCGCGTGTCGTCAAAGCTTGCGATGATGGCGGTCGAAATCATGGTGGCGCGCCAGCTCACCTATTTCTCGGCCTTCGAAAAGGACGAAGGCCGGCGCTGCGATGTAGAGGCAGGCATGGCAAAGCTCTTGGGTGCCCGCGTAGCCTGGGCCGCGGCTGACAACGGATTGCAGATCCACGGCGGCAACGGTTTCGCGCTGGAATACAAGATCAGCCGTGTGTTGTGCGACGCGCGCATTCTCAACATCTTTGAAGGGGCTGCGGAAATTCAGGCCCAGGTCATCGCACGCCGTCTACTGGCCTGAGGGCTGGGCTGGTCACAGCGGCAATTCGCCCCCTTGCCGAGGGCAATCAAGCGCCCTACCTCCAAAGAATGAGTACAGAGCGTCTAACACCGGAAAAATGGATTGCCGCTGGGTTTGAAACTCTGCGAAACATCGGACCACAGGCTCTTGCTGCCGAAACACTGGCGCGTCATATTGGCGCGACCAAAGGATCATTCTACTGGCATTTCAAGGACGTACCGGCATTTCACGAGGCCCTTCTGCGGCATTGGCAGGCGGACGCCTTGGCCGAAGTAATGAGCTTGCTCCACGATGACGGCTCTGCGGATAAGCGATTGCGCCAGTTTGGCCGCGGAATTCTGTCCAATCCTTACGAATCGTCACTTCGGGTTTGGGCGCAAAGCGCGCCCGAAGTCGCAAATGTCGTGGCCGAGGTCGATGCGGAACGCCTGAAGTACCTCGGGTATCTGCTCAGCCAGTTGGGCCTGCGAAACCCCGATTTTTCCCGCGCCATGCTGGCATGCCTTATCGGTCTGCCACAGCTGAACGATGATGACCAGAAGGCCGCCGCGTATGACGCCTTGGTCGATACTGTTTTAGCCCTGACATGAAAAAAGCGGTTCTGATCGCAGTGGTTGCCATGGCGGCGTCGGCCTGTCGCGGCGACGAGACAATCCGTGCCTACGGTGCCGCCGGTCAGACGTGGGCGCTCAAGGAACTGAACGGTGACGCATTCACCGCCTCGGCAACTCTCACTTTTCCCAAACCCGGTCGCATCGCCGGCAAAGGCCCCTGTAACAGCTACACCGCCAGCCTGACAGCTCCCTATCCCTGGTTTGAAACCGGCGCAATCGCCGCCACCCGAAGTTTTTGCCCCAATCTGGCAGATGAAACCGTGTTTCTGAGCGCGCTCAGCCGTGCCACCCTTTCCGAAGTTGCAGGCAGCACTCTGATCCTGTCTAACCCTGACGGCCTCAACATGGTTTTTATCGCTTCCGACTGAACTGTTCTACAAAACGCGCCCGTGCTTCCGGCAATGGCCGCGTACCCAGATCACGGGCCAGATGCATCTCCAGAAAATATCCGGTCGTCTTGAAAGCCTCCGCGATCTCCGAATCGTCGGCTGATCCCTCGCCGCGCATCACGTCGGGCAAAGGAAGCATGCGTTCGGACCATTCCCCGGCACCCTCGCTCGTGACGGCGCGTCCCGTCTTTGGCGAGACATAAATCAACCCGTCGGTCTTGCCGGTCACAGCGCAGGCGCGCAGGTCCAGCGCATAGCCCATCTCCTGCAACAGCGCCATTTCCCAACGCAGATAGGCCAGTGGCCAGATGCCCGTCTGATCCAGCAGATCCAGCAACATTTCTGTTTGCCGATACAGCTCCGCATGCACCTCACGTTCAGGCAAGCAGAACGACAATAACCCTGTCACCGCGTTCAGCCCCGCCAGAGCCAGCCGATCCTGCATCGCCGCAGCGGCGCGACTGCGCACCGGCTCCACTTGAAAACTGCCCATATGGTCTTCCAGACGCGCCTGCCACGTCAAGTCGAGCTGCGCGCCCGGCT
This sequence comes from Sulfitobacter sp., assembly GCA_024637305.1. Taxonomy (GTDB): domain Bacteria; phylum Pseudomonadota; class Alphaproteobacteria; order Rhodobacterales; family Rhodobacteraceae; genus Sulfitobacter. The sequence goes on from JAGXFI010000138.1 coordinate 25,637, forward strand.
GCAAAATCGGAGCTATCTTGCGGCTGGTGCCTCCCCGCACGATTCCCGCATGCCGCCCCATTGTCGGCGTGAACACCTCGACGATCACCGAAGTCTCGCCATGACGCCGCGCGTTCAGCAGGATACCCTGATCCCGCCAGCTTTTCACGCGAAGCCATCCTCATCCAGAAGATGTCGGCCCGCACGATCCTCGACTTCGATCACCCAAAGATCCGGATCGAACCCGCGTTGTCGCGCCACCACCTCATCCACCTCCGGCTCGGCATTCCGCGCCAATTCCAGCCAGCGCCGCTCGCCCGTCATCAGATCAAAGGACCGTTGAAACAACGCCGCGTTCCCGTCAAGCGTCGATACCTTCACCAACACAGCGCCGCCGGTGTCGTCGCCATGCGCAACAACGAACGCAGGGATGTCTCGCAGCCGTAAACGCGTCAGATAAGCATCGACCCAAAATCGTGCCGTCAGCCGGGGCATGGCGCACCCTGCTTCATTGTTCCCAAAATATCCTCTTGCTGCGCGACATCCGCCAGTGGCTCAACCGTTGCCATCTTTAAAATCCAGCCCCATCTCCGTGTACCGCTCCGCCTCGTCAAGCCAGTTCGGCCGTACTTTTACTTGCAGGAACAAATGCACCGGACGGCCCAGAAACGCCTCAAGCTCTTCCCGCGCCGCCTTGGAAACCGACTTGATGGTTTCCCCTTTGTTGCCTAGGACGATCCCCTTGTGCCCGTCCCTGATGACGTAAACGATCTGATCGACCCGCGCAGATCCGTCCTTGCGCTCTTCCCAGTTTTCCGTCTCGACCGTTAGCTGATAGGGCAGTTCCTGATGCAGGCGCAGCGTCAGTTTCTCCCGCGTCATTTCGGCGGCGATCATGCGCATCGGCAGGTCTGCGATCTGGTCCTCTGGATACAGCCACGGCCCTTCGGGTACTTGTTCCGCCAACCAGCCTCGCAAGGCGTCGACCCCGTACCCCTTCTCAGCAGAGATCATGAAGGTCTCGACGAACGGATATCGGGTGTTCATGTCTTGGCTCAACCCCAACAGCACGGGGGCTTCGACGCGATCGATCTTGTTGATGGCCAAGGCGACTTTGCGGCCCTGTCCGATGTCGGCCAGACCCTCCAATATCCGCTCGACGCCCTCTGTCACACCGCGATTCGCCTCAATCAACAACACGACCACATCCGCGTCAGCGGCCCCGCTCCACGCGGCGGCGACCATCGCACGGTCCAGCCTGCGACGCGGCTTGAAAAGGCCGGGCGTGTCGACGAACACCAACTGTGCGACACCCTCCATCGCAACGCCGCGAATGCGCGCCCGTGTGGTTTGCACCTTGTGCGTCACGATCGACACCTTGGCACCAACCATCCGGTTGAGCAGGGTTGATTTGCCGGCGTTCGGCTCTCCGATGAGGGCAATGAACCCTGCGCGCGTGCTCATGTGTCGCTCTCCAATTTCGCCAAAAGCGCCTGTGCGGCCATTTGCTCGGCGTTGCGTTTCGATCCGGCGGTGGCCTCGGCCTTCTCGCCCGTAGTCAACTCTGCCGCGATGGTAAAGA
>JAGXFI010000139.1 GCA_024637305.1 Sulfitobacter sp.
AGCACCAGCCGGTCCTTGGCCCAGATGATTTGTGATCGAATGTTGAAACCCGCCGCCACCAGGCTCTCGGCGACCGTCGCAGCATGCAGTGCGCCGTGCCAGACGTAGGCAACATCACCGGGAAACAGCGACCACGCTTCGCGCCAGTCGGCGCGATCATCGTTCAGCACCTTTCCAGTACGCTTTGTCTTCGCCGCGCCCGCCTGGTTGCGCCAGGAGGGATCATATTGCACGCCGTAAGGCGGATCGGTGACCATCAGAAGCGGCTTCACATCGCCAAGCAGCCGTCCGACCACATCGGCTGATGTACTGTCCCCGCAGGTCAAACGGTGCGCACCAAGCTGCCAAAGGTCGCCTGCGACAGATACTGGCGTGCCGGGGACTTCTGGCACATCATCCTCGCCCTCCACGGGTCCGTCTGCGCCCAGCGCATCGGGGTCTTGCAGCAGCGCATCCAATTCGTCATCGCTGATACCCAACAACGACAGGTCAAAATCCTCGGCCAGCAGCCCTGCGATCTCGTCGCGCAACATCGCCTCGTCCCATTCGCCCAGCTCGGTCAGCTTATTGTCGGCGATGCGGTAGGCCCGGCGTTCGGCTTCGTCCAAGTGCCCGAGCCGGATCACTGGCACGTCCTTCAGCCCGAGCATCGTCGCGGCCAGCACCCGGCCATGGCCCGCGATCAGCTCACCGTCGTCCGCCACCATGCACGGCACGGTCCAGCCGAACCTGGCCATGCTGGCTGCGATCTTGGCCACCTGGTCGGTACCGTGAATCTTGGCATTGCGGGCATAGGGGCGCAGCCGGTCAAGCAACCAGGTTTCAATCTGGCGCGGCGCGAAGACCAGGTCCATGGGAGGTTCTCATTTTTGGGCGGGCGGACGTGGTGACAGGCGCTGGGCGATGCCAGCGGCCAAAACGGGATCCGCAATGTTGAGGAAAACGAAAGCGCCCGCGAGGGGGTACCTGCGGGCGCTATTCTTCGATGATCAAGGTATGAGTCAAGGGGGGGGCAGGTCTGTCAACAGAAAATCTTACGCGGATTCAATGCCTTCGCGGCGGGCTGGATTCCAATGCCTGGCTTCTGGTCAAAGTGGCTTCCCTGGCTTCCGCTGGGTGGATTCTTGACAAAAATAGTAAAATCCACCCTGAAAGCTGGGCGAACCAACGTAAGTCGCTGTAATATCGTGATTTTATTTCGATCTGTCGCCGAGGTGGATTCCAAGTGGATTCCCCCGTGAAGAAGCCAGTCGCTAGCGAAATGCTGCGCTGCGCCCCCCCGTATACAAGCAGGGCCTGGGAGGAACCACGCCAAGGGGGGTGAGCTTCGGTTCCGGCCTACAGCAGACGGTCGGCCTTCGGCGCGGCGTTTCCAGTAGTGGCCACCCAGGCCCGGCGCAGCGATCGACTGAAGTCAGTTCGAGGCATTCGTGTGCGGAATCCGTCGATAAAGCATCAAGCTTGATTTTTAAGAGTAAAAGCCGGATGCTTTCATAGCAAATGGATTGGTAAACGCTCTCGAATGATGGTGGCAAAAAATGGAACCATGGCTGGACAATGTCGATCGCTCCAAGTCCGTCAAGACCCATGGGGCTCTCAAGGCGAGTTACATCGTCCTGCACAACACAATGGGGGGAAGTGTAACGGGATCAATCGACCACCTGAATGAGAAGACGAACGGCTACGGGTACCACTTACTCATCGAACGGGATGGTTCAGTTTACCAAACTGCGCCGCTCAATCGCGCCACACGGCATGCAGGCCTGAGCAACTGGCGCGGCTGGGATAATCTCAACAGCTTCTCGATTGGGGTAAGCTTCGGAAACTATGGACCGATCCGTCGCAAAGGATCGCATTACGAAAATGAATACGGCGGACGGATGCGCGAGAACGAAGTGATCCCCGGTCCCGTTCGTCACTATAACGGAGCAAGGCCGTATGCCGAGGCTGGCTGGGAACGTTATCCGGATGCTCAGGTGAAAGCAGGGCTGAGGGTCTGCCGCGACATCATTGATCGTCTGCCGATCCGAGACGTGATCCGCCACGACGACGTCGCCATCGGCCGAAAATTCGACACCGGCCCGGCCTTGTCGCTAACCCCATTCACTGAACTGGTGGGCGACCGTTCCGCCGAGTTGGTCAACCGATATCGGGTTGTAACGCCAAACGACACACTTACAATTCGGGATCACCACAGCCATCGTGGCAATCGGCTAGACGCGCTAGCTGACGGTGCAGAGGTCTTTGTTCTGAGCAAATCCTATTTTACGCGTGCGGGGCAAACGTGGATAGGAAAATGGTGGCTTATCAGTTTGGATGGGTTCCAGCGCACTGGGTTCGTCCATTCCGATTATCTCGAGCTGGCAGAACCCTATGCTTAGCGTAGGTCGCGAACCGGTCACTTCCCAATATATTAAAAATGCCGGACTCGGAGAATCGTTTACCTCACTTCACTCCCGGCACCACTATTTAGATGTTTTGAGCGTGGTTAGATGCGTCCATTCAGGAAAGAGACTTTTTTCCCAGCGAATGCTTTGGAAGCTCTGGAAGTTGGTTGAAGCTCACGCATTAATCAACGACGCAACATGATCGAAGCTGCTTCAACGCTTTCCTCAACCGCCCAAACAGTGTCAGCTCGACTCGAAAAATCGCCGAGGATGAAAAGCCCATGGCTCTGAAGGTGTTCGCTTCCCGGCGCGCCCGTAAGGCAGCCTTTGTGCTCGGCAACCGCGCCTATGCCAGTTCCGAGCCTCTTCCGAATGCCGAACGTGATGCTAGGGAAATCGCGGGGCAATTGCGCGCCCTTGGCTTCGATGTGACGCTCGAGACGAACCTCTCGGCTGCGGCGCACCGCACTGCTTTCACCCGGTTCGTCAACCGCATTTCATCGGAAAAAGGAGTCGAGACAGTCCTCTTATATTTTGCAGGGCACGGCTTCCAGGAAGCGGGCCGCAACTACTTGCTTTCCGTTTCCAGTCTTGACGCTCCGGAAGAAGCGATTTCGCTCCAGCGCATGATTTCTGACTTGAAAGGTATCGCCGAACGCCGGCTGATCTTCCTTGATGCGTGCCGCGACTATTTCAATGTGGAGAAGGTTGCGAAGACGCTCGCTCAGACCCGCAGCGCCACTGGACCTGTGCCGCGGATCGAGACTGGGCTGGCCGAGTTTGACTACGGCAATGAAGTGTTCATCGCCTATTCAGCCGCACCAGGAGGCACGGCACTCGACAGCGTTGGGGACGCTCCGCTGAGCCCATTTGCGACTGCGTTGGCGCGGTACGTCGCAGAGCTCGACCTTCCCCTTTCGACGGTGATGACGCGCGTGCGCGACGAGGTCGCGCAGGTGACGCAGAACGCGCAGCTCCCCTGGAGCAGCGACGGCCTCAGGAAGCCCTTTTTCTTCAATCCCGGTGCCCACCTCATCCTGACGGGCAACCTGATGGCTCTACTGGCTGTCGTGGTCTCCATCGCTGCGATGATCGTCGCAGCGATCGAGTTCGGCGTCGACGGGCTGAGGGCCGCGGTGAACCTTCTTCTGGCTGGACTGGTCGCAACAACATCCGTCGCGATCCTGCTCTTCGGCGTCCTGCGCGTACAGGCTCGGTTGAAGGGACAGGGAACCAAGCCGCTGCCCACGACCGACCTGCACGGTGAGACGCCGATCCCGCCTTGGCACGGCGCGGTCGGTGGGCTTCTGGGCGGCATCATCGGCTCTCCGTTCGTGGCCATCCCATATTGGTGGACATGGCGCAGCACGGATTCTCTGGGTTGCACACAGTTCGACCTTTTCGATGCCAGCGCCTCGGATCGCTGCCCTCGGATCGCTGACATTGTGGTCGAGAGCATGCTGGCTGGCATCTTCATCACGGGATTGCTCGGCGCGCTCACCGTGGCGGGGGCGAACCTGGTCCTTCATTCGGACCGGCGCTGGACACAGCGGCTCGGCCCCGACGGACGGATTGTCGCGGGCGCCGTTCTCGGCGGGACCGCTGCTGGGCTGGTCCTCGGGCCGCTGATCACGGCGTGGTTCGGGTCGCTTGACCGGCCGTTTCTAGATCCCAGCTTCATCATGGTCTTCGCGGCCTTAACCATCGCCGTGGCTGCGGTTTCGATCAACAGCTATTCGCTCGAGCGGTTCTCGATGGCGAGGATGCAGCGCAGCTTTTTGGGCGCGCTCGTTTCGATGACGCTGTCTATCATCCTTCTTGGACCAGCTATCTTTCTGCTGGCAACGACAGGTTTAATTGAGACGATCTATCTTTGGGCCAAGAGAGGGTTCTATGACGACGCGTTTGGCACGGCGCGGAAATACGGATTCCTGCTTGCCGCGGGACTGCCTTACGGTCTGGTATTCGGGCCCTGCCTCGGCTTCCTGATCGGGGTCGCGCGCGTGCTCGGCGAGCCCTGGACCGATCTTACCTTCTGGAGCAGGCGCGATGCCCTTACGCGACGCCGCTAACTTTCAAAACAAAGGATATCCGATGCCCACAATCTCAGGCGCCTCGCTCTTCACCAGGGACAGCTTCCCGGGTCAGCGCGTCCCGTTCCACGCCCTGACCTTCGACAAGGCGGGCATCTGCACATCGCCAGAGTCGCGCGACGACGCCATTGCGGCGATCCGCGCGGACGGGACGACCGACCTCGTGGTCTACAGCCATGGCTGGAACAACGATTGGGAGGCCGCCCAAAGCCTCTACACCCGGACCATCGACGGCTTCGGCGCCATGGCCGCGGCGTGGCCCGAGAAGTTGCCAGAAGGAATGAAGCCCGCCTTTCTCGGCATCGCGTGGCCTAGCGCGGCTTTTCTTTGGCCGTGGGAGCACGGACCTGATCTAGCTGCACAGTCCGACCCCGAAGCGCCCGACGACCTCGCGATTTTAACCGAAGGAATGGATCCCGAGCGGGCCCAGGGGCTGCGTAACCTCGTGTCCGGGCGTGAAGAGATTCACGCCTCCGAGCTGTTGCGTCTCGCGGAATTGCTCGCGCCGCAATTTGACGGAGCGGCCCCGGAGGAAGGCGGAGCCGCATCAGGCGCAACGGCGGACGAACTGGTGCGCATGTTCCGCGACGCATCAAGTATCGGAAAGGAAACTCAGGGCGGCGAGGACGATTTCGGCTCTATCGGCACGCCCCCTGCGGAAGGGCCGGATGCGGCGGGTGTGTTCACTGACGTGTTCGGGTTGCGCAAGGTGCTGCGAATGGCGACGGTCTTGAAGATGAAGGACCGCGCCGGGCTCGTTGGACGGTACGGGATGGCGGATACGCTCAGTCACCTGCTGGCAGAGACCCATGTGCGTATCCATCTCGTCGGGCACTCCTACGGGGCAATGCTGCTGATGTCGGCCGTCGCGGTGCGTGCCCTGCCCAGGCGGGTGACCTCGGTGCTGCTGCTGCAGCCTGCGGTGAACAACCTCGCATTCGCCACCGATGTGGGAACGGGACAACCTGGCGGCTTCCGTCCGGCGATAGACCGGGTGGAAAAACCAATCCTCGCCACCCGATCGAACAACGACTTCCCTCTCAGGCACATCTTCCACCTCGTCGTGCGGCGGGGCCGCGACCGCGGTGAGGTCGCCTTGGCCGCCACCCCCGGAAAGTGGAATGCAATGGGCGGATACGGGGTCCATGGCGTTGCGCCGCGCGAGGTGACACGTGTCGTCCTTCCCGATCCTGGCCAGCCGTATCCAAAGCCCGGCCCTCATCGCATCGTGGAGCTCGACGGCTCCAACAAGATAGGGAGCCATTCGGACGTCACCCGAGATCACGTCTATTGGGCGATTATAGAGAATCTTTCCTAGGAGAATTGCATGGCAACCGAGGTCCGCATGGATGGGAATTTGCTCACGATTCGGCTGACTCTTGAGCCGGGACGCGACGGCCTCGGGGCGGGGGCCGAACTACTAAGAGGGTCCGAGACCCTGTTCTCCAAGCTGCGCGTACCCCTGGAGGCGCTGGGCTTCGCGCCGTCCTTCGGCGGGAGAGACGCTTTCGCCCCGGAACGTCCGCCGGAGCGACTGTGGGAGTTGCTAGACGAGGCAGGACGCGAGGCGTCGGACGAACCGATCTGGCTTCAAATCGCCTACGGCGCGCGCATCCTGTCCGCCTATCCTTGGGAGCGTGCGCTCGCCACGGTCGCGCCCAATGTCCCGGCGCTGCACATCCCCAACTTCGCGCGGGCAGTACGCGTTATGGATCCGCGCGGCCCAATCGCGATCTGTCTCGCCTCTCCGCGCGCCAAGGGCGCGCCGGACGGGATGCCTCAATTGCGAAACGCCCTTCTCGCCCTCAGCGAGGCGGATCTGTCTAACCCTGTCTTGCTGTTCGGGATGCGAGGACAAACCGAAGAGCTTAAGCACCTCGCGAACGAACTTGCTGAGAGATTTGTCGACATTACCGTACCCGCACCGCCCGAAGACATCTCGCCCGCTGCACGCGGCTCTGGCATCGAGGACGGTCCGGAGGTCGCCAATCCGTGGCTCCGCTGGATGGCCGACGTTCTACCGATAGATGGCGTCGCTATGGTCCATTTCGTCTGCCCCGGCTTCGATCGGGACGGGAACGGCGCGCTGGCGCTGCCCGAAAGTCCGCTGCAGGATGATGATGCGAGAATTGCGCGCTTCGTTGGCGCAGAGCAGCTTGCCACCTTCTGCAAGCAGATCGGCTGTCGGATTATGGTCCTATCGGCAATCGGGGCGGCGCGCTGGCGCGCCGGAATCCGGCTTCTCGCCGATGAGTTGTCCTGGCAACGGCCCTGTACCATCGTCACCGAGGTCGGAGACGAGCCGAGCGGCTCATGGCCTCGGGTCTTGGGCGCGTTGACGGCCGGTCGGGCGCTCGGACTGGGCGCTATGCCGGAACTGATAGTGTCCACCCATCCCAACACGCTCGGCGGCGTCTCTAACGTGGAGACGGCGCGCGTCGTGCGCCGTCTTACGCGCACCGGGCCGCTTGAGTTCAGCGTTACGGCCCTAGAGGCGGATGTCCAGGCCGAGATGTCGCTCTTCGAGAGCCTCGGCGATACGGGTTTGGCGCGCGAGGACTCGTCGCGCGCAGGTTCCTTGCGTGAAGCGCTCGACACCCTTTCGAACGCGCGGCCGCGCTCACCCAGCGAGGCCGCGCGCGACCGCGGTGCGCGGCGGGCGCTTGAGTTCCTTTCCACGCTCCGGGGGGGTAGGCCATGACCATCACCCATGTTCGGTTCGAGACGGGGCTCGGCCCGAACGACGAGATCTTCACCCAAGTCCATGTCCAAGCGCCGAATGTGGCCGCCGAGGCGCAAGCCCCGAAGCCTCCACTGATGACTCTGGAACTGCGCGACATACTCGAACGCTACAACAACCCAGCTCAGCAGGGTGACGTGGTCCGGCAGATCGGCACCGCGCTCTGGGAGCGACTGAGGGCTAACGGCGATGCTGAGAACGCCTTCGCGCCGGTCCTCGACACTGACACGCCCGGCCGAGCTGTCCGCCTCTCGTTCCACAACCTTGCTGCCGATGCGCGCGATATGCCGTGGGAGGCGATCCATGCTGGGGGTCAGCACGGCTATCTTTGCCTGGAGAAGCGGGTACCCGTCCTGCGCGAGTTCGGCCGTGCCCGCAGCGCCGTGCCGCTTCGGCACAGCCCATTCGAGCGGATCAAGCTGCTATGCCTGATAGGTGCGAAGGGCGACGAGGGTCGCGCAGAATGGCATGCGCTGCACAAGGCAATCCGGACTGCGCAGGAACTGCCGCTGGAGGTGCTTGTCCTGACCTCGACGCCTGCCCTCCGAGACCAAATTGAGGCGGCAGCGGACCCCTACCTCACTGCCGCGCCCATCCCCGAGGGCAACGCGCCCCTGATTGCGCGCATTGCGAGTTTCGCCCCCCACATCGCCCATTTCTTCTGCCACGGGATCGCCGGCCCGGCCTCCTACCTACAAGTTGCGGACAGTTCACGCGAGCATGGTGATCCGGGCGAGACTTACCTCACTACAGCCGACCTGCAGGAGGCTTTGTCTGGAAAAGTCTGGGTAACGATGCTCAGCGCCTGCTCGCTAGCGGATACGGGAGCGCCGGAAGGCGTCGTCGCGGGGCAGGCAACGACCAGCTTGGCGGAGGCGTTGGTACGTGACGGTTTCCCGGCGGTCGTGGGTATGCGCGCGCCGATCCTGCCCCGTTTTACGGCGGACTTCGCCGGCTCGTTCATGTCAAGCCTCTTGCGGGTCGTCACCGCGACCTTGCGCGCGGGTGGCGGAGAGCTGGATCTGGCGACCTGTTTTGCGGACGCCTGCCGCGCCACCCTTCCTTCGGACCAAGGCCCGCCCCTCTCCGTCGCCGACCGGCTGCGCGTTTGGACCGTTCCCAGCCTCAGCCTTCGCCCCGGTCCCCTGCGGCTAGAGCCGATCGGCGATGCTGTGCGGGCGGACGTCGCCAATCTGCCAGACCGCTCCGCCGACGTCGCCCACCCCGACGACGCGTCCCGCGAGGAAGCCATTGGCGAGTTGGACGCGTTGCGCCCCGCGCTAGAGGATCGCACGCGATTCAGTGGGCATGAACGCACGCTGATCCTCGAGCGCATCGCGGAGCTGGAGCGACTGCTCAGGCACGTGGAGGACGAAGATGTGGAAGCGCTGAACGGTGATCCAGACAACGCGGACGAGGGACCGGCAGAAGACCAGCAAGAAAGTGACAAAGGTGCCGCAAGAGAGGGGGAGTTTTGACCGTTCTGCCCGAAACGCTTCGCTTCGACGCTTGGGGCGGCGCTGAAGCGCTCAGCCCAGTCGCGGACGACATTGCCGATTGGGCGATGCGCCGAATCCCAGCAAAGGATCGTGAACTTCCCGCAGCGCTTGTTGACCGGCGCGATTGGCGCCATCCTGAGGTCGGCTGGGGGATCGTGCTGCCCGAGAAACCAGGACTTCTCGAAGACGCGCACGGGCTAGCGAGCAATGCGCCCGCTCCAATCCGTGCCCTCCTTGCCGCGCGGGCACCGGCGCCTGTGTTCCGGGTCGGCTCAGACTGGAGGGCGGGGTTCCTGCGCGGCTACGACGCAGAAGGACGGCCCAAGGACTATTCGGTCGTCGGCAGCAAGATCGGAACTGGTCCAGGCTGCGTGCCGCAATACCTCCTCATCGTCGGCTCACCTGAAGATATCCCGTGGGAGGTTCAATATGATCTTCAGTTGCGCCGCTTCGTCGGCAGGTTGGACCTGCCGAGCGACGGGCTTGCGCGCTATGTCGAAGCCCTGCTGGGCGATTGGGACAGCATCGGGCCCTCCCCGTCGCACACGCTGGGTTGGAGTGTCGATCACGGCGGCGGCGACATCACCACTACTATGCGGCACGCCGTCGGGCGCATGATCGCAAGTGGGTTTTTGACCGATTCAACGACCCCGGAACTGGCTTTGGGCGCGCGTTTCATCACCGGGGCGGAGGCAAGCCACGCGGCCCTGCAAGAGGCCATCGTGGGACATAGGCCGTCGCTGATTTACACGACCTCGCACGGAGCCACGATGCCGCTGGACGATGCCGCAGCGATGCGCGCGCAATTAGGCTTGCCCGTAGATGCGGATTTTACCACGGCGGATCCGGCGGCGCTGGCAAGCGGGGGTGGCGCGGCGGGTGCTATCTGGTACGCACACGCCTGTTGCTCGGCGGGCAGCACGGGACGCAGCGCCTTCGACGGCGTACTCGCGGCCGGGTCTCACGGCGCGCGGGTCGTCTCGGCCGTTGCGGCGTGCGGCGACGTGACCGCGCCGCTACCTCGCGCTTTGCTCGGCGCCCAACGGCCGCTCCGCGCCTTCGTCGGCCATGTCGAGCCGACTTTCGACTGGTCGATCGTGCAGCCGGAAACAAAACAGCACCTCGGCCCGTCCTTGCGCGAGACGTTCCACCGCAACCTCTTTCTAGGCCAACCGGTCGGCATGGCACTCGACGCAGTCCGACAAACGGGTGCCGCGTTTCTCCACAGCTACGACATACTGCGCGAGATGGTCATCTCGGAGGATGCACGCGGGGAGATGGGCCGACTTCTCGCCCTCCAGCTGGCGGCGCGCGACTGGCGGTCAATTGTCCTGCTAGGTGATCCCACTTGCCGCATCTGGTCAGCGTGATTTGGAGAAAGAGCTAGCCTCGCGGCCCGACTCGTAGGCTGAGCGCTAAGAAGAGTTGAGATCGTTCGATGCCGGAACTGGCGTAGTTCTACACCGCCTCGCAGGCTGACATGTAACCCTCTCGGGCGGACGGCCTAGTCGGCTGGATCGCAGGCTGGCCCACCCTTTTGACGCTCAAAACAAGGCCCGGTCCCGTGTTCACCCGACTGCCGACTTTCGATTTGCAGCGTGGATAGCTTGCTCCTTAAGTGAAAGTCCGCTCCCCGTCCGTCCTGACCAACCTATCGACTCCACGGCCGCACTTTCGGCATCACTGCCGTCACCGCTATATCTCGCAGCATACCGCCAACCAAGAGTCCACCTCGCACCCAGTCCAGCGCCTGCCACCAATCCTCATAGCCACTTCGGGCGGAGGCCATCTGTTCCGGATGCGGTCGCCATGTGACCGGGCAAGCCAATACATCCACAGTGCGCCAGCGTCTGCGCAAGAGTATCCGTTCGGTGCCCACGATTTTCGTGACTGCCCGCTCGCCATGCTGATTGCGCTTGGTCTCGACCGGCACGCAGCGCGGGACGACGCCGGGCATCCAGTCCGGGGTTAAACCGGCGCGGGCCAGTTCGGCGACGCGGATCGCCATGCGGATGCCGCCAAGGCTGTCTGGCATTCCAGCGACGGTGGCGGCGATGACTTCGGCATCGGGATGGGTGTAGCTGCCCATCTTGTACTGGCCGCCATCAACCTTGCAGCCCAGCGCGGCCCGTTGAAGGAGAACATATTCCAGGCCGAAGCCAAAGCCTTCTTCCGGCACGTCCTTGAGTGGCGACAGCTCCAGCTGGGCTTTCTCGATCCGGAATGCCCATTCCAGTGCCGCCTGCACGCCCAGCGCGCGTTTTGTGCGTCCGTTGCGATTGATGATCGGTCTTTGCAAGGTCATCGCACGCCTCGCATCCGAAGGCGTTCAGGCGTGACCAGTCCGCGTGCGAGCATCAATCCGCACATGGCCGCGCTGATCATGTTCTGGGGCAGATATGCGTCGGAGTTCACCTTGGCCGCATAGAACGCCGCCAGCTCATCCGCGCTGGGCGGTGGTGTGCCTTGGGCCTTGCGGCTGCGCTTGGCTTTCCCGGTATTGGCAGCCACCTGCGCATCGCATCGGGCAGCGCGCTCCATGAACCGATCGAGAGCCTTGGGGCCATCGGGCGGATTGGGGTGATCGCTGCGGGTCTCGATGGCAGTCTCGATGATCCGGTCTTCGGAGAGCCCAAGGTCGTCGACCCAGCGGCGCACATGGGTCCGGGCTGGCGCGCCCTGCCACCAGGCGGGCAGGCCGACATTGGCGGCGAAGCCAAGCGCTGAGAGGAGCTCGGCAAAGAACCGATCAAAATCAGCCTCGCGCGCAGCCGCGTCCTCCTCCTCCTTTACTGGTTTCCTTAGTGGTTCTCTTACAAGGTTAGTGTCCGGATTTCGGACACGGCTTTGGCCCTTTTCCGGACACGGGTCAGGGCAAAATCCGGACACGGCTTTTGGGGCAATCCCGTGTCCGAAATCCGGACACGGATCAACCGTACCAGGTGCATCGAAACCGAATGTGCCAGTGTCATCAGTGGTTTCCAGATAGCCTGCGTTTCCGTGTCCGATATCTGGACACGGCACCACATTCGCCGGTGTGAAGCCCCGCTCGAACCCCAGGATGTAGCGGGTCGGCAACTGGCGCTTGGTCACCGGATCGATCCGGGGCACACGGCGCAAAAGGCCGCCTGTCTCCAGCTGGCGCAGGTGATCGTTCAGGGTCGAGCGGCTGATCTCGCAGTCATGGGCCAGCCGCGCCTGCGAGGGGAAGCAGCCAAAGTCCGGGTTAAACCGGTCGCAGAGATGCCAGAGCACGATCTTGGTTGTGGGCTTCAACCCGCGCTGCTTGATGGCCCAGTTGGTGGCGTCATGGCTCATGGCGCGGACCTCCGTACAGGGGGCGCAATGCGCGTCGTAAAACCGTGATCGGCCAGCGCGCCCAGCGCCTCGTCGAGGCTGCGCACCAGCGCCCAGCCAAAGCCCTGCGCCAGCACCGCGTCGCGGAAGGCCTCCTGCGTCGGGCGCAGCCGTCCTTTCGGCGCCTTCAACTCGAGAAACAGCACGCGGCCATCGCACAGGACCATCAGATCAGCAAATCCCGCATGGACGCCCATGCCGACCAGAATCGCCTGGCGCTTTGCGCCGCGGGGGCCAGCCTCGGTCACTTCGTTGGCGCAGTGATGGATGATTGCCGTGCGGGGCAGGGCGAGGCGCAGGGCCTGCACGACCATGCGCTGCAGATCAGCTTCGGGTGTGCCACGGCGCGTCATTCTGCGGCCCTCCCGTTATCTTCGCGCTGGGCACGCCGCACTGGCCGCCGGGCATCGATCACCACCAACAGCCGCTGCGCGTCTTCCCGCTCGGCGGCGGTGTCGCCATGGGCGGCCAGGACGATGCAGGCGAGCCGGACCAGGTGGTCGGAATGATGCGCCACATCGGCGATGACGGCGCGTGCTTCAGCCAAGCGGTCTTGGGGCCAATTGTCATCACCCGTGACGGAACGGCAGGGCGCTGTGCTGCAAGCGGGGCTAAATGGCATATTGGTCATTTCCGACCTCCCGACGTCTTGGCCCGCGGCATTTCTTGCGCTGCCAGCCAGTCTTGCACCGCCTTGCGCCGATAGAGCACCATGCGTCCTGCGCGGACACAGGGCGGCCCGATGCGCCGCGCCTCCCAGCGCCCGAGGGTGTCGACCGTTACACTGAGCGCTTCGGCCAGTTCCTTTCGGCTGATCCAGCCCGACAGCAGGGTCGCGCCGGTCATTTCCGGTTCAGTCTGTGATTGAATCATCTCTGCCTCTTGTTTGTCGCCCGGCGTGGGCGGACGTCGTCAGGCAGCGAGAGCAGATCGGCTGGGGTGGCGGGGTGGCGCAGGGTGGCGGTCATTTGCCCAGACCAGTGCCACCCCTTGTTTTATTGAGGTTTCGAGATTTCCAGTCTCTGAATCCGCTCAGGCCCAGCGCCCACACGCAACGTTAACGAACGACTCAGATTGCGTTCATCCTTTGTTCTGTGTTTCATCCACAGGTAGAGTCGTTTGCAGAATCAGCAGGAGAAGGAGGCAGACATGAGTGAGATTATTTTCGGTCTGCGCTTGATCTTTCACTGCCAAGCGGCCGTCCCAGAACTCCCGCGCGGCTGATTAACATTCCCGTTAGCAAGGCCCAAGGCCGCCTCCACAGGGGCGCGGTGTGATGGCCTGTTCCAAAACAACAAGAAAAGGAATTGAGGCATGGCTTTACCAGCCCGCGTTTATTTTACCCTGCACGAAGCCGCCGCCCGTTGGGAATGCACCCTGGCCGACATCGCAGGCTGGGCCTCGGTCGGGCGGTTCGATATTGTCACCGCTATCCCGCCAGTGACACTCGGGCGGCAAATCGTCGCCGGTTATGTCGTGGTCTCGGTCACGGACATCATGCAAATGTTCCGGCGCTGCGGCAAAGGGCCGAACAAAAGCGTATTGCGGCGCGTTCGGCCTAGGGATCAGGACGACTGGATCATGATCGGGGACTCTGCCGGGATCAAGGTCACGCTGGCGGATTTGATGATCATGACCGACGCGGTGCGCCGGTTCGAGACTGACTGCGATTTGCTGCGGCGTCCGGCTTCGCACATTGGCTCGACCGCGCGTTATGACTGGGAGGGTATGTACATCACCTTGATGGTGCGCATCCACGATCAGGGTCTGCCTGCAACCCAAGCGGAATGGTTGGGCGAGGTGCAGGAATGGTTCGTCGCCAATGGCGATGGCGGGGAGGTGCCGGATGAACGCACGATCCGCCGCAGGCTGACGCCGATCTGGAAAGCGCTGCGAGGATCCTGCTGATCGCCGAATTGATGAGCGCGGAGGGTCATGCCGACTTCTGCGCCTCGTCCGCGTCATGCACCAGTTTGGGCCGAGGCCTGAAGGCGCTGGCCACGGCATCGACGCCCGCGCGCAGCGGTGAGTCCATGAGGTGGGCATAGCGTTGGGTGGTCTGCATCTGGCTGTGGCCCAAGAGCTTGCCGATCATTTCCAGCGATGCGCCGCCGCTGACCAGCAGAGACGCAAAGGTGTGCCGCAGATCGTGGATACGCACATCCGGGATGCCGACCTGTTTCTGGATGTTGGACCAGAAGCGTCTGATTTCCTTTACCGGCTGTCCCGGCACATCACCCGGAAAGAGTAGTTGGCATCCGCGCGGCACCAGCAGCTGGCGCTGTCGCACGATCGCCGCCGCTTCATCAGAGATTGGCAGGCGGTGCACCTTGCGCTGCTTGGTCATGCTGGCGGGTTTCGACCAACTAAGATGCTCCAGGTTAAAATGCTCAAACCGCGCCTGCCGGACCTCGCCCACCCGCGCGCCAGTCAGCATGCACATTCGGATGATGTCGGCCGCGCGGCGATCCTCGGCCGTCTCGAGCGCCTCTGCCAGTTTGCGGATTTCTTCATGGGATAGGAAACGTTCGCGCGGGTTCTCGATCCGTCGGCGGAAACTGGACGCGGGGTTATCCGCGCGCCAGCCCCAGCCGACGGCATAGGTGAACATCTTGCGCAGCACCTCGCCCGTGCGGTTGGCGCGCACCGGAGTAGGCTTTGCCCCCTGCAGCTTCCGGGCCCGGTTGTTGGGCTTGGCTTTCGAAGGCCGGGCCCGTCCCGCAGCGACCTTGTTCAGCAGCTTTTCCACATCATAGGGCGTGATCTCCGTCACCAGCTTGTTGCCCCATTCCGGCACCACCAGCTTTGCCAGCATCGATTTCTGGTCCGAGGCATTGTTGGGCGAGAGATGCGGCAGGTGCACCTCTGTGTAGCGCTCTATCAGATCCTTAAACCTTGGGGCGTCCCGCCCGCTTTCCTTCTGGCCCAATGGATCGCCGCCTGCGTCGATCTCACGCCGCAATTCCCTCGCCCGGTCGCGGGCGGACGTCGTCGACCATTCCGGCCAGCGCCCGATGGTCATCCGCCGCTGTCGCCCGGCATGGCGATAGTCGATGGTGAAGGCGCGATTCCCAGACCGGTAGATGCAAACAGCAAAGCCCCGCACATCCGTGTCAAAGATTTGATAGTCACGCCCCGCTGCCGGTTCAGCATCGCGGACGTTTTTCTCATTCAATCGCAATCGGTTGACCATGCAACTCATCCTCCAGTCGTCACCCCATGACGCGTAGATTCGCGCCGCTAGCAAGCGAAGCATGCCAACAGGGGTGGCGGGGTGGCGCAGGGTGGCGGTCAAGTCGCGGAGGGCGTGCCACCCTACCCTCGAAAAAGCTCGGCTGCTTGCGGCTGCTTATAAAATGAGACTGGACCCACTAGAGTGAGCATGGTACCCGCCTTAGAATGAAGATGTTCCAATCATTCCAGATGGTCGAGTTGACCGGGCTCACTAAGAGCCAGCTGCGCGAATGGTGCAGTGTACGCCAGTTGCTGCCATCTGACATCATGCCGGAAGGCCCCGGCACCCATGCCATGTTTACCTGGCAAACCGCCATTTCGCTCAGAATTCTAAAGAGTATTCAAGATGACTGGGCTGGAACTGTATCGGCTTGGGCCCCAGTTGTTAGAGACTTTAGGGCTGAGATCGAAGGAGCCTCATTTCTGAAACTGTTCGGACATGTCGTGGTATTTGACGGCCTTTCTTCTATGATTATTCAAAAAGAGACAGAATTAAAAGGAGGATCGGGGATCCTCGTGGTTCCATTGGATCCTCATCTCGAAGTCTTGGCTTCAAAGCTTGCAATTCCATTGCCCGACCAGCTTCCACTGTTTCCCCCAATGGCGGTGAAAGCACGATGACTAACATAACAAATGAATGGGCCAGTCAGTTTGGCTTGGCTGTTGCCCCGCTGTTCTCATCAACAGAAATTGTTTCTCCGGAGTCCCACAGTGTTCTTCTTGATGGAGGCCTTGGTAGCTTTGCACTCTCCGTCGGAGAATCTGCTGAAGAACACAGGGACAGCTTCAAGTCCTGGGCTTGGTCGAGCAATTTGGCCCACCACATAGCTATTGATGACAAGAACGTTCGTGTTTCGCGATGGGATAAGGCAGATGACGAATTACTAACTCGATCAAGCGTCGAAAAGCGACTTGGCGCGTTCTATAAATATTTGATTGCAGATAAGGTGCGATCCAATCAGCGAGTCACAAATCATTTTCTTGGGCTATTTCGTAGTATGCGTTCGCTGGTGTCTGATGCAGGTCGTGACGATCAGTTGTCCGTAAGTGCCTTCTTGGCGTTCATTGAGAGCCAGACGGATATTGAAGAAAATTCCAGCGAAGGTATCGAAATTCTAAACAGCTTGTCAGCATCCAGCGTCGCCAATCTTCGTGAACGGGCGTCGCAATTGGACGTATTCTCTTCATATCTCGAGTTACTCCCGCGGTTGGCTATTCGTCATGCTGGAAGCGAGATTTTCCAAGAAGCCCACTATGAGTTTCTAAGGGCTCCATCTCCCGACTTGTTCGGATATGTGGGGCCTGCGGAGACAACTGCTAACTCCCGAGGGGGTGCTCACTTTACCCCACCGGCACTAGCTCGAAGTTTGTGTGAACAAACACTCCAAAAGATTAAGAACATACATCAACGCGAACAGCTAACTATTCTGGATCCTGCTTGCGGATCTGGGGCCTTCTTGCATGAAGCGGCACGTACTCTTCAGCGAATGGGGTTCACGGGAAAGCTCCGCTTAGTTGGCCGGGATATATCGCAACCAGCAATCAGCATGGCGAAGTTTGCATTGAAACACGCCAGCTCGGATTGGACGCCGACCGGCGGCATTGAGGTTGATCTTCGCTCAAGCGATTCACTGTATGGCGATATGCCCGCGGCCGATGTTGTCTTGATGAACCCACCGTTTGTTTCCTGGGCTTCTCTGGACCAGAAGCAGAGAGAGTTGATGCGAAGTATACTTGGTCAGACCCTCTCGGGGCGGGCCGATCTCAGTATGGCCTTTGTGACTAAGGCACTCGCTTCGATCAATGATGGTGGAGTGCTCGGTGCGTTGCTACCCTCAAGTTTGCTTACTTTGCAGGCTGCTGAAGCCTGGCGAGCATCTCTTCTCGACCAGGGCACACTCCGGATGATTGCGTCTCTGGGAGACCACGGCTTATTTTCTCATGCCTTGGTATCCGTATCAGCAATGGTAATCGATAAAGGTAGACCCCAATCTGAAAAGGCGCCAGTTAAGGCCTTGATCGCATCAAACAGTAAAGAAGCGACGGGAGAAGCACTGCGAGCTTTAAGACGTGGGAATCTGTCTCAAGATTTATTCACAGCAGCGCCAACGTGGCGGCTCTTTGATTTGAAGTATGAAACCTTCGAGAAACGCCCAACTTGGCGGTTGATGCGGCCAGAAATGGAGCGGCTCATTGGCAATGTTCTATCTGCAGGAGCCCGGCCCATAAACGCTCTATTCGACGTAAAACAAGGTGTTCGTACGGGTAGCAACAAAGTGTTTATACTGGACAGAGCCGACTTCCTCGATCTACCCAAATCGGAGAGGCTTTTTTTTAAACCCGCGATCATTAATGAATCGATTTCCGCCGGTCGAATTGAATCAGAGCATTGGGTGTTTTATCCATACGGACAACTTCAGGACGAACTACAAGCAGAGGCAGACCTCGCGAAAAAGCTGAAGCACTACTATGCTAGATATTTGAAACCCAACAAGACAGCGTTGACACAACGATCGAGCATCAAGCGCTCTGGTCGGGCAGACTGGTGGGGATTGTCAGAAAGGCGAACGTGGTCCTTGAATGGCTGCCCGAGAATTGTGTCAAAGTACTTTGGCGGAATCGGTGGTTTCTCCGCTGACATGGAAGCTGAGTATGTGGTCGTGCAAGGGCACGCATGGCTGCCTCTATGGCTCCGGACCGATGAACAGTATGTCGACCATGAACCCGATGACGCGAGTAAGCTCACGCTTGAGACGATCTTGTATGCTTATGCTGCATTGATGAATTCTACTGGTTTTAGCTCTATCATCGAGGTTTTCTCACCTCACGTTGCAGGCGGTCAATTTGATCTGAGTCCAAGGTATGTCAACTCAATCCCAGTTCCAGATTTACCTTCTATAGTCGCGGATATGGAAGGCGGGAGCACCGTCGAACAGTTGGCTCGGCTTGGGCGGGAGCCGCAACCAGAAAATAGCTCCTGGCGGACCAAAGTAGAAGGCCTGGTAGCAGATTTATATGGCACCCAGCTAACCTTTGAGGAGTAGTCAATTTGGCAAAAACTCCTGCAGCCAACAAACCCCTAATAGTTGTTGAAAAAAACTTGAATCAGCATTTTGCTCAGACAGCAAAATTATTTCAGAAGGTTCTCGAGAAGGGCAGCGAGCTGTCGCTAGACGAGACGTGGTCTCAAGAAACCGTTACGGCTGGGCTCGCTGGGCCGGGTTGTGAGAGGATAGCAAGGAACCGGGGCGGAAGTGACAACATCACAGAATTACTGAAAATTACGCCGGAACTCTATGCGTGGTTAGGGTATAATGAGAGTTGGGCATTTTCAGGTATGGTCGGAGGAGCGAGGAGCTACTCCTTTCGCCAAATTTCGTTCACGGTTTATCTGGGCTGGAAAGGAGACGCTGTTAAGCCGCAGATGTTTCGGGCTGAATGGGCAGGTTACGCTGAATGGAGCAAAGGGAGCTACGGCTTCCAAGCAAATAATGCGGGACATCCCCACTGGCAATTCGATGCTCTCGAAAGCGTCCTTACAAAAACAGAGGCGGATGACGCTGAACTATTCCTTGAACTCCTGAGGGAGGAAACTGAAGAGCCATCACCTGTAGAGTTTGCCCCGCAAATTTCCAATGATTTGATATTTGACGTTGTTAGAGCCCAGAACATGAGTAGAATGCATTTCGCAAGTGCTGCAGCGTGGTGGTTGCCAGAAGCTGAACGCAAGCACGCCCACAACCCCACCGGTGTGCAACAGCTGAGAGACTGGTCATCCAATACTCTGGATTATATTTTGCAAGAATTGGTCAGGCTTACATCGAACTGACCAATGTTTGGTACTGCGAGCTGAACTGCAGCAATGGAACCAATCACAAAAAATCCAAATTAGGCTTTAGCCAACTGAACGCATATGCAACTTAAACGATTATTTCTTAGGCGTTTGCAAGGCTATTGACCTGCCCCCCGAAACTTCCCTCAGTTTAATGTAGAGTTTGCTCAACCTTTGAAGGAGCAAACAAATGCGACAGAGCCGTTTTACTGAAGCCCAAATTATCGGAATGATCAAAGAACAAGAAGCTGGGATGCCGACTGCTGAGGTGTGCCGCAGGCATGGCCTCAGCCCTGCGTCGTTCTACAAGTTCAAAGCCAAGTATGGCGGCATGAACGTTTCTGATACCCACCGCCTTAAATCGCTGGAAGATGAGAACGCTAAGCTGAAGCGCCTGCTGGCCGACACGATGCTCGATAATGTTGTGTTGAAAGATTTGCTGGGAAAGAGCTGACGACACCGAATGTGCGACAGGCTGCAGCACGCAAGGCAATGCGGGATCACGACATCTCGCAACGTCGGGCGTGTAGGCTTGTCGGTGTCGATCCCAAGACTGTCCGGCGTGATCGGCCGCCGGATAATCCAGAAGTTCGCGAAGAGATGAAAGCGATTGCCAGCAAGCGGCGTCGGTTCGGTTATCGCCGGATCGGCGTGCTTCTGGAACGCAAAGGAATGATCATGAACCACAAAAAGCTGTATCGGCTTTATACTGACGAAAAGCTGGGCGTCAGGCGGCGAAGGGGCCGCAAGCGCGCACGTGGGTCACGAACGCCCATGCCGGTGGCCTTGCGGCCAGGTGAACGTTGGTCGCTGGATTTTGTGTCTGATACGTTTGGTGCGTCACGCAAGTTCCGCATGCTGGCTGTAAACGACGATTGTTGCCGCGAGAACCTCTGCTTGGTGGCTGACACCAGCATCTCGGGCGCTCGTGTCGCGCGGGAACTTGACGCGCTTGTCCGTATTTATGGAAAGCCTGCCTGCATTGTCAGTGATAACGGCACGGAATTTACCAGTCGTGCGATCCTAAAATGGGCCGGTGATAACGACGTTGATTGGCATTACATCGACCCCGGAAAACCCCAGCAGAATGGCTTCAGAGAAAGCTTCAATGGCAGCCTGCGCGACGAGCTGTTGAATGAGGAAATCTTCGAGACGTTGGATGACGCCCGTCGTAAGCTGGCACTCTGGCGATACGATTACAACAACGTCAGGCCGCACTCATCGCTTGGGAACCAAACACCGGCAGAAGCGCGTCGAGCGCTTGAGCAATTTGAGGGCTCCGCGCACGACGCGCTTGCCCAAACTGACGACGAAGAATATGAAACTCAAGCCCGCAAACTCTCGTTATGAATGAGGGAGCCTCGGGGGGCAGGTCACTATCTAAATAGCCATCCGTTCCGGTAAAATAGCCAAAGACCCCATCCATAACATCCTTAAGCGTCTCGAGGTTCATACGATCCTGAACAAGCGGAATGGGATTTCCGAAGCGGTCACATGGGTACCGATGGGAAAACGAGCCGGGATCCACATTGCCGAACTGCGCGATTACACCGCCAACAATCTGATCGGCTCGATCAGGATCATCGGTTCCAAATCCGTCAAGGACTTCCAGGAAGCGAGGCCACAGGACGTTGAAGTTATGCGAGTTCCAAACGGGCTCAACGCCAACATGGTGGCCATAAACATTGATGATGTACTTCAGGTTCAGCTCCAGGGCGTGGCGATACAAGAACAGGATTGGATAGACTAGGAAATCTGCCTCTCTCCATTCATCAAGGGCTCGGTCTACAAGAGCATCAGCTGACTTGCGGTAGCCCTCAAACATCAGCACGAAGCGTGTGAAGTCGTTATCGGCCAGCGCCGCATAATTGCCGTCGTCATCTACATCAAATGGGTCATCGCCAGGCTGAGGCCAACGAAATTCTTTGCCCAACAATTCTTCAAAGGTCAGCCGCTTGGCCATTTGAGTCTCCTTACTTCTATTACTGGCATCCTATCGAAAGATTTGAGGAGCATAGCTTGTGACCGCTCCGCGTTGCACTCAGAGACTATTTGACAGTCCTGAAGGTCCGTTTTACGGAAGCTGCAATGCAGCGCAATCGTCCCGTGCAAAAGGCAGGTCTGGGCCGGTCGCGATCATGATCCAGCGAGGCAATGGGATTGCCACCTCAACGCCACCTCAACCCGCATACGTCGTTTTGGCGCGGTCTGCGACGGTGAAAACAGGTCAATGTCAGGCGTTGCCGGAATGGAAAGCGCGCGAAATCAAAAGCTTGGCGCGCAAGCGATTGATTTTTATAAGTTATTGGAATCGCTAGAGCTTTGGCTCATAACCTGAAGGTCGTTGGTTCAAATCCAACTCCCGCAACCAAAATACAGCGCTATATCAAATGCTTAGAGCCCGACTTAATCAGTCGGGTTTTTGCGTTTGCATTCTACATCAACGCCACATCAACACCGGA
>JAGXFI010000140.1 GCA_024637305.1 Sulfitobacter sp.
GCCGTACTCGTAGACGAAAACACCAAAGTCATCTGTCAGGGGCTTACCGGCTCGCAGGGCACGTTCCATACCGAGCAGGCCATCGCCTATGGCACCAAGATGGTTGGTGGCGTGACCCCCGGCAAAGGCGGGCAGACGCATCTGGACCTGCCGGTATTCAATTCGGTCCACGAAGCAAAAGCCAAGACCGAAGCGAATGCGTCCGTGATCTATGTGCCGCCGCCGTTCGCTGCGGATTCGATCCTTGAGGCTATTGATGCCGAGATGGAACTGATCGTCTGCATTACCGAAGGCATCCCGGTTCTGGACATGATGCGCGTGAAACGCGCGCTTGATGGGTCCAAATCCCGTCTGATCGGACCGAACTGTCCGGGCGTCATCACTCCCGACGCCTGCAAGATCGGCATCATGCCCGGTCACATCCATAAACGCGGTTCTTGCGGCGTCGTGTCGCGCTCCGGCACGCTGACCTATGAGGCGGTAAAACAGACAACCGATCTTGGCCTCGGCCAGTCCTCTGCCGTTGGTATCGGTGGCGACCCGATCAAAGGGACCGAACATATCGACGTACTCGAGATGTTTCTTGCCGATCCGGAAACCACATCGATCATCATGATCGGTGAAATCGGCGGCAGCGCCGAAGAAGAGGCCGCGCAGTTCCTCGCCGACGAGCGCAAAAAGGGGCGCTGGAAGCCCACCGCAGGTTTCATTGCCGGCCGCACCGCGCCTCCCGGACGCCGCATGGGCCACGCCGGCGCAATTGTCGCAGGCGGCAAGGGCGACGCGGAAAGCAAGATCGAAGCGATGCGTGAAGCCGGGATCGTTGTGGCGGACAGCCCGGCGACCTTGGGCGAGGCCGTGCAGAAAGCGATTGAGAAGGGGTGATGGTGGCACTTCGTCCATACACTTGCGACCAAAAAGCTTTTCCTCCCGAACGAGGGGACCGCTGTGTCGCATTTGTCTGGGCGTCAGCCTGTCTTTCGATGGCCCTGATTATTGGCACTCCGGGCGTGCGCCCGGATCGTCTTGTTAGACGCGATGCCGCTATGCATCGATTTAACTTATAACTGTTAGGTATTCCAAAATGACCGACCACCCAGCCAATGACCAGTTCCGCGCCTCCAGCTTCATGCAGGGGCACAATGCGGAATACCTTGAACAGATGTATGCGCGCTATGCCTCCGACCCGTCAGCGGTGGACGACTCATGGCGTGAATTCTTCAAAGCCATGGGGGACAATGACGGCGACGTGAAAGCAGAGGCGGCAGGCCCGTCCTGGGCGCGGGCCGACTGGCCCCCCATTCCGGGTGATGACCTGACGGCGGCGCTGACCGGCGAATGGCCGGCAGAGGCCAAGGCCGCTGGCGGCAAGATTGCCGACAAGGCCAAGGCACAGAACGTTACAGTCACCGACGACCAGATCCAGCGTGCCGTACTGGATAGCATCCGCGCGCTGATGATCATCCGCGCTTACCGCATCCGTGGCCATCTGGCAGCCGATCTGGATCCGCTTGGCATGCGCGATACCGGCAACCAGCCGGAACTGGATCCGAAATCCTACGGCTTCAACGAACAGGACATGGACCGCCCGATCTTTATCGATAACGTGCTGGGGCTGGAAATCGCCACCATGCGCCAGATCCTGGATATCGTGAAGCGGACCTATTGCGGCACCTTCGCGCTGCAATACATGCATATTTCCAACCCCGAAGAAGCCGGTTGGCTCAAGGAACGCATTGAAGGTCTGGGCAAAGAGATCGAGTTCACCAAGAATGGCCGCAAGGCTATCCTGGCCAAGCTGGTCGAGGCGGAAGGTTTCGAAAAATTCCTGCATGTCAAATACATGGGCACCAAGCGTTTCGGCCTCGATGGCGGCGAAAGCCTCGTTCCCGCGATGGAGCAGATCATCAAGCGCGGCGGCCAGCTTGGCGTCAAGGATATCGTGATCGGCATGCCGCACCGCGGGCGTCTGTCAGTCCTGGCCAACGTGATGCAAAAACCCTATCGCGCGATTTTCAACGAGTTTCAGGGCGGTAGCTTCAAGCCCGAAGACGTTGATGGCTCCGGTGACGTGAAATACCATCTCGGTGCCTCATCGGACCGCGAATTCGACGGCAACACAGTCCACCTGTCCTTGACGGCCAATCCGTCGCACCTCGAAGCGGTCAATCCCGTGGTCTTGGGCAAGGCCCGCGCGAAACAGGATCAACTTGCGGACAAGGATCGCAGCGCCGTCATGCCGATCCTCTTGCACGGGGATGCGGCCTTTGCCGGTCAGGGCGTGGTGGCGGAATGTTTTGCGCTGTCTGGCCTGCGCGGCCACCGCACGGGGGGCACGATGCATATCGTCGTGAACAACCAGATCGGATTTACCACCGCTCCGCATTTCAGCCGCTCGTCGCCCTATCCAACCGACAACGCACTGGTGGTCGAAGCCCCGATTTTCCACGTCAACGGCGATGACCCGGAGGCCGTCGTTCATGCCGCGCGCGTTGCGACAGAATTCCGCCAGAAGTTCCGCAAGGACGTGGTGATCGACATCATTTGCTATCGTCGCTTTGGACATAACGAAGGGGATGAGCCGATGTTCACGAACCCCGTCATGTACAAAAAGATCAAGAAGCAGAAAACGACCCTGTCGCTCTATACCGAACGACTGGTCAATGACGGCCTGATCCCCGAGGGCGAGATCGAGGATATGAAGGCGTCGTTCCAATCCTTCCTCAATGACGAATTCGAAGCGGGCAAGGAATATCGCCCGAACAAGGCCGACTGGCTGGATGGCAAATGGTCTCATCTGGACCGGCAGCAAGAGAATTATCAGCGCGGCGAAACCGCGATCGCGCCGGAAACGCTTGCCGAGGTTGGAAAGGCGCTGACATCTGCGCCTGACGGCTTTCCTTTGCACAAAACCGTAGGCCGCCTTTTGGACGCAAAGAAGGAAATGTTTGACAGCGGCAAAGGTTTCGACTGGGCCACCGGCGAGGCTTTGGCCTTTGGGTCCTTGCTGACCGAAGGCTACAAAGTCCGTCTTTCGGGACAGGACAGTGCGCGCGGCACTTTCAGCCAACGGCACTCGGCGCTTATCAATCAGGAAAACGAAAACCGGTATTATCCTCTCAATCACATTCGTGAGGGGCAGGCGGAATACGAAGTCATCGATTCCATGCTGTCGGAATACGCGGTCCTGGGTTTTGAATACGGATACTCGCTGGCGGAACCCAACGCGCTGACCCTTTGGGAGGCGCAGTTTGGCGACTTTGCCAACGGCGCGCAGATCATGTTCGATCAGTTCATCTCAAGCGGCGAGTCGAAATGGCTTCGCATGTCGGGGCTCGTATGCCTGTTGCCGCACGGCTATGAAGGTCAGGGACCCGAACATTCCTCGGCGAGGCTGGAACGTTTCCTGACTATGTGCGGTGGCGACAACTGGATCGTGGCCAATTGCACGACACCAGCCAACTATTTCCATATTCTGCGCCGGCAGCTGCACCGTAGCTACCGCAAGCCGCTGATCCTGATGACGCCCAAATCATTGCTCAGACACAAGCTGGCGGTCAGCACAGCGGATGAATTTACGACCGGGTCGTCCTTCCACCGCGTGCTTTGGGATGATGCCGAGCACGGCAATTCGGAGACCAAATTGGTCGCGGATAAAAAGATCAAGCGCGTCGTCATGTGTTCGGGCAAGGTCTATTTCGATCTGCTGGAAGAACGCGATGCCCGTGGCATCGATGACGTATATCTGCTGCGGTTTGAACAATTTTACCCGTTCCCAGCGCAATCCGCCGTAAAAGAGCTTGAGCGCTTCAAGGACGCTGAAATGGTCTGGTGCCAGGAAGAGCCCAAGAACCAAGGCGCTTGGAGCTTTATCGAGCCGAACCTCGAATGGGTGCTCGACCGGATCAACACCAAACACAAGCGGCCCGTATATGTGGGCCGCGCGGCCGCGGCCTCCCCCGCGACGGGTCTGGCCAGCCAGCACAAAGCACAACAAGCAGCCCTCGTTGACGAAGCGCTGACAGTAAAAGGAAATTAATCCATGACGAGCGAAGTACGCGTCCCCACGCTTGGCGAATCCGTGACAGAAGCGACCGTGGCGACATGGTTCAAGAAACCCGGTGACACCGTCGCTGTGGACGAAATGCTGTGCGAACTTGAGACCGACAAGGTCACGGTCGAAGTGCCCAGCCCCGTGGCCGGCACCCTCGAAGATATCGTCGCCGCCGAAGGCGAGACCGTTGGCGTCGATGCGCTTCTTGCGACGGTCAGCGAAGGCGATGCAGGAAGCGCCGATGCACCCAAAGGCAAAGAGGCCGCGAGTGACAATGGGGCCGCAAGCCAGGCCGCGCGGACAGCTGCCAAGCCCGAAGCCAAGGACGCCGGAGCGTCAGTTGACGTCATGGTCCCGACTTTGGGCGAATCCGTGACCGAAGCGACCGTCAGCACCTGGTTCAAGAAGGTCGGCGACACGGTCGCCCAAGATGAAATGCTTTGCGAGCTTGAGACCGACAAGGTCAGCGTCGAAGTCCCTTCGCCTGCAGCGGGTACTTTGTCGGAGATTATCGCGGAGGAAGGCTCCACCGTGGACGCCAAAGCGAAACTGGCGGTAATTTCTTCCGGTGACGGTGCCGCAGCTTCGGCACCTGCGCAGGAAATGGCTCCGGCTCCGGCCGCTGCGCCAAAAGGTGACAAGGATATCGAGGACGCCCCTTCCGCAAAGAAGGCCATGGCCGAAGCGGGGATCGACCGCGACGCCGTCACCGGCACGGGACGCGATGGGCGCATCATGAAAGAAGACGTGGCGAAGGCGGTTTCCTCCGGCTCCACCGCCTCTGCATCCGACTCCGCGCCAGCACCGGCACCGCGCGCGCCCGTAACGGCCGATGATGCGTCCCGCGAGGAACGGGTCAAGATGACACGGCTGCGCCAGACCATCGCGCGGCGCCTCAAGGACAGCCAGAACACCGCCGCAATGCTGACCACCTATAACGAGGTGGATATGGGCGCGGTGATGGATTTGCGCAATGAATACAAAGACCTGTTTCTCAAGAAGCATGGTGTCAAACTCGGCTTCATGTCGTTTTTCACCAAAGCATGTTGCCATGCATTGAAAGAGGTTCCAGAGGTCAACGCAGAGATCGACGGCACCGATGTGGTTTACAAGAACTTCGTCCACATGGGCATTGCCGCAGGAACGCCGACCGGATTGGTCGTACCCGTTATCCGCGACGTGGACGCCATGAGTTTTGCCGAAATCGAAAAAGCGATTGCCGAAAAAGGGGCACGCGCGCGCGACGGCAAGCTATCCATGGCGGAAATGCAGGGCGGCACCTTCACCATTTCGAACGGCGGTGTGTACGGATCGCTGATGTCCTCGCCCATCCTGAACCCACCGCAGTCGGGCATTCTGGGCATGCATAAAATCCAGGACCGCCCGATGGCGATTGATGGAGAGGTCGTGATCCGCCCGATGATGTACCTCGCGCTGAGCTATGACCACCGGATCGTGGATGGCAAAGGGGCCGTGACGTTCCTGGTGCGCGTGAAAGAAGCGCTGGAAGACCCACGGCGGCTGTTGATGGATCTGTAAAGGAAAGACAAATGAGCGAGGTGGCGTTAATTCGGCAAGGACGCGTCCCTCGCGCCCGTCCCGGCGGTCTACCTGTGCAGGTCCTGTCGGAACTCCACCCTTACCGGCAACGTTAACCTCGGTAGCCGAGAATTTTGACCCTTTCGCAGGAGCCCCGCCATGCAACTCATCGTCCATAAGGAAGTCACCGATTTCGAGGACTGGAAAAAAGCGTTCGACGAAGACTCTGAATCGCGCCGCGATGCGGGCCTCACCGTCCTGCAAATCTGGCGTGACGCCGACAGTGACAATTACGCCTTCATCCTCATGGAAGTGAACGACCGCACGCGCGCGCAGACGTGGATCGACCGTTCCAATGCCCTCACTTCCGATGATAAAGGCACAGTCACCCACGCTACCGCCTATTTCGTCGAGACCGCATGAGCCCTGAACTTACAACCCTCACCTTCGCCGCGCTGCTGCAAGTTGTGCAATTCGTCCTGTACGCGATCCCCGCGAACAAAGAGCTTGGCCCGGGATATACCATGTCCGCCCGCGACCGCGCGCCGAGCCGACCGATGTCCGACCGCACCGCGCGCCTTGGTCGGGCCATGGAAAACCACTTTGAGAGTCTGATTCTTTTCGGGATCGCGGTCATGGTTATCCAGACCTCCGGCCAGAATTCCGCTTTTACCGCAGCGATGGGCTGGACCTACCTAATCGCCCGAATTCTCTATATCCCAGCGTATGCATACGGGATGAAACCCGGTCGCAGCATCATCTGGACCGTTGGTTTTTTCGCGACAACCCTGATGCTCTTGGCCGCCCTCTTCTGATCTTTATTTCCAACAATCGTCGGGGGACGGTGCTTGCACCGAAGCAAACCGCCCCCTACCCTTGCCGCAACGCAAAATAACGCCCAAGGAGACCCTAAAATGTCCAGCTATGATGTCATCGTGATCGGTTCCGGCCCCGGCGGCTACGTCGCGGCAATCCGCTGTGCACAACTGGGCCTTAAGACCGCCTGCGTCGAAGGGCGCGAAACGCTTGGCGGTACTTGCCTCAACACCGGCTGTATCCCGTCCAAGGCGCTGCTTCATGCATCCCACATGCTTCACGAAGCAGAACATAATTTCGCCGAAATGGGCCTGAAGGGCAAATCCCCTTCCGTGGACTGGAAACAGATGCAGACCTACAAGCAATCGACCGTCGATACCAATACCAAGGGGATCGAATTTCTGTTCAAAAAGAACAAGATCGACTGGGTCAAAGGGTGGGCGACCATCCCGGAGGCGGGCAAGGTAAAGGTTGGTGACGACGTCCACGAAGCCAAGAACATCATCATAGCGACCGGGTCGGAGCCATCCTCACTTCCCGGAGTTGAGGTAGACGAGAAGGTCGTCGTGACCTCTACCGGTGCGCTGGAGCTGGGCAAGGTGCCCAACAAGATGATCGTCATCGGAGCGGGGGTTATCGGCCTTGAACTCGGTTCGGTCTATTCGCGGCTCGGGGCGCAGGTCACCGTGATTGAATTTCTCGACGCAATCACCCCGGGAATGGATCCGGAGGTGCAAAAGACCTTTCAGCGGATGCTCAAGAAACAGGGGCTTGAGTTCATCATGGGGGCTGCGGTGCAAAAAACCGAAGCGACAAAGACCAAGGCCAAGGTCACCTACAAACTGCGCAAGGACGACAGCGAACATTCACTGGACGCGGATGTCGTGCTGGTCGCAACGGGGCGCAAACCTTATTACGATGGCCTTGACCTTGAAAAACTAGGCATTCGCCTGACGAAGCGTGGCCAGATCGCCATCACAAAGAACTGGGAAACCGATGTCAAAGGCATCTACGCCATCGGCGACGTTACCGAAGGCCCGATGCTGGCTCACAAGGCCGAGGACGAAGGCATGGCCGTTGCCGAAGTCATTGCGGGCAAGCATGGCCATGTCAACTATGGCGTGATCCCCAGCGTAATCTACACCCATCCCGAAGTAGCAAGCGTGGGCGAAACCGAAGAGACGCTCAAAGCCGAAGACCGTGCGTACAAAGTCGGAAAATTTTCCTTCATGGGAAATGCCCGCGCCAAGGCAAATTTTGCGGGCGACGGCTTCGTCAAGATCCTCGCCGACAAGGAAACCGACCGCATTTTAGGCTGCCACATAATCGGCCCAGCCGCTGGCGATCTGATCCATGAGGTTTGCGTGGCGATGGAATTCGGTGCCTCCGCACAGGACCTCGCGATGACATGCCACGCGCATCCTACCTATTCCGAAGCGGTCCGCGAAGCAGCGCTCGCTTGCGGCGACGGCGCGATCCATATGTAAGCATTGAACGGGCATCGCACGCGTTGCCCGTATA
This sequence comes from Sulfitobacter sp., assembly GCA_024637305.1. GTDB lineage: Bacteria > Pseudomonadota > Alphaproteobacteria > Rhodobacterales > Rhodobacteraceae > Sulfitobacter. The sequence goes on from JAGXFI010000140.1 coordinate 7,931, forward strand.
CGCAAACAAACCGGAACAGGTTTCACACAGCGACAAGTTTCCGCATTGCGGAAAGAAAAGGCCCGCAGATCATCGCTGCGGGCCATTTAATTGTCTTTCGAATACACCATCTGATGAACATGTTTGAGACTTGATTGTAGCAGTCCACCGGACGGTGCAGGATCGTCGTCGTGGTCACATTCAGCTTACGACCACCTCGGTGGGCCGTTCGAACACGATCCCACAATTTCTGGCGATGCTGGTCTTTTCCAGCGCTTCCAATTCCCCTTTCAGACGGCCCAATTCTGCGGCAGTCTGCTTGTCACCCTTGATGAAGAACGCGGCAGGCCAGAAGATCACCAATGCAATGCCTGTCGCGACAGCGTCATCGCTGGCCTTTTTGTTCTGGACACCTGAGATTTCGCCAACACGGGCACTTACGCGGCTGGCTTCCTGCACGATCTGCTTGCAACTGTAAGATTGGTAGGCCAGTGGCGATACATATGTGGGTTGGATCTGCTCTGCTTTTTGTGCGCAGCCAGCAAGCGTGAGCGCGCCGCAGATTGCGACGGTAAGGATACGAAATTTCATTTTATTTCCCGATGGTTGGCTTTGGTTTGGATGAAAGCGCCTCTGCGCTCATCTGAAACCGGCTTAGCGTGCGACCCTTAAGAATTCACCAAATTACGCAACATCGAGACGGACTTTTTGAAAAGTCCGGGCCGAATTTTAAAAATTCGGATTACCGCATTGCCCCCGCCTCGCGACTTTTTCGCCCGCGTGTCAGGTGCCCCATACTTAAAAAGAACGGAAGCGGGGGATATCGTAAAATGCCTCCGAAACCGTGACGCCCTCGATCAGGTATGGAGTGTTTTCTGCGCTTCGGCGAGGAGCGCATCAGAGGCTTCCTCGACCTCTTTCTCCAGCCGCGCCATGAAGGTCGCGCGGTCAAGGCCTGGTGCTATTGGTTCGAGATATTGAACCACCGCAACACCCGGCCGGCGGTAAAGTCCCCTGCGCGGCCAGAAAACGCCGGCATTGGTGGCAACAGGGACACAAGTCTGGCCAAGCTGTTCATACAGGACGGCGGTCCCGACCTTGTAATCCGCCCGGAGCCCTGGTTTGACCCGTGTGCCTTGGCTGTAAATCACAAGCTGCCCCGGTTCGCGCTCTCCCTTGCGCACGTCTTCGAGCATCTTGGCGATGGCGCGACCGCGTTTGCCTCGATCGACTGAAATCATCTCCATCTTCTTTACATATTGGCCTATGACGGGGGTCCAAAGCACCTGCTTTTTCATGATGAACTTTGCACGCTCCTGCGCATGAAAGATCATGATGATATCCAGAAACGATTGATGCTTGGCCGCTACCAGAACGCCCCCCGTCGGCGGCGTGCCACGCACCTCGCAACGCAAGCCGACCATCCAGCCGGCGGTCCACATCACATAGCCGGCGTAGGCGCGACAGGCCGCATAGGCTCCACGCTTGGAAAACAGTGCCCAGGGCGCATAGACCAACCCGAATACAGGCATCGCCAACGTGGCTTGTAGCGAAAACAGAATAGACCGGACCCATTGCACCGCTCTCATGTCAACGTTTCCAATGTGCGCCGTGCCGCCATTCGCGTGGCCAGAAACGCAACCAGTGCTGCCAGCGGAGGCACAAGTAACGGCGTGATCCAGTGCCAGCCCTGAAATCCGAGGCCCGTAAGGAATGTCGCCGTCTCGTCATTACCGCCGGGCATGAACAGAACGGCGACCATGCCCAACGCCATGCCCGCGCTGGCACCGATCAGCGTGCGGATAGTGAAGCGACGGATGAAAGCCTGCGCGATATAGGCGTCTGTCGCCCCGACGAGACGTAGCACGCTGATGACCTGCGCATTTGCCGCAAGCGCTGCATTCGCCGCCAGCGTGACCATGGCAGCCATCACCGCAGCGATCAGCAGCGTCGAAGTCCATCCCAGCGTCCTTAACCGCGATGCGGCACTGACCAGAGGCGCGCGCCAGCGGCTGTGATCGTCCAGCACTGCACCCGGTACTTCTGCGGCCAGACGCAGACGCAGACCAGCAGGATCCATACCGTCTGCATCCTCGATAACCTCAATCAGGCGCGGCACAGGCAACGTATCCAGCGCGAGGTCCGCGCCGAACCAGGGAGCAAGCAGCGCCTGCTGCTCCGCGTCTGTCAGCGCGCGAGCGGTCCGAACCCCCTTCGTCGTCTCCAAAATACGCAATGCTGCCTCTACCTGTGCCGACTGCTGGTCCTGCGGGGCAGTGATGCGGATTGTCGCAGACCGCGCAAGCTCGTCCCCCCAACGGGCGGCCAAACGCCCCGAGGCGAGCGACAGCGCCAAGGCAAAAACCGCCAGAAAGGCCATCGCCGCTGCGGCGAACAGCGTCAGTTGCGCCGTAAATCCGGACGGTGGCACCACGCGATCCGCGTGCCGATCACGCGAGGCCAGCATCGCCAAGGAACCCAAAGACACTCTCACAGGTCCGCCCCCGCGAGTTGTATGCGCCGGTTGGCGATGCGCAGGACGCGCGCCTGGACCTGCGATTTCGTGGCGCGGATCAGGCTCAGATCATGGGTAGCCACGAGAACCGTCTTGCCCATCCTGTTCAGCTCGATCAACAAACGCAACAGCCGCTGGGACATATCCCAGTCGACGTTGCCCGTCGGCTCGTCCGCCAGCACAACATCAGGCGACATGATAACGGCCCGCGCCAACGCCGCGCGTTGACGTTCGCCGCCCGACAGCTCCGGCGGAAGAGCGGCCGCGCGATCCGTCAGGCCGACCCAATGCATCAGGTCGTCGATGTCTCCGGTTTCCGCTTCGTTGCTGCGGTCGGACACATGCAACGGCAAGGCAATATTTTCCTTCACCGGCAGATGATCGAGAAACTGACAGTCTTGGTGCACCACCCCGACACGGCGACGAATTTGCGCGATCTCATCACGGTCCAGCGTATGCACATCCTTGTCAAACAGGCGCAAAGTCCCCGAAGTCGGTGACAGCGCACCATAACAGAGCTTCATCAGCGTGGTTTTGCCCGCGCCCGACGGTCCGGTCAGAAAATGGAAAGACCCCGCAGCGAGCTTGAGTGAAATATCGGACAGCAACTCCCCGCCACCATAGCTGTAAGCCACATTTTCCAGCTCGATCACGCTGCATCCCCACCAAATTTGGACTGTTGTGCCTCAGCACCGTATGGTTTTCAATGCGCCTCGTTACCGGTTTTACGCCAGATTGTCCTTTTCTGGTCAATTGGTAACCAATATGGTGAGCGTTAACTATTTGAGGTTGAGGGTTTTACATGCAGCAGGATAAAATATGCGGCTGACCTGTCCAAACTGCGATGCACAATACGAGGTGCCGGATGAGGTGATCCCGAAGTCCGGTCGGGATGTGCAGTGTTCCAACTGCGGTCAGACCTGGTTCCAGGACCACCCCGATTACGAGGCCGAGGTCGAAGAGGCCGAAAGCGATCCGTCGATCCCAACGCCTGACGAAGAGATTTCACCCGCACCGCCGCCATCGGCACCCGTGGATGAACCCAAACCGGAACCGGCCCGCAAGGAGCTGGACCCGGCAATCGCGGAAATTCTGCGGCAGGAAGCTGAGGCGGAACGCGCCGCGCGAGAAGACAAGCGGGACAAATCCACCCTGGAAAGCCAGCCCGATCTGGGTCTGGACACCGTGGAAACGGTCGACGACGTGGAGCGCCGCGCGCAGGAAGCAAAGGCGCGCATGGCGCGCATTCGTGGTAAAGATCCGGTCGAGCCGCCCCATGTCAGCGAAGCGGCAGCAACCGCGGCGGCCCTCGGCTCGCGCCGTGATCTGTTGCCCGATATCGAAGAGATCAATTCGACCCTGCGCTCAACCAGTGACCGCGACGGGTCGCTCTCGGATGGCGAAGTCGATGTCGAGGCCCCAACACGCCAGCGCAAGAAACGTGGCTTCCGGACTGGATTCCTGGTGGTGCTTTTGCTGGCTGTGGTGCTGGTGTGCGTCTACGTCTTTGCACCCGCGATCATCAACGCCGTACCCGCACTTGAGAACTGGATGATCCGCTATGTCTCTGCTGTCGATCAGGGGCGCGTCTGGTTGGATGTCCAATTGCAAACCTTCCTGAAATGGCTGGAGCAAGTCGCCTCCAATTCAGAGTCAGGCTGACGGCGGGGGGCGAGGCCCCCCGCCGCAGGTTTCTACAGCGGTTCAGATAAACCCTGATCCATCAACTTTGGCCTGCGAACACTTGTTCGGGGCAAATCCCGAAGCGCGTTAGAACCGGTCAAGCAACCGCTTGAGATACTCGCGCTCGACTTCCGGGCGCGCTGTCTCTCCGGAGCGGCGGCGGATTTCATCAAGCAACTCGCGCGCACGGCCATACGCATCGTTATCGAGCGCAAGGTCGGTCTCGGAACCGTCGGACCCGTTGGTCCCCTGCTGGCGCCCCAGGGGATCGCGATTGTCGGCACGCCTGTCCGATTCCGCAGTGCCCTGACCCGGCTGGCTGTTGCGTTCCTCCTGGGCCATCGCCTCGCCCAACGCGCGCATCCCGTCACGCAGCGCTTCCATGGCCTGGGACTGGTTGTCGATCGCCTCGGCAAGATCATTCTGACGCAGCGCCTCTTCGGCATCGTTCATCGCATCACCGGCCCGGTCAAGCGCATCGCGCGCCGCATCGCCTTCGGGGGTGCCCTGTCCGGGCAAGCGTCCCGCCTGACGGTTTAACTCATCGCGCAACGCC
>JAGXFI010000141.1 GCA_024637305.1 Sulfitobacter sp.
ACCATCAATATCGGGACCAGAACAATGATGAGGTTCACTGGAAACATGAAAAGTGCCATTGGAAACAACATCTTGACCGGCAAGGAGTTCGCCTTTTCTTCGGCTCTGATCAACCGCATCTGACGCATTTCCCGCGCGAATACGCGCAAGGTCTTGCTGACACTTGCACCAAGTTCCTGAGACTGCTTGAACAGGATCGCCAGCGTCTTGGCTTCGTCCAGATCGATCCGGCGCGAAAAGTTGTGGAGTGCCTCATGCAGGGGGCGTCCGGCGCGGACTTCAAGGTTGATGATACTCAACTGCAACCCGAAATCCTTGGTCGTCAGAAGGAATTCGCGGGTCACACGGTCGATGGCGGCGTTGATGCTGAGGCCGGCGTCGACACACACCAAGAGCAAGTCCATGAAGTCGGGAAACAGCTTGCGGAACTCGCGCGCGCGTCGTTTTCCGATCGCTTCAAGCACAGCAGAACACAGCACGAAGACGATCCCAGCTACGACCATTGCGATCAGCAGGATAAAGAATGTACTCAGCTGTCCAAACAACGCAGCGGCACCAAACTGAACGCCCGCGAACGCAGCCGCAGAGGCTAGCGCGCGGATCAGATTGAACTTGGCCAAGGCGGAGCGCTGGAAATACCCTGCCTGCACAAGGCGCATGCGGAGCGAATTGGCCGTTTCGCGTTGCACAACATCAAGATAGTAACGGATTTCATCGTTTTCCGACCCGAGGATCTTGTCGATCTCTGCGTCGGTTTCAGAACGTCTCCCGCGCGTCGAACGAATGTTCGCGGAAATTTCGCGGCGCCTGACCACATAATTGGTTATCAGGTACGTCACCATGAGAACGGCGACGAAAACGCTTACGAGGACAATGGTTTGGGTCAAAGCCTATGTTCCTTCTGGCTCAGGCGCTCAGTAATCGAAATTGACAAGTCGTCGGATCACGATCATGCCGAAAAATATCAGCGCGAGACAGGTGCCAACGACAACGCCGCCATATCCGCTTTCCCAGACAAGATCGAAATAGGTCGGCACCATTGCCTTGAGCATGAAAAACAGACCGAACGGGAAAAGCAGCATGATCCAAGCGGTGATGCGACCCTCGGCCGAGATTGCCTTGATCTTGGCTTTCATCATCAGGCGGTCGCGGATCATCTGCGAAAGATTAGCAAGGATTTCCGCAAGATTACCGCCGGTTCCCTGTTGGACGCTGACGCTGACGGTAATCATGTTAAGTTCCGCAGCACCGACACGGTCGTACATGTTCAACATTGCCTGCTCCAGTTCAGAGCCGAATGTCATCTGATCGCTGAGTATCCCGAACTCTGATCCGATCGGATCAGGCATTTCCCGTGCCACCAATGCAATCGCCGTGACCAGCGGGTGCCCCGAATTGAGGCTGCGGACGATGATATCAAGCGCCGGGGCCAACTGCTGGGTAAAGGCCCATATCTGCCGCGATCTGAGATAGTAGATGATGGCAAACCCGAGGATGCAGGCAATGATCGTCGCACTGATCAGCTGGGCGACGAAATTTGTCGTAATTACGAGGAATGCAAAGACAAAGCCAATGATCCAGAGCCCCATGAAATAGAAAATGCGCCGCGTTGTGCTAATTTCGCGCCCGGTCTGGGCGATATATTGATTGAGACGGGTGCCGACGGATTGCTGTCCGTTCCGACCGCCGAGCCCCCGACGCTTGAGAAGTTCGCCAAAGGCCTCTTCGACACCTTCTTTTTGACGCAACCCTTCGAGACGGTTGCGCACATCCGCCCTGGACCGCTGTCTGGAGGCCAGATACCGCAGCGAGGTGTCGATGATCAAAAGGACGGCGGTAAAAATCAGCCCGTAGAATATATATGGATTGTTCAGCATCCTCAGAGCACCCGTGAAGGATCAAAGATCGACCGGTCCAGAGAGAGGCCCATGGTTTCGAGATCGTCCATGAAGGTCGGGCGCAAACCGGTCGCACGGAATTCGCCGAGGATCTTTCCGTCTTCGCCTACACCGGTCCGCCTATAGGTCATGATCTCCTGCAACTGGATCACGTCGCCTTCCATGCCGGTAATTTCGGAAATCGACGTAACGCGACGCGTCCCGTCACGCAGCCGCGAAAGCTGCACGAACATCTGCACCGCAGAGCTGATCTGTGACCGGATCGCCGTCTGGCTCATGGGCATGCCCGCCATCCCGACCATCTGTTCGATCCGGCTGAGGGCGTCGCGGGGATTATTGGCGTGAATCGTGGACATCGACCCTTCGTGGCCGGTGTTCATGGCCTGCAACATGTCGAACGCTTCGGGGCCGCGAACCTCGCCGATGATGACGCGGTCGGGGCGCATCCGCAGGGCGTTCTTGACCAGATCGCGCTGCAGGATCTCATTGCGGCCATCGACAGTCGGCGGGCGGGTTTCAAGCCGGACGACATGCGGCTGCTGTAGCTGAAGTTCCGCCGCGTCCTCGATCGTGACCAGGCGTTCGTTCACGGGAATGAAGCTCGACAATGCGTTGAGCATCGTCGTCTTACCCGAACCTGTCCCACCGGAAACGACGATGGAAACCTTGGCTTCAACGGCGGCAGCCAATAGATCGGCCATGCCCTGGGCCAGCGCGTTCGCGCTGACCAGTCGCGACAAGGAATATGGCCGCTTGGAAAATTTCCGGATCGAAACCTGCGGGCCATCCACGGCCACGGGCCGAATGGCGACGTTGACCCGCGATCCATCCTGCAGACGTGCATCCACGAGGGGCGAGGATTCATCGACGCGCCGGCCGACGGCGGCAACGATCTTGTTCACGATACGCATCAGATGCGCCTCGTCCTTGAAGCGAACCGGCGTTCGTTCGATCAACCCTGCCCGTTCTATGAACACCGTCCCCGCACCTACAATGAGAATGTCCGAGATCGTGTCGTCCGCCAGCAATGGCTCGATCGGTCCAAGCCCCAACATCTCATCGCCGATATCGGAGGTGAGCTTGTCCAGTTCTGTCGAATTGAGCGGGAATTTCTGGTCTTTCGCGTAGGCACGCACCAGCGGCTTGAGCTCGGCGTGGATTTCTTCCGGCTCCATCGTGTCGAGCATCGAAAGGTTGATCTTGTCCAGCAGATGGCGGTGCAGGGCGACCCGTTCGTCAACAAAATCGTGCCGGACCGGAATGATCGGAGCCTGTGGCGGGTCCGCCTCTTCAACCGAAAAGTTCTTGAGCTCAAGCACGCCATCGCCAAGCTGCGACGGGTCTACAGTCGCTTCGGTCTTCTTGAAAAAACGTCCCGCCATCAAACCCTACCTTGCCTCAATATACTATGACCTTGGTGCCATTGCGCACCTTGTTGAACAGATCCATCACGTCCGCATTCGTCAGCCGAAAGCAACCGGAGGTTTCGTAATCCCCCACCGTTCCGGCGCTGTTGGTGCCGTGAATCCGGTAGAGCGTGTCGCGTCCATTCGAAAAAAGATAGATGGCCCGCGCGCCCAACGGGTTATACGGACCCGATGGCACATGTCCCGGCAGTGATGGATCGCGCTGGCGCATCTCGGCGGGGGGCCGCCATTCGGGCCACTCGGCTTTGCGGCCGACATAAGTTGTCCCGGTCCAGGAAAATCCTTCCCGGCCAATCGAAACCCGGTACAACTCCGCCTTGCCCCCGGAAAGGACACGCAACAGCGTCCGTTCCTGATTGGAAATGATGATCGTGCCTGCCGCCTCGCCGCCGCTGTAGGGCACGATCTCCATCGTGCGCTCCCCGTGGGATCGGGGAATTTTCTTGACCTCGGCATGGGCCGAAATAGCGGGGGCGCTGATCAGACCGGCCCCCAGTATCGTCAGAAACCTGCGCCTTGAGGTGATTTTACAGGTCATTTTACCTCAGCCCCGATGAAACCCATGTTCTTCATGTATTTTGTCAGCGCCTTCAGATAGGCGGCTCGCGGTGAAATCTCGCTTGGCAAGACGCCACGGTCCATGGCTTCGCCGTGCAACGAGCTATCCAGCGGCAGATACGAAAACGGCTCACCCTCCATCAGCTCAATGAGCTTGCGGTTTGATATCCGCGCAGAGAACAGTCCGCCGGTTTTCTTGTTGAACAGCACATGCAGCGGGAAATCAGCCCCGCGTAGCTTTTTGATCCGCGCAATCAGATCCAGCGTGTGCTTGATCGCCGGTAGATTGACCTCGCTGACCAATGTGCAGGTATTGACGGCAGAAAGCACGTCGTCGCGCCATTCGGTTTCATAATAAGGCAGGTCGAGGATCGTGTAGTCATGTTCAAGGCTGACCGCATCGAGCAGACGCAACACCAGCTCATAGCCATTGAGGTCGGTCAGAATGTTCGGATGCTTGAAAGAATAAAGCGAGAAGCCCGCAGAATGACGTTGCTGGATGGCACTGATGAATTCCGAGTCGATCCGCCGCGATGAATTGGTCATCGAACCCAGATTGAAATTGTTGATCATGTTCAGAACATAGCCGCAGTTCCCCGTGGAAAAGTCGAGGTCCATCAAGGCGACGTCCGGGTTCCTGCGCAGGATCTTGTTCTGGGCAAGATCGGCCATGTTGATGGCGACCGTTGTCGCACCTGCACCACCGACACAGGACACAACCGCATGCACCCTGTTGGTCGAACTGCGGTTGCTGCGGATACTGCTGCGGATGCTGTTCATCAGGTCGTCTTTTTCGACCGGCTTCTTGATCCAATCAGTGACGTGATATTTCAGCAGATGCCGGATTGAATCCTGCGACAGATCATCGGACACGATGAACAGCGGGGTATCGGCGGCACGGGCGCGGATTTCCGTCAAGGTCTCGATCTCTGACGCACCGATGGATTCGACATCCACGATTATAAGATCGGCCGTAGCCAATTCGGATTCGTCCTTGATCACGTGAGGTGCCAGTTTGGTCACCACAAAGGACGAGACGCCGTCCAGAATTTCATGTAATTGCTCTGTTGGCGACGGTGTCGCGTCCACCAAGAAAATACGGGTCAGCGTTGCGCTGTTCATTCCAACTTCCAATCAACCAAAATCAACAGATCACATCACAATCGCTTAGATCTTCACTCGTGATGCTGACCCTGTGCGGGGGGATCGCGATACTGCTCAGTCCCGGAATGAAACGATCCATCAACAGGAAGTTCAACGTCATATTGTTCAATTCGACGACGACTGTGGTAACCGGGCCATTCGGGCGCCCAACATAACCCAGACCGGTTCTGACGTAGGTTACGGTCAGATTATTGGCACCGATCCACGGTGCCACGTCGCAGGCACCGACCATGGTCGAACCTGCGCCGCAAATACCGTCTCCGCCGGTCAAAAGATTGTTCATCCGGCCCGCATCGCAGGCGTTTCCATTCGGGCCGCAGGAAATCGAAGGCATCGCCGCCGGGACCGGATCTCCTGCGGGAATGGTGCCATAGTCGGCGTACATTGCGGCATTGTAATCTGCGCGGTCCACCAGGGGTGTTGATACGGCCGCGCGCCGCGCTGCGATCTGCACAGCCTTTACCGACTGGTTCCAAGTGTACATCAGAACGCTGAATTCAACCATTACAGTGACGAAAAGCAGCACAATCGGAATGACCAAAAGCGCCTCGACCAGCACGATGCCACGGACGTCACTTGCGAATTTTCTTATTGCGCGCATCACCATCCCACGTACCTGATCGTATAATTATAGCCGATGGAAAAGTTTGACCCGATAAGTCGATCATAGAGCGCAGAGCCTTGATAGTTCACCTCACCCCGGACCGACACCAGATCCGTCGAGATCGGAGAGGTAGGGGGCGCCGCAGGATCAATCTGCAGTTCGGCTGCCTCGTCCCAGCCAGGTACACGGAGCGGTGAAGTCCCTGTGGGATCACCGGTGAAGGCGATATTGCGCGCCAGCGAAATGGAACAGGGCATGTACGGCGTTCCCGCACCGCTCGTGGGGCGACAGCGCGCCCAATACCGGGCTGCGTCACGCACACCGACCTGCAACTGCTGACGTTGCCACATCATATTGCCGAATTCCAGAAGCCCAACGGTAATCAGAAGGAGAATAGGTAAAGCAATCAGGGTCTCTGTCAGAACGACGCCTCTTTTATCCGAAATTAATTTCGCCAAAAGCCCGCGCATTCCAATATCGCTCCCTTCAAATCCGCCGTTCTGTCGAGGCACCGAAATAGATGCCCCGGCCTTTGCACTCCTCAGCCGCCGCGTCGGATTCTGGTATCGTAAACGTTAGGCGGCCAGGTTCGTATGCTTTGGATTCCGGTGTTGGCTTCGCTCGCATTACCGCTGCGCGAAGAGATCCGGTCCTTGTTGCTCATCGGATCGACGCAACCGCCCAGCATCAGCGTGATGGCAACGCAGACCAGCGCGCACTTACTTTTTGTTGATGATAGCATCGTCAAACTCCAAATCGATCATGTGTCCATACGGGCCGACAATGCCTTCGCCTTCACGAAACCGGCGCAGCAAGGGGCGGTCGACTTCCAACATTCCATAGAGGAAAAGCTCCACATCGTTGGAGGACCGTGTGTCATCCAGTGGCGACTTGAGCTCATGGTTAGGGCTTGCCGGACGAACGAGGCGCGGTGTCACCAGAATGACCAGATCCGATTCGCGCTTTTGAAATCCGCTGGACCGGAACAGGGTGCCCAATATCGGGATCTGGCCAAGCCACGGCAGTTGGTCGATGTTTCGCGCATTGTTGGCCTGAAGCAAACCGGCAATGGCAAAGCTCTGACCGTCCCGCAAGGAAACTGTGGTATCCGCGCGCCGGGTCACGAAAGTCGGCTGCCCGTTCACGAGGTTTGAAAAGTCGACGTCAGATACTTCGGGCGTAATGCGCAAGGAGATCAGACCGTCATTCAGCACGTTGGGCTCGAAATTCAGCCGGACACCATATTCCCGATAGCTGGTTTCAGTCGCGATCGCGCCATTCTCGGCGGAAACCGATGTGCTGATAGGCACCTCGCCACCGACGACGAAGTTGGCTTCGATCCCGCTGGTCGTGATCAGCTTGGGGTTGGCCAGACGCCGCGCCAGGCCTTTGGATTCCAGCGCATTGATTACAAAGTCGATCTGGACGCCTGAAATTTCAAGCAATTCGCCGATGAACGACCCGAAAGGCACTCCGGCCGAGCCGGAATTCTGTGAACCCGTCGTCAACCTGTTCTGACCTGTGTCCGTACTCGTTCCAATCAGATTGACGCCAAGATTGCGACCGGCATTCCGTTCGACTTCAAGGATGCGAACGTCAAGCTCGACCTGCTGTGCATCGTCGACGATAATCGCCTCGATCACCGGATCATCCGAAAACTGCTGGGAAATCTGGACCACACGCGCCAGATCGACGTTGTTACGGACGCTCCCCGACAACCTGATCTTGTTGTTGACGTTGCTGACAACGACCTGCGCGGTTGGCACGGCGAGCGATATCGCCTCTTCCAGCTCGCGATAGTTTGCCCGCACACGAATGTCGATCACTTCCAGCAACTGCTTGTCGCTCGAATATAGAGTGATGTTGGTCAAACCATTCGTCTTTGCCTGAATGTACATCGACGTATCGGTCAGCGGAAACACGTCCACGATGTTCGTGTCGCCGATAAGGATGTCGGCGAACTGATCGTTCGTCTCGACGGTCAGGGTGCGGCCTGGCGACATCTCGATCTTCGACACGATCCCGTCGTCAATGATGATGCTACGCTGCTGCGCCGTGGCGGATACCGCCCATATTGATGCGGTCATTGCGAGAACCGTCGTGACTACCAGAAGTCTTAATGCTTCGTATGGTTTTTTGCCTGTATGTCGTAGGTATTTCATCTGCCCACCAAATTTTTTTGCCCATATGTTTATTCATATGTATTGTCGTTAACTGTCGCTTCCCTGCAATACCGAAACGTCAGTTACTTCCTGTTCGTTTCCGGTCTGTGCCGGATCGGCCACGCCATCCTGTCCTTTTCGGTCGACTTTGTATTCGTTGCGCTGGCCGTTGCGGATCACGGCAACAGTGGCGCGCACCGGTGGCGAGGGGGTCACCTCTACGATCTTTTCGACCACGACTTCCTTTACGACTTCGCTGACAGGCACCGGCGCGTCCAGCTTTGCCTCGACCCCGGCGAGCGAAGACGCCATGCCGGCCGACATATCAGAGAGCATTTTTTCAAGCTCATCAAGCCGCGCAAGCGAGGGGTCCGGCACCGTCTCAACGGTGTCGTCAGACGCGGCGGCCGCTTTCAGCAGATCATCGGTAGCGTGGAACTCATTGAGATCATTGATCGTTATCCGCTCGTTCAGCTCGATATCGGTTGATGCCAGATTGCGCAGCGCCAACGACAGGCTGCCGATGTTGGCCCCCAACACAAGCTTTTGCGCCTCTTGCGTGTTCACCTCGAATGTCACGGTCCGCACGACGCTGGGGTTGTCCTTGCGCTCATCCGCGGTCTGGTCGATGGCCAGAACCTTGAGCCCCTGCAACAGCACGTCCACAAACCCGTCGCGCGACAAAAGCACATCGACGCGGTCGCCCGGCAGGACAAAGCCCGATACGCCCAAAACATCATTCACACGAATGGACACCGCCTTTTTGCCAGGAGCCAGCGCCGTGGACATCTTGGCGCGCTGTCCGGGGTCCGTCACCTTGGATGTCAGGATCGGCTCCCCAATGGTCATGGTCGTCAGCGCGAATCGCGCGGAATCGTCGTCGAGACCCACAACAAGTTCGTCGATTTTGGAAAAACTGCCCTCGGGGCGAATTGCGCCCGACCATTCGATCTCACGCACTGTCGTACTGTTGATCCGCTCACCGAAACTGATCGGTTCATTGGCGACGACGATGGTCTCGATCTCTTTCTTGACCGGGTTTTCCTGACTCTGCTGAAGGCTCTGAATGGCCAGCATCCGCTCTGTGGTCAGCCAGTTTTGCGCACCATAAACGGCGGCCGTTGCCAGGATTATGGCAATCAGTAAGCTTACTATCGTTGAAAACCGCATCATCACTCCTCAGGCCTTGCACCGATTGTCCGGCCTTGACCACCCCTAAGGGAGTCTGTTCGCGGACAGAGGCCGGGATATACCCATTAAATTATCAAAGTTTGTCATATTATACCCCAAAATTCCGCTGGGGATAAGGGAATTGGCCCAACCAATGCAGCTGGATCAATTCTTTATCTTTATTGCTGGCAAATATGCCACCCTTCCTAGGAAGGAAGGGAATTACGTCGGAATTGCCGGCGGGGCGTTAAGACCCGACAGCCACGTCTGCCAGAGCGCCCATTGGGAACCTAAGGTCTGACCAAAAATTAGAACAGCCCCTACAACGGCACCAGTCAGCAGACCCAAGAGAATGAGATATTCTGTCAGCGCCAGCCCGTCTTCTTCGGACCGCAGGCGCGCCATCATATCGGCAGTGTATGTCATCAGTTTAAAAAACATTTAAGTCCCTCCAATTTTACCAAAGATTTGCAGCGATAAGCAGATCAAGAACTCTTTAACGATTAAGACCAACTTTTCCTTCGCTGCCCATCCACTGACACAATTTCGGCAAATTTCAGCCTTAAGTCAAATGAATATGAATTAAGGCCTTGTTTGGTAAGAACTTGTTAACAATCCTCGGATAAAGCGCCTTTCGTCCGCCAATCGTTTACCCGGCGGTCAACTATAGGTAGAAGCTAGTACATTCAGACAATTCAAACGGTATAAAAGAATCGGTCA
>JAGXFI010000142.1 GCA_024637305.1 Sulfitobacter sp.
ACCGTGATCAATTCGATCAGGGCCGACCGGCCTGATGCCCTGTTGCTGGATGGCGGCGATACATGGCACGGCAGCTACACCTGCTATCACACGGCCGGTCAGGACATGGTCAATGTGATGAACGCCCTCAAGCCCGATGCGATGACCTTCCACTGGGAATTCACGCTGGGAACAGAGCGGGTAAACGAAATCGTTGAAGGCCTGCCATTCGCGGCGTTGGGCCAGAACATATTCGACGCCGAATGGGACGAACCGACAGAGCTTTTCCCGCCCTACAAGTTCTTCGAACGGGGCGGCGTGAAAATTGCCGTGATCGGACAGGCATTCCCTTACATGCCCATAGCAAACCCCGGCTGGATGTTTCCCGAGTACTCGTTCGGTATCCGCGACGCGCGGATGCAGGAAATGGTGGACGAGGTGCGCGCCAAAGGAGCAGAATTGGTCGTTTGTCTCAGCCACAACGGCTTTGACGTGGACAAGCAGATGGCGGGCAAGGTGCAGGGGATCGACGTGATCCTGGCAGGTCATACCCATGACGCGCTGCCGGAACCTGTGCTGGTGGGCGAGACGATCATCGTGGCCTCCGGGTCCAACGGAAAATTCGTCAGCCGGGTCGATCTGGATATTCAGAATGGCCGGATGATGGGGTTCCGTCACAAGCTCATTCCCGTCTTCTCTGACGTCATCACACCCGATGCCGAGGTTTCCAAGCTGATCGACGAACAGCGCGCGCCCTATGCCGATGCGCTGTCCGAGGTGATCGGGCGAACGGGCGACGACCAAACGCTGTATCGACGCGGCAACTTCAACGGCACATGGGACGATCTGATCTGCGATGCGCTGATTTCGGAGCGTGACGCAGACATCGCCATGTCGCCCGGCGTGCGCTGGGGGCCGTCAATTCTGCCCGATCAGGACATCACGCGCGAAGACATCTGGAACGTCACGTCCATGACCTACGGACAGGCGTACCGCACCGAAATGACGGGCGAATTCCTGCATATTGTCCTCGAAGACGTGGCGGACAACCTGTTCAACCCCGATCCCTACTACCAGCAGGGCGGGGATATGGTCCGCGTGGGCGGGCTTGGCTACCGCATCGATATCAACAAGCCTCAGGGCAGCCGCATCACCGAAATGACGTTGCTCAAGACCGGTGAGATGATTGCTGCGGACAAGACCTATCAGGTCGCCGGCTGGGCGTCTGTCAACCCCGAAACCGAAGGCCCGCAAATCTGGGACGTGGTCGAGGCGCACATCGCCAAGCAGGGGACGATATCCCTTGATCCGAACAACAGCGTGAAAGTGGTTGGCGCTTGACGCCGGCCATGAAGAAGGAGGCATCCGAAATGTCAGATAACGAAACAACAAACGGGCCGTCGCGTCGCGCATTCCTGCGCGGAGCCGCCGCCGCAGGTGCCGGAGCCTTGTCGGTGGGTGCCGCAAAGGCCCAGACACCTGATCCGCTGATCACCGAATTGCAGCCGTGGGCGCAGGGTTTTGGTGATGGTGTGGATACCACGCCCTATGGTTTGCCAATCGAATACGAAGGCGACGTGATCCGCCGCAATGTCGAATGGCTGACCGCCGATACAATCAGCTCGATCAATTTCACGCCGATTCACGCGCTTGAAGGGACGATCACACCGCAGGGCTGCGCGTTCGAGCGTCACCATTCCGGCGCGATCGACCTGAAGAAAGAAGATTACCGTCTGATGATCAACGGGTTGGTGGACACGCCGCTGGTATTTTCCTACGGTGATCTGGAACGCTTTCCGCGCGAAAACCATGTGTATTTCTGCGAATGTGCGGCAAATACCGGCATGGAATGG
Source organism: Sulfitobacter sp. (assembly GCA_024637305.1). Taxonomy (GTDB): domain Bacteria; phylum Pseudomonadota; class Alphaproteobacteria; order Rhodobacterales; family Rhodobacteraceae; genus Sulfitobacter. Next base: position 1,833 of record JAGXFI010000142.1, read on the forward strand.
GCCGGTGCGCAGCTTAACGGCGCGCAATTCACCCATGGCATGATCCACAACATGGAATACACCGGCGTGCCGCTGCGTACCTTGCTGGAAGAGGCAGGCCTCAACGCCGCCGGCGATCTCAAGGATAAATGGGTTTTCGTTGAAGGGGCCGATGCGTCGTCGAACGGGCGATCGATCCCGATGGAGAAAGCCCTGGATGACGTGCTCGTCGCGTTCAAGGCCAACGGCGAGGCTTTGCGTAAGGAGCACGGGTATCCTGTCCGGCTTGTCGTGCCGGGTTGGGAAGGCAATATGTGGGTCAAATGGATCCGCCGGATCGAAGTGATGGACGGACCTGTCGAGAGCCGCGAAGAAACCAGCAAATACACCGACACGCTGGCAAACGGGATCAGCCGCAAGTGGACATGGGCGATGGACGCGAAGTCGGTCGTGACCAGCCCGAGCCCGCAAGCCCCGATTACTCATGGCACGGGGCCGTTGGTCATCACGGGCCTGGCATGGTCGGGCCGTGGCGCGATCACCCGCGTCGATGTCTCCAAGGACGGCGGCATGAGCTGGGAAACGGCCCGCCTTGCCAAACCAGGCGAGAAAATGGCGTTGACCCGCTTTTATCTCGATACCGAATGGGATGGATCCGAGATGATGCTGCAATCCCGCGCAATGGATGAAACCGGTTATATTCAGCCCACCAAGACGCAGCTGCGCGAGGTGCGAGGGCTGAATTCGATCTACCACAACAACTGCATCCAGACATGGCTGGTGCGCGCCAACGGTGAGGCCGAAAATGTCGAAGTTTCTTAAATTTTCCGGCCTGCTTGTCGCGGCTTCCCTTACATTCCCTGCCGTCTCGGCTCAGGCGGACACATTCGGCCTTGGCCGTCCCGCATTGCCCGAAGAAATCGCCGCTTGGGACCTCGATGTCAGCCCGGATGGCACCGGGCTGCCGGTGGGGTCTGGCGACGCCTTGGACGGCGAGGAAATTTTCGCGAACAAATGCGCCGCCTGCCACGGTGATTTCGCCGAAGGAATCGGAAACTGGCCAAAGCTCGCGGGCGGTGCCGACACGCTGGACCGCGACGACCCGCTCAAGACCGTAGGATCTTATTGGCCGCACCTGTCGACGGCGTATGACTACATCAAACGGTCGATGCCTTACGGTGATGCCGGCACGCTGACGGACGACGAAGTTTATGCTATCGTCGCATATATCCTCTATTCGAATGATCTCATCGAAGATGACTTTGTCCTGTCGGATAAAACGTTCTTCGAGGTCGAGATGCCGAATGCCGATGGTTTCATATTTGATGACAGGGCAACCACAGAATACGCGCAGTGGTCGGGCGAACCTTGCATGGAGAATTGCAAGACTGACGTGAAGGTCACGATGCGCGCGACAGTTCTGGATGTAACCCCGCAAGAGGAGGACGCGTCCGAAGTGATAGAGGAAGCGAGCGAAGTGCTTGCCTCCGATGTGCCGGTCGAAGTTCCAGTCGAAGCCGCCTTTGACGCCGATCTTGCCGCTGAAGGTGAAAAGGTCTTTAGAAAATGCAAAGCCTGCCACCAGATCGGTGATGGTGCCAAGAACAGGGTCGGTCCACTTTTGACAGGGATCATGGGCGCACCCGCGGGTGCGGTGGAAGGCTTCAAATACTCCAAGCCGCTGATGGCGGCGGCGGAGGGCGGATTGATCTGGACCGAAGAAGAGATGGCCGCATTCCTTGCCAACCCAAAAGGCTACATGAAGGGTACGAAAATGTCCTTTGCGGGTCTCAAGAAAGAAGACGAACAGAAAGCGATCATCGAATACCTCAAGTCATTCGGGGAGTAGCTTTTGCGCTGGTTTTGCAAATCCGCCCTCATCCTTACCGCAGTTCTTGCGGCGGGTGGGGGTTGGTCTGCGGAACTGGGTGATCCGGACAAAGGAGCGGTTGTTTTCCGCAAATGTACGTCTTGCCACGAAATTGGCGCGGACGCGCGCAATCGTATCGGCCCGCAGCTCAACGGAATTTTCGGGCGCGCTGCGGGAAGTGTTCCGGAGGTGAAGTATTCGGCCAGCATGTTGCGCGCAGGTAGCGATGGGCTGATCTGGACGCAAGAAACGCTTGACGCGTACATCGAGAACCCCAAGGCACTGGTGTCAAAGACGCGGATGGCCTTTCGCGGCATAAAGGACATTCGGGAACGATCAGACCTGTTGGCCTATCTCAGAACGTTCTCAGATAATCCCGCCAACATCCCCGAGGCGGAGCCGACGGCAACGGGAACCGATCACAACATCGATCCTGCCATCCTCGCGATTCAGGGTGATCCGGAATACGGCGAATACCTCGCCAGTGAGTGTCAGACCTGCCATCGGACCGACGGCACGAATGACGGCATACCTGGTATAACCGGTTGGCCTGCCGAAGATTTCGTAGTCGCCATGTACGCCTACAAAGAAAAGCTCAGACCGCATCCTGTCATGCAGATGATGGCGGGGCGCTTGTCTGATGAAGAAATCGCGGCGCTCGCTGCGTATTTCAAGGACCTCGAATAGAGGCCGTTCAAGGGAGGAAACGATATGAGGTTCAATAGACGTGTCTTTATAGGAACTGGCGCTGCCGCTGCGGTGTCGCTGTCATCGCCGATCGTGTTCGCCGCCAGTCATGGCAAGCCGCGTGTCGTCGTTGTCGGCGGTGGTGCGGGGGGTGCTACGGCCGCGCGCTACATCGCCAAGGACAGCAAGGGCGAAATCGACGTCACGCTGATCGAACCGGCGCGCATGTATTACACCTGCTTCTTCTCGAACCTTTATCTGGGGGGCATCAAGGAAATTGACGACCTTGGCCATAGCTACGGCAATCTCGCCGCCGCAGGTATCAACGTCGTGCACGATTGGGCCACAGGCGTGGACCGCGAGGCCAGGACGGTAACTCTCGCTGGTGGCGGGTCGGTACCCTATGACAAGCTGATCCTGTCACCTGGGATCGATTTCGTGGACGGTGCTATCGAAGGGTGGGATCTGTCGTCACAGAACGCGATGCCGCATGCCTACAAGGGCGGATCGCAGACTGAGCTGCTCAAGGCGCAGATCGCCGCGATGCCGCAGGGTGGCACCTTTGCGATGGTCGCCCCGCCAAACCCCTTCCGTTGCCCGCCCGGACCCTATGAGCGTGTTTCGATGGTGGCCCACTATCTGAAAGCGAACAATCCGACGGCCAAGATCATCGTCGCCGACCCCAAGGCCAAGTTTTCCAAACAGGCGCTTTTCCAGGAAGGTTGGGCGAAGCATTATCCGGGCATGATCGACTGGATCGGCGAGGATTTTGGCGGCGGCAATGTCTCTGTCGATCCGGCGGCCATGACGATCACGATTGATGGCGAGGAAACCAACGTCGATGTCTGCAACGTCATTCCCGCCATGAAAGCGGGCCATATTGCTGCGCAGGCTGGCGTAACGGACGGCAACTGGGCACCGGTGAATGCGGCCGACATGTCGACCAAGGCAGACGCGGACATCTACGTTCTGGGAGACGCGGCGGATCAGGGTGATATGCCGAAATCGGGCTTCGCGGCCAATAGCCAGGCCAAAGTCTGCGCGAATGCGGTGCGAGGTGCCCTTACCGGCTCCAAGGTCTTTCCGGCAAAGTTTTCCAACACCTGCTGGTCTCTCATTGACACGAACGACGGCGTCAAGGTCGGCGCGACATACGAGGCCACGCCGGACAAGGTTGCCAAAGTGGATGGATTCATCTCGGCCACCGGCGAAAGTTCGGACCTGCGCAAGACAACCTACGAAGAGTCAGAAGGCTGGTACGCCGGCATAACGGCCGACATGTTCGGCTAGGCCATCATCAGGGCCGGTCAAAACCGGTCCGCAAACAAGGAGGATGTTACCATGAGATCATTTCTATTGGGGTGCCTGTTCAGCATCGCGACCGCTGCTGCGGCGGACGGGACGTCAACGGTCTATGACTACGACGGCACATTCGAGGATGCCGCGTTCGGCGTCGAAACGGCGATTGTCGGCAAGGGTCTGGTCATCGATTATGTCAGCCATACAGGCGAGATGCTGAACCGGACGGGCGAAGATGTAGGCAGCACTGTCCCGCTTTTTGAAGAAGCGGACATCTTTCTGTTCTGCTCTGCCATAGTGTCCAGAAGTGTGATGGAAGCAGACCCGATGAACATAGCGCATTGCCCCTATGGGATTTTCGTGGCGGAACGCGAGGGCAAGGTGATGGTCGGATA
>JAGXFI010000143.1 GCA_024637305.1 Sulfitobacter sp.
CAGGGTGCGTTCTTGCAACGCGGCTGACATGCGCGGCACTATAATGCTGGACAGCGCAACCTGCGGCGTCGCGCCCATCGCCCAGATATCGCCAAGCGCATGGACCGCCGCGATGCGGGTCATCTGGACGGGGTCTTCGACAAAGGCGCGCAGGTGGTCGGTACTGAGAACCTGAAAACCACCCCCCGGCTGGCGCAGGATGGCCGCATCATCGCCCGGACCGGCCACGATGTCGGATAGCGGGGCGTCAGCTTCGGCTTCGATTGCCTGTTTCAACACGGCATTGCCGACCTTGGCCCCGCATCCGCCGCAAAATGGACCCGCCTGAGCAGGATCGCGCACGCCGGTCGTGACCTGCGCAGGCAGGGCCGGTGCCTCCATGATCGGCAGATCGCCCAGCTTGTCCATGAAGGCCCGATCGATCCGGTCTTTCCACCGCCAGAGCAATGGTGCCGCCACCGCGATCCCGTATTTCTCGGCAATCGCGGATTTACCGCCCAGCGAGATCAGCTTGAGATAGGATTTCTGCGGCCGGAACCGTTGCATCGTCCCGCCTGACAGGACCGCGCGCAAATTGTGGTGCAGCACGGGGGCCGCACGCACCGCAAAGACCCCGGCCTTGGGTCGTGGCGCGAACGGCATATGTGCGCAATCGCCCACCGCAAACAGCGCGGGATCCCCTTGAACACGCAAATCGGGGTCGATTTTGACAAAGCCGTCGTGCAGCGGCAGATCGGTGTGCTTGATCCAGTCATGGGCAAATGCCCCTGCGGCCCCGACGCACAGGCTCGCGGTCACCGATGGCAGCCCGGCAAGGATCACCTGGTCCGCCGCAATCCGCTCGACCGTGGCGTTGGCGATAAAGGTGATCCCCAGATCGTTCATTGCCCGGCGCAGAACAGCGCGGGTGCGCGGGCCAACGCCGGAAATCTCCGGCCCGGCCTCGATCACGGCGACCTGCGGCGCTGCCCCGTGTCCACGCAGCGCAAAGGCCATTGCCATCGCCAGCTCACAACCGGCAACACCACCGCCGATGACCGCGACGGTCGGCGGCTTGCGCCCGTCCCTGACCGCATCCACGAAGTCGCGCCAGCATCGCGCATAGATGTCCAGCGGTTTGGCTCCGACCGCGTGCGCGTCAAATCCCGGAAGGGTCATGCGCGCCGTAATGCCCACATCAATCGATGCCACGTCATAAGCAACCGGTCCGCGCCCCTCTACCTCTATCAGACGCACCGTGCGGTCGATGTCCGTCGCACGACCCAGAATCAGTCGCGCGCCAGCAAAGCGACACAGACGCATCAGGTCGATTTCCAGCGTGTCACGGCTATAATGCCCAGCGACATGACCCGGCAACATGCCGGTATAGGGCGCGGTAGGTGCCGGGTTGATCACCGTCAGCCGCGTGCCGGGCAACGGGTCCATGCCCCAGCGCCGCAGTACCAGCGCATGCGCATGCCCGCCGCCGATCAGCACCAGATCTCGTGTCAGGGGCGCGGCGCTCAGCATGGCACAATCCGATTGGACAAGCGGCGTTCCGTCATGCCTCGGGCTGGCTCACGGCGGCATGGATCATCGCGCTTGCACCAGCCGCCACCGTGCGGACCATCATTTCATCGGGAAGATCTGGATGAAGCCAATCGCGCATCGGCCCAAAGGCCTGCAAGAAAACCAGTAGATTCGCCACGATGTCCAACCGCCTGTCTTCCTCGGTCAGACCCAATCGCCGGTGCAGATGGTCCGACAGGTCTTTCATCAATGCCATCTCGCGGATACGCAGCGCGCGCCGGTCCTGCGGCAGCAGATGCGGCACGCTGCGATAGGCCAGCAGCGTCCCCTTGCGCTTTATCTGCCAGCTTTGCCGCAGGAACTGCGCAATGGCATCTTCCAGCGGAATACTTTCATCGAGCAAAATCTCGGGCAGGGTCTGCACGTCCTCGCGGAACCACAGCTGGTTGAGAACACGGCGCAGGATGTCATTCTTGTTGGCGATGTAGTCATAGATGCTTGCCTGATTGACCTTCGAGCGACCACAGATGTCGCGAATCGTGGTCGCGGCAAAACCTTTTTCCAGAAATAATTCAGTCGCGGCATCACAAATCTGCTTGCGCCGGTCCTGGATCAGCGACTGGTTTTGCACAGTCTGGATGTCCGCCTCGGTCAGAAGCTCCGCGCGTGCCGCCCGCATGCGCTGGTTCTGATTGGCTGCTGACACATCATGCTCCCGAAAGGTATTTTCGTGCGCAGGCTATGACGGCAGCGGACTTGAGACAACTGCGAACGCAAGAATGTGACCCCCACGTCAGCATTGCGGTGCGATTAGTGAATAAACTAGTTGAGACTGAACCGGACATTTGTCAGGATCGGCACACGGGAATATCGTTGCCGGATCTTCCGGCAAAGTCAGCGTGTCTCAAATGGACGCGCCAAGCCTAGAAATAAACGGGAGGAAACCATGAATAAAGAGAACATGAAGCTGAACCGGCGGTCCATGCTGCGCGGAGCCGCTGTTGCGGCCGTTGCGTCGCCCGCTCTGGTCGGCAAGGCGATCGCGCAAGGCGAGGTCACATGGCGTGTACAGGCGCATTGGCCCAAGGCGTCCAGCTCCTTTACCGACAGCCTTGGCGTCATCGCCCAACTGGTCGAGGAAAGAACCGAAGGCGCGTTCAAGCTGGATCTGCTCGGTGCCGGCGAATTCGCCAAGGGGCCGGACATCTACAACATCGTGCGCAAGGGCGTCGTTCCGATGGGCACCATCAGCCCGTCCTACATCAACGACCAGTCGCAGGTCGCCACCTTCGTTTACGGCATCCCCGGCACGCTGCGTCAGGCGTGGGAGATGGAGCACGCGATGAAGAACCTCGGTGTCGAGGCGCTGGTCAACGAGGATCTGAACCCGGACGGCGTGCATCTGATGTGCGAAAAGGTCCTGCCAACGGAAATGGTCGTCTCCAAGAAGATTGAATCCGCTGCCGATTTCCGTGGGCTCAAGATCCGGTCGTCCGGTTCCATGCTCGACTATCTCGCGGCGGCCGGTGCCGCACCGCAGTTCATCCCCGGCTCCGAGCTCTATCAGGCGCTGAGCTCCGGCGTTGTTGACGGCGCGCATTGGGGTGCCGCGATCGGGGCGCAGTCCATGTCCCTGTGGGAGGTCTGCAAATACCACTACAAACCCGTTCTGGCCCAGACGACTGATGCGTTCATCCTCAACACGGATGCGCTCGAAGCGCTGCCGGACGATCTGCGCCGGGTGCTGGTGGATACCATCGAAAAGCGGTTCTTCCTGCGGTCCGCAGAATACCAGCATTTCGAGGCAATCGCGCTGTCCGAAGGCGTCACGAACGACGGTGTCGAAGTGATGCAACTTCCCGAAGACGTGCTGGAAATGCTTGCCACCGCGTCCGCGACCATCCTTGAAACCGAAGGTCAGAAGGGCGAACGCGCTGCCAAGGCGGCAGATGTCTATCGCACCCTCATGAAAGACATGGGCTACGCCTGATCCGTCCTGCGAAAAACGGGCAGGCCCGCGACCGGCGGGCCGCCCCCTTTCCCAAGGAGCATGCAGGAATGATGCAGTTAGCCCGTACTATCACACGCATTAATCGCTTTATCGGACGCTGGATATCACTGGCCGTTCTGGTGATCTTTGCCCTGCTTCTGACCGATGTGGTCATGCGCTATCTGGTCGGCAGTCCGACGATCTGGACGGCAGAGCTGGCGACCCTGATCTTCGGCGTCTACGCCATCATCGGAGGCGGCTATCTGCTGGCCGAGCGGGGGCATGTCAACGTCGACATCTTCTATGGCCGTTTGTCCCAGAAACGCCGCGCCCTTCTGGACATCCTGACGTGGCCTCTCTTCATCCTGTTTGTCGGCGTTCTGCTCTGGCAGGGCTGGGAAATCGCCTCTGACGCCATCCAGGATATGGAACGGTCCAACTCTGTCTGGAAGGCACCGCTCTGGCCGACCAAGGCCTTGATACCGGTCGCGGCGGTACTCTTGCTGGCGCAGGGCGTGGTGCGCCTGTGGGCCGATGTGCGTGTGCTGAGGGGACTGCCGATCCCGCCCGATGTCTTCGGCGTGCCCGGCGAAGCTGACCAGATCGAAACCGATGCACAGGAGATGCAGCGATGAGTGTCGAACTTCTGACGTTGCTGTTTTTCGGGGCCCTGCTGGTGTTCTTGATGCTCGGAACGCCGCTTGCCTTCGTGCTGGGCGGCGTGTCCGTGGTTTTCCTGTATTTCGAGATGGGGCCGATCGGGTTCTACCTCTTGGCCTCCAAGATGTGGGAGACGATGCAATCGCCGACCCTCATGGCCGTGCCGCTTTTCGTTTTCATGGCGATACTGCTTGAGAAATCGGGGGTTGCGAATGACCTCTACGATATGATGCACCAGTGGTGGGGCGGTGTCCGTGGCGGGCTTGCCATTGGTACGGTCCTGATCTGCGTGATCTTTGCGGCAATGTCGGGCATTTCCGGTGCTGCAGTGGTGACGATGGGCACCATCGCGCTGCCCAAGATGCTTGAACGCGGGTATGACAAGAAACTGGCACTTGGGGCGATCAACGCGGGCGGCGGTTGGGGCATCCTGATTCCACCGTCGATCCTGATGGTGTTGTATTCCTTGCTGACCGAAGTATCGGTTGGTCGCCTGTTCGCGGCGGGCATCGGACCGGGCCTGACGCTGTTTGTCCTGGTGTCGATCTATATCGGCGGACGCTGCTGGCTCCAGCCCGAACTCGGCCCCGCGCTGCCCATCGAGGAGCGCGCAAGCTGGAGCGAGAAACTGGCGTCGCTCAAGGCGGTGATCCTGCCGATCCTGATCGTGACAATCGTACTGGGTGCGATCTTTGGTGGCTTCGCAACACCGACCGAAGCGGCCGCCATCGGCGTTTTCGGTGCGTTGGTGGCAACCGCCGTCAACCGCCAGCTTAGCTGGCCGGTGATCCATTCCGCCTCCATCGCAACGCTGAAACTCACGGCACTGGTGATGTGGATCCTCTTTGCCGCACACGCCTTTTCAACCGCCTACACCGCCCTTGGCGCGCAAAGCCTGATCCAGGATCTGATGTCGTATATCCCCGGGGGACGCTGGGGCGCGCTGTTCTTCATGCTGGTCGTGCTGTTTTTCTTTGGCATGGTCCTTGATCCCGTGGGCATCATGCTGATCACCCTGCCGGTGTTCATCCCGGTGGTGCGCGACGCCGGCTTCGATCCGATCTGGTTCGGCATCCTGTTCATCATCATGATGGAAGTCGGCTACATGACGCCGCCCTTCGGGTTCAAC
>JAGXFI010000144.1 GCA_024637305.1 Sulfitobacter sp.
AAGCGCACTCAGATAACATGATCCTGAAGGGTCGCGCTTGTCCCGTTCCCTCGGAACACCGCCGACAGCGGGCATTCGCGGATTTGCGGAGCGTAAGGGATCTGGCTTGGCTTTGCCGCCCTCAGTAATACTCGTAGCCTTGCGTTTCGTCCATGTGGCGGCAGGAGTTCAGCACCATGCCGGCCACGTTGGTATATTTGGAGATTTCCTTTTCAGAAGTATCGGCTTGAACTGCCTTGGTGTCTTCGGCGCGCAGGACCAGCAGGGCGCAATCCACGTTTTTCAGAAATGCGCGGGTGTCGTCTCCGGTCAGCAGCGGCGGCAGGTCAAAGATCATCAGGTCTGGTTTATACGCCTCTTCGATCTCGTCGAGCTTTTTGGCGGTGGCCTGATCCAGCAGCAGGGATGTGGGGTCTGCCATCGGCGTGCGGGCCATGGAAATCGCAAGGTTCTCGCCCACGCGCACGGCCTGGTCGGCAAAGTCGATCTTGCCTTCCATCATCTCGCGGATGGAATGGGCGGGGGTGTGGCCCAGGGTTCGCGCGATGCCCGGACGGCGCAGGTCCAGATCGAACAGCATCGCGCGCAGGTCGGGCTGGCGCGTCATGCCCATGGCAAGGTTGCATGCGATCGTGGTCTTGCCGCAGGCGGGATGTGGCGAGGTGATGGCCAGCCGGGTCCAGTTGTTCTCGCGCATCTGCAACAGCAGTTTGGTGCGCAGGATGTCGAAGGAGGTCGCGGCCGCCCCGGCACTGAGGCTGACCACGCGGTTGCGCGTCAGGAGATCGGCATCGGGGGAAAACCGTTCCAGCACCGACCAGCGGGTGTCATTGCGGCCTTTCCCGGTGCTTTGCGGATTGCGCTTGGGCCGCAGAGTGATACCGGCGGCGTCGCCGGACCGTCTTTCGCGCGCTTTGGCGATGGCGTTTTGCAGTTTTTCCATTGTCAGCGCTCCATCACAGACCCAGCCGCCGCAGCAGCCCGTCATAAATAAGGTCAAGGCGACGGTAATGGGTATCGATGGCCCACAGCGCCAGCGGTACCGCGATGATCACGGCGATCAACAGAGTCAGCTTGAGAATGCGACGGGTCCAGAAATGTCGGCGCGTCTGCATGTAGGGGATCGTGGCCAACGGCGTGACGCCGAGCGCGCGGGTCAGCTCCGCCGGGCGGCGGAGTGTGCGGTTCAGCACTTCGAGCAGGAAAAACAGTCCCGCCATTGCCACAAGGCCCACGCCCACACCCGCTGCCGCCACAACGGGACGGTTGGGGCTGGACGGGCGATCAGGCGGGTTCGGCGGCTCGATGATTTTGATGCGCCCGATATATCCGCTGGTACTGGCATTCTCGTTGACCTGGGCATTGTCACGTCGCGCGATGGCGGCGTTGTACTGCGATTGCGCATTGGCATAATCGCGCTGCAGGCCGTCCAGTTCGATCTGGTTGGTACCGGTTTGCTCGATGGAGGCGCGCAGTTCTTCCGCCTCTTTCATGGCCGTGTCCCGCTCCTTTTCCAGATTCTCGATCTGGGTGTCGTACTGGGCCATCGTCAGATCGAAGATGGTCTCCTGGGTGACGTCGGCCTGGGGGCTGGCACCGCCCGCGGCGGCGACCTGCGCCTCAAGCTGGGCGATCTGGCTGATCAGGATGGCCACGCGCGGATTGGTATCGGAAAAACGCAGGCGCATACCCTCAAGCTGGGCGTTGAGCTTGGCCAGCTGCTGTTCTTCGGGGCTGAGGTTTTGCTGTTGCGGTGCCGCGATACGGCCCGTGGCCTCGAAGATCTCGACCCGGCGCTGACGCTCCGCACGCAGCCCTTCGATCTGGCGCTCGAGACTTGCGATACGTTCCTGCACCAGGCTTTCGCGGTTGAGGCGGAAGTTGAGGCTTTCGGGCAGGGCATTTTGATTTTCCTGCTTGAATTCGAGGATTGCTGTACTTCTGCCCTCCAGGTCTTTCTTGAGCGTCTCGACCTGCTGCTTGTAAAATTCCAGCGTGTTGGTCAAGGGTCTGCTCTGAAGGCGTTTGTTTTCATCCCTGATCAGGGTCACATATTGGTTGGCTACCGCGTAGGCGGTTTCCGGCTTGTCAGCGTTGAAGGCGATCGACATCGTTGTGGCGCGGTCGCGCCCCGACGACTTGTCGATGTCGGTGGCCGCACGCATCGCGGCGACGATCTCGTCGGGGGTCATGCCGCCGTCGTTTGGCCCGAACACCCTCAACTCCCTGGCGATGCCGAGAAGGTTTGCGCGCGTCATCAGATTGTTCTGGATGGTGTCGAGCTGTTGGCCGCCGCCGCTGCCGCCCATGCCTGAGAGGCCGGTGATCTGCGGTTCTTCGACCTGCATCCGGGCCTTGGATGAATAGGTCGTGGGCAGCTTGAACGCGAGCGCCACGCCGACGCCAGCGCAGAGCAGGAATACTGCCGCCATGGCAGGCAGGCGCCGCAGGAAGAGTGTCCAGTAGAAACGAAAGTCGATATTCATTCGGCGGCTTTCCCGGTTTTGTTGATCGGTTCGCGCAGGAACAGCGGCAAGGGGTGAGTCTTGATCAGGATCCCGTCGCGGATCAATTCCTTGACGGTGGGCAGGCCCACCTGCTTTCGGTCGGAACTGGCGGCATAGACCAGCGCCAGATCGCACATCTTGTTGACGATCCGCGGGATGCCGTTTGCGCTCTCGTGGATCATGCGCATGGCGGCGGGGCTGAATTCATTGCCGGTACCGCCGACATGGCTCAGGCGGTGGCGGATGTATTCGCGTGTGGTTTTCAGATCCATCGGGTCGATATGATAGGACGCCGACACCCGCTGCGCGAATTGCCGCAGATCGGGGCGGGCGATCATCGCCCGCAATTCCGGCTGGCCCACGAGGATCAGCTGCAGCAGCTCGTCCTTGCCGGCGTTGATGTTGGTCAGCATCCGCAGCTCTTCGAGCAGTTCCGTCGGCAGATTCTGCGCCTCGTCGATGACCAGCACCACGCGTCGGCCTTCGGCATAGCGTTCGACCACGAAATCCTGGAACTGCTGGAACAGCGACACGTAATCCTGATCCGCCGTGGTGCGTTCATCGAGCGAATTCAGCACCCAGCGCAGCAGATCGCCGCGACCGCCCTGTGCATTGGAAATGAGGCCGACGGTGATGTCGTCCTCCAGCCCGTCGAGCAGTTTTCGGACCAGTGTCGTCTTGCCGGTGCCGACCTCGCCCGTGATCACCGTCAGGGGCGCGTGGGTCATCAACCCGTATTCAAGGATCGCATAGGCTTTGGAGTGCGCGGGCGACCAGAACAGGAAATCAGGATCGGGCAGCAGCGAGAACGGCCGCTCCGCAAATCCAAAATTCTCGTTGTAGAGGTCGATACTCACGGATCAAATACTCGCACACAATATACAGTCCCACGCATGATGTAGGGCTTTTTTGTCGTTATAGGCCTGATGACACGTCGCATGCACGGCATAAACATGGCATCTTTCGGATTTTTTCCAAACCCTTGGACACCATCTGTCTGCGGGTAATGGAGCATTGACCGAATGATTCGCAATTATTACCGCAACAATGGGGCAGAGTTCGTGCGGATGTTTCCGGATTGGAAACATAAAGCATCCAATAGTTGCTTTGTTTCTGGCATCATCGAGGAGACTCAACCATTGATTGCATTACTTGACGCGACTTCCCCTAAGGCTGTCCTGAAATCTTGGGAAACGGGTGATTTTCTTTAATTAAGGAATGATTTTTAATCATCCGGGTTTTGGTGCTTTGATTAACGATCCCAAAATGTTAACCATGATGCTCAGGCGATACTCTGTTGTGGGGGGCTCGCCGCTGTCTTTTGTATGTAACAAACGTGACGCAGATTATTTCGTGTCTGTGTGTTCAAAATTTTGGGGGTCGGTTTTTTAGCCGAACGAAACCTATGACAATCCATTTTTCAAACCTGAACGATGTGACCGAAATTTCACCGCCCGCCAACGGTGCGTCCTCCCGCCCGCGCGGACTGTATCGCAGTGGCGTCAAACGCCTTTTCGAGGTGCTGCTTGTCCTTCTGTCGCTGCCTATCGTTCTGCCGCTGATCCTCGTTCTGGCCGCGCTCGCCGCGTCCGACGGCGCGCGGCCTTTCTACACCCAAACGCGAATCGGCCGCAGTGGACGCAAATTCCGGATGTGGAAATTGCGCACGATGGTACCCGGGGCCGATGATATGCTGCGCGAATATCTTGACGCCAATCCTTCGGCACGGGCTGAATGGGACGCGACCCAAAAGCTCAAGAACGATCCGCGCATCACCCGTATCGGACGTTTCCTGCGCCGCTCTTCCATCGACGAGCTACCGCAGCTGTGGAACGTGGTGAACGGCACGATGAGCCTGGTGGGCCCGCGCCCCATGATGGTCGACCAGCAGGCAACCTATTACGGCAAGGGCTATTACAACCTGCGCCCCGGGATCACCGGCATGTGGCAGGTGTCCGACCGCAACGAGAGCGATTTCGTCGACCGCATCAAGCACGACGACGCTTATGATCGCGAGATTTCGTTCCGAACGGATGCCTCCATCCTGATGCGCACCTTCAGTGTCGTGTTGCGCTGCACCGGCTATTGAACCTCGCATCAATGTGATGCTGTGCCACCCTTTTGCGGGCGGGTTCATGCGTTTTTGTGGGGTTATTTTCGGTCGCAGGACATATTATTGCCAGACATGATTGATTTACACCCGCCGGTGTCATGCCACCGAAAAGGAGACGCTCCCGTGATGTTGAAATCCAGCCTCAAAATGGTTTCGGTCCTCGCCCTTGTGGGGTTTCTGGCGGCCTGCGAAAGCTCCGAGGAGCGTGCAGAAAAGCATTATCAGAGCGGTCTTGCGCTGCTGGAACAGGGCGAGCAGGAGCGCGCGCTGGTGGAGTTCCGCAACGTGTTCGACCTCAACAGCCAACACCGCGAAGCGCGCCAGACTTACGCGCGCATCGTGCGCGAACAGGGCAAGTTGCGCGAGGCCTATAACCATTACTTGAGTTTAGTAGAGCAATACCCCGATGACATCGAAGGGCGCATCGCCTTGGCGGAATTGTCCTTTTCTACTCAAAATTGGGAGGAGTTCGAACGCCATGCGACCCGCGCAATCGAAGACGCCCCCGATGATCCGCGCGTTCAGGCCCTCGCGGCAGGCGTTGATTTTCTGAAGGGAGAGCGCGATCAGGATAGCGCGGCGCGAGACGCCGCGTTCGAACGTGCCGTGGCCCTGTCCGAAGAGCAGCCCGGCAACCCCATGCTGCAACAGATTGCCCTTTGGGGTTATGTGCGCAAAGAAAATTTCGACGCGGCTCTCAATGCAATCGACGGGGTCATCGCGCTGAAGCCGCAGGACCGCAGTCTCTATAACTTGCGTCTGGGAATACTGGAAAAAATAGGGGATACCGAGGGACTTGCAGCACAACTGCGGGATATGATCATCCGCTTCGGGGCCAATACTCCACTCAAGGACGAGGGGGAGACCACGCTTTTGCAGGCACTCAATGCTTTCTACGTTGGGCGCGGAGAGGCTGACAAGGCCGAAGCATTCTTGCGCGAGATCTCGGACCCCGCGGCGGAGGATCAGGGACCTTATCTGACGCTGGTAGATTTCATTTTGCGGGTGCGCGGCCCTGAAGCCGCCATCTCTGAACTGGATGCGGTGATTCCCACCGTCGAGGATCCGGGATTTTACCGCGCGAGGCGGGCCGAAATGATCTACAATCAGGGCCAGCGCTCGGCCGCAATCGACGAGATGCAGGAGATCGTCGCGGAGATGGAACCATCGGCGGAGCAGCGCCGGGTCAAGGTAAGCTTGGCGAACATGTTGCGGAAGACCGGCAACGAGGTCGGCGCCCGGCAACTGGTCGAACAGGTGCTGGCCGAGGAACCCGCACAGGTTGAAGCGCTCAGGATGCACGCCGGCTGGCAGATCGAAGGCGACGATACCAACGGTGCCATCGCTACACTGCGCACAGCCCTCGACGCCGCACCGCAGGACGTGACCGCCATGTTATTGATGAGCGAAGCCTACATCCGCGCCGGAAACAGGCCCCTTGCGGGTGAGTTCCTGTCGCTGGCGGTCGAGACGTCAGGTCGGGCTCCGGAGGTATCGGTCCGCTATGCACGGTTCCTCGAGGGTGATGACAAGCTGATCGAGGCGGAACAGGTGCTGGTCGCCTCATTGCGTCAGAACCACAACAACCCCTTGTTGCTGTCCGAACTGGGGCGCATCTATCTGGCGCTGGAGGACATGGCGCGGCTGCGTCAGGTGATCTCGCAACTCAACGACATCGGCACCGCAGAAACGGGCCGTGCCGCAGCCGG
>JAGXFI010000145.1 GCA_024637305.1 Sulfitobacter sp.
CACAACGCTCGCCCCATCCAATGCTGCGTTAGTAAATATTACCGCCGCGATCTGCGAACAACACGAACGCCCGGTCGCCACTTGGCAACAGGCACGCGAGATACTTGGGCTGAGAAAAAGTTGACTTGGCGGACCCAAGAGCATTCGAACCTCTGGCCTCTGCCTTCGGAGCGGGCCTAATGGTCTTTCCGAAACGTACGATAGAGTCCGCTAGAGCGCTATAATCATTGAAAAAATATAGACACAGCCACGCGCTGCGCCGAAAGCTCTATCCGAGAATACGCCTTGTTTTCCACCCGCGTGATTGCGTGGTGCTTTCGCGGATTCGGGCGCAAGAGAGGGTTTGGAGCATGCCGAGGCTCACGAAACGATTTGTCGAAGCGGTCAAACCGGGACCCAAGGGCACGGCGGTCTGGGATGACGAGATGCCGGGTTTCGGACTCCGTGTATACCCCTCCGGTAAGCGAAGTTACATCGTCCAGTACCGCGCGCGGGGACGATGCTGCCGCTACACGATCGGCCGGCACGGCGTCTGGACGCCCGAGACGGCGCGGCGGGAGGCAAGGGCCCTGCTCGGGAACGTCGCCCGAGGCAATGACCCGGCCGAGGAACGCGAGGAGGACCGGAGGGCGCTGACGGTCAAGCAGCTCTGCGCGCAGTACATCGAGGATATCAGATGTGAATTGCTCGATCTACCTTAGCGATAGTGCTAGTTTGAACAGTGTCTCTCGCGGGCAAATAAATGAGAAAGAAGAAGATGCATATCTCGCGCATAAAAATTGAGAATTTCAGGAATTTTTCCGAGCTAGATGTTGCCGTTGCAGGAAATATCGTCGTCGTCGGCGAAAACCGCGTCGGAAAGAGCAACCTGCTTGAGGCACTCAGATTGATCTTTGACCCCGGAATGCCGGATAGCGCGCGTCAGCTAGGCCTCGCTGATTTCTGGGACGGACTCGAAGAGCTCACAGCCGACGACAAGATCAGTGTCAGCGTCGAGATCAAGGAGTTCGAGGGCGATCCCGACATTCTGGCGATCCTGACGGATTACCGCCTGGATGATGATCCGCATAGGCTCGCTGGCGGACGCACAACAACCTGATCGTCGCACGGAATTGCGGCAACTCGACAGCCAGATTGGGCAAACACTTGTCAGGTTAGAAGAAGCAGTTCCTGTCAGCGAGCAGACAGATGTCAGCAACGGCCGGATCTTCCGGCTCGAGCAGCGCAAGGCAGCCATCGTCTTCCCAGTCATCATTACCAAGATGCTCGAGAAACAGGATGTCGCGCAACTCGAGCAGGCGCTGGCGCAGACGGTGCGTGAGCGGCCCGGGCTGATCGAGCCCGTCCAAGATGGCATTGACGAGCCTGGCGCCCCTGCGGCCTGCCAACAGCACGGCTGCATGGCCAAGCGCATCGGCATTCGACGCCAGAAATGTCCGCAGCCCTGCTTCGCTGGACCTGCACGCGTCTGTCCCGTTGGGGATTATTTTTCCGTAATACATGTTACCTCCGATTGATGGTTGGTTGGTTGAGCGATCCGGGTTTCGTCCCGGCGGTGTCAAAAGGCTCGGAGGTATTCTTCATCGTCAGCCGCTGCGTCTCGCGCCTGCCAAAAAAGGCGCGCAGACCAGCGGATCGTCATTTGTCCTTTCTTCAATCGCGTTTCTTGTTTCCCTGCTTGTCGAAAATGAGATTGGCTGAAGTGCATAAACGCGAAGCATTTTCTTCGATTTCTGTAAAAAAGTTGCCCGGGTTGTGGCGGAAACGTTGATCGAGGGTGAGACGGTCAAGGGGGTGGCTGGGCGCTATGATCTGATCCCGAGCACGGTATCGGACTGGCGTCGCATGGCGCGGCAGGGCATCCTGGTGTTGCCCAATCTGGATGGCATGGCATTTGTGCCTGTTGAGATGGAGGAAGCGGCAGTGCCTGTCGGTGCGGGACGCTCATGCGCGCGTTCGAGATTACAATTTATGATTTCATCTTTCGGCAGACAGGCACCGGTCCCCGCAATTCTGAACATATTCTTCCTTCCCGAACGAACTCGGGAAGGAAATGGGTCGGCCCTTGTCGGGACGGGAGAAATTAACCCCCTGTCAGGCCATTTGGTCTGGAATTTCGATTGTTGCGCGGGTACCACCGAGTTCTTCGAACGCCCGGGTGCGACAGGACAGAACGATGATCTGCTGATCCTTGGCGCTCCGTGTCAGTGCGGTGAACATTTTCACAATGCGATCATCATCCGAATAGACCAGGGCATCGTCGAGAATGACAGGCACTTTCTTTCCGGCCCTGGAATAGAGCTTGGCAAATGCCAGGCGCGTCAGGATGGCAATTTGCTCCGACGCCCCGCCGCTGAGCGTGTCGATCTTTTCGGCAATGCCATCCCTGACGATCTTGATCGGTAGCATCGTGTCGGGATCCATTTCAACGGCGGCATCATCGTGCAGCATTGACAGCAAAGGCCCGATCTCTTTCTTCACGGGCTCGAAATAGGCATCGTGGGCTTGCTTGCGCGATGTTTCGAGATGGCCCCGAAGTTCACTGAGGGCTTCGACCTCGAATTTATAGCGCTCTGCCCGGCTGCGGGCTTTTTCGAGCTTCCCCCGGGTCTCCTCGAGCCGGGTTTCAACACCGTCATCCGCCCGCGCCCGGATTACCCCGCCCAGGATATTGAGCCGCTCCAGACGCCGCTCCCTTTCCTTCGTGGCATTGTCGCGTGCCGAGGCAAGCCGGGCCACGAGGGCTTCTGCTGCCTCCGTGTCAGGAGCCTCTTTCTGAAGTTCTTCGATGTCGGCCTTGATCCTGGATACGGTGCCCTGCGCGGCTTCGAACGATTTTTCCATTTCGGCATGTTCTTGCGCGGACAGTTCTGCCGCGGCAGGCGCTTCGAGCGCCTCGAGAGCAAGACTGTGCTTGGTGCGGGCCGCGGTTGCCAGGCCGGCTGCCGCCTCATGAGCCAGGCGCGTCTCATCCTGGTAGTCAGCAGCAATGCGCTCCTTCTCCTCGGCGGCGGAAACCCGTGACTGCAGGTCATCCACATCAATGACCTCGCCCTCGTCGTCAGCATCATCCTCTTCGATGTCATCGAGATCGCGGCGCAGTTGCTCTGTGCCATCGGGCACCAGTGTTTCGATCGATTGCCGCGCAAGAAGCTCTTCGCGCTCGGCATCGGTGCGGCGCCGCATTTCGAATCTGGCGGCCTCCATTCCATCAAGCTCGAGATCTGAAAGCAGCGTGGAAATCTGCGCGGCAATGTCGTCGGGATCCTCGGCGTCGCTACTGCCCGCAATCCGTGCGGGCGCAAGTTTCATCGATCCGATCCCGGGAAGTTCGATATTCATATCGCGCAGTAGCGGAATTTCCTTGTTTTCGGGAAGAGGCTGATCTGCGTCCATCAGGACGGTTTGGCCGGCATAGCTGACTTGCAGGGTCGCGGCTCCGGCCTCCCGCAGGGCTTTTGTCGTGACAAGGTTCTGGGTCAGGGTGTTCAACCGGTCCAGATCTTTCTGGGTGATCCGGATATCGCGCAGCGTGGCGGCATGGGCCTTGCGCGCCTTTTCGAAGGCGTCGACCTTGGCAAGCAAGGCGACCAGGTTCTTTCGCTCTTGCGCCTTTTGACGTCGATCGAGTCTTTTGCGGGCTGCAGAGAGTGTATCGCGGGCAGATTTCAGGTGCGACCTGACATCCCTGAGATCGAGTGTTGCCTTTTCGTGAGCCTTTTTGGCTTTTTCGGCATCGACGCCGGTCACCTTTGCCGCGTCCTTGGTGACCTTCTCTGCGGTTTCCAGTCGTTTGCGCAAAGCCCCGGCTGCTGCGTCGGCGTCGATCCTGTCCTTGCAGGCTTTTGCTTCGAGTTCTGCCAGTCGCAGATCGCGCTGGCGCTCGACGATGTGACGCGCATGGCCCTGGGCATCCTCGAGAGCCTTCTGGGCGCTTTTGATCGCCTGATCGCGCTTGGCCGCAGCATCGGGATTTTCGCTGGCTTTGTGTGCGGCCTTGATCTGTGCGTGCTCGCGCAGAGCCTGCCCCAGCTCGGAAACCTGACTTGCAAGACGGGTTTCCTCGGCCTCAAGATCTTCGACCCGCTTTACCGCCTTGTTCCATTCGCCCCCGGCCTTCGGTTGGCCGGTTCTGGTGGCGAGGGCATCGAGATCTGCCTCACAGGCTTTCATGATCTGGTCCATCCGGCGACCGCCGGTAACATTGTCGATCTGCCCGGCGACAGAGGACATCAATGTCTGGCGTGCCTCCCTGAGCTTCTCGCGTTCGCCTTTTTCGCGTGCGCCACTGCCGTCGGGACCAAAGCCCGAGATCCCCTGACGGACCCAGAGGAGGCCTGCGGGGCCATGGGCATCCGCGCCGATCAGTGTCTTGATCCATTGCTCGGCTTCGTCCGCCTGCGCAATCAGGCGATCTGTGGCAAGGTCGGTGATGGTTGCGCTCTTCGAGGCCATGTAACGTTTTTCGATCCGGAACGGATTGCCGTCATCATCCTCGACATCGACGGAAATCTCGACCGCACCCTTGGAATGAGGTTGCAGGGAGCGGACCTCCAGCGGCTGACCTGAGTGCGGATAGAAAAAGATCGCGTGCAGGGCATCGAAAAAAGTCGATTTACCCGACTCGTTGGGTGCACAGATCGTCGTGATACCATCTGCGAGTCCCGATATCCGCGCGGTGGTGCCCTGGAAGCGACGGACATTCTTGAGAGTGATCGCACGAATTTTCATGACCGCACCCCGGCTGCATAATCGTAAAGACGGCCAAGGGCTGCGGCGGAAACCTGGCGTTCGGTCTCGGTCCGGCTTTCGTCGTAGCTGTCTTTGGCGATTTGTTCTGCTGCTGCCCGCAAGGCACCTCCGGTGTCGATTTCGTCCAGATCACCGGCTTGCTGCTCGATACTCAGGGACTGGAGATCGGATTCGAAGAAGCTGAAATCGTCGGCAGCCTGCGTGAGGGTCGCATTGAGCAGGGCGCGCTCCGCCAGACTGAGCCGCCCAGTGCTGCGAAAGACGATCAGGGCCCGGCGGCGCGTGGAGATGTCTGGCAATTCGGTGTTCAGGCGATCCTCGATGTCGTCACCGGTCCGAAAGTCGGCCTCTACCTCAGACCATGTGAAATGACTTGTAGGAACGATGTCGACCGATGGCTCACTGCCGCGCGCCGCGATATCCACCAGCAGGGCCCCTGCCCCGTCCTGATGCTTGAAGTTATCGGCCTCGGGCGTACCGCTATACCAGCAACGCGGCCCGACGCGTATGCGCCCGTGCCAATCGCCCAATGCAAGGTAATCAAGGCCGGCCCGTGCAGGGCGATCCGGGGGGATGATGCCAAGTGTGCTGTCTTCACCGAAATCCTGAATGGATCCGTGGGCAAGGCCGACAATAATCCGGTTTTCGCTTCCTTCAGGCAAATCGACATCGTCCATCCACTCGGTCAGGTCGCGCCCGGGGTTTCGGGATGTCGGTGGCGCGGGCAGGATGACGAGATCGTCTCCGATAAGGATCGGCTCCGGCGCAAGAGCCAGGATGACATTGTCCGGCTTTTCCCTGGCCATTCTGTCCCAGAGGTCGCCGGCGGCGAGACTGTCGTGGTTACCGGGAAGCACGACCCAGGTGACATCCTTTTCCGCACCAAGAGCGCGAATGGTATGACGCACCACTTGAGGGTGGGGTGTTTCGGCATCGAATGTATCCCCTGCAAGCAGAACCAGCCCTGCTTCGCCGCGCCGTGCGATGTCGGCCAGGGCGGAGATCTTCTCATGTCGGGCTTCGCGCAACCGTCCGCGCAGATCCTCGTCAAACCGGCCGAAGGGCTTTGCGAGATGAAGGTCGGATGAATGCACGAATTTGACCAAGTAATTTCTCCCAGAAGAATGCCGTCACAAAAACGATCGTGAGCGGAGGATAACCTTTGGAGAATCTTGGCCGAAAGGCCTTTTTACAAAGAAATTCGAGAATATCAGATCAAGGATAGGGAGAGGCCCCTCGGAATCGCCACACTGGCCCGCCGTATGATGGGGGCCGCCGCGATCATGGCAATGATGACGGACCGCATGACGATATTGACTGTCGAGCCGGCAAGGAATGCCGGCAAGCGTGGTCTGGACAAAGCCGATCCAGAGGCAGGACCCCTTGCACCTCATGTGTCGGCTCAGACTGATCTTGAAGAGGAATTCACCATTCCCTGGGGAGGCTATGAAATAACGGCCGTCCAGTGTTTGGGCATTGAAGCCCTGGTCTTGGGCAGGTTGGATTATACGCAAAGAGATATGGACATCCTGGTGCCTATCGACCTCGCACTGGCATGAGGCTGATCGCGTTCTTCGCACAGCACTACTGGTGATCGGTGAGCAACTTGCTGGGCGCGGGCGACTTCATGTCGCCGAGATCGGCTCGATTTCCATAGCGAGGCGTCCGCCGAGGCGCTACTTCAATCCCAGAACAAAAAGTGAGGCCATCTCTGAAGGAGATGTTTCTCTGAAGATCAACATCTCCAAACAGATGCGAAAGTGCATCGATAAGGAGTAGGAACCCTGCGCGGTCAAGGGTCGGGTGATCGTGAATGGGGGACCCGGAGAAGCCTGGCGGAGGCGGCTCCGGGTCGATTTAATTCAGGGTGGTGAACGCGGGAAAAATCCATCCCTGCTGCCGCTCCGAGCTTCCCTCGCGGGCAAATTTCTGCAGGCGTAACCGGCGCTGATTCAAGCGAATATATATCTTCCCAATTCGGGACTTTGGCTTCAGGTTGGGATTATTGATAAGCAAAATGCGATTGGCCAGCATGTTCAAGAAAACTCTATCGTTCATAGTCGGATCATTCTGAATCATTTTCAGAGCCGGACGGGTCTTGGCCTTTATTTTTTTCCTCAGCTTCTTCGTTGCCAGTCACACGATCACAGCACTGGCAGCAATCACAAGCACTGCAATTTCGGCAGTGACCGGAACAACATCCACTGTTATGGGCCGCTCGAAAGCCACGGCGCGCGACCTAACCGCGCAAAACAAACTTTTAAGGACCGATCTCGACGATGTCCGGCGCCGCAATTCCGGCCTCGTTGCTGATAATGCGCGCCTTCGAAGAGAAAATATCGTGACATTCAGGGGGCGGCCTACGATCGTCAGGCAAGCCTCACGTGAAGTTCTTGACAGCACAATGGCGCGAACGACACGGTCAACCCTCGCAAACGTGTCCAGTATTCCAGGTGAAAGTATCCCGGTCTACGGGATTGCCATTGTCCTGGCGGCAACAGCCTACGAGATCAATGCCGCCTGTGACAACATGAAGGATCTCTACGAGCTTCAAGTCGCAATTGATCCTGAATCCGCCCGATCCGATGACAAAAATTCCGTTTGCGCCATAGAGCTTCCCACAAAAGAACAGCTTTGGCAGAATTTCAAAGACTCCCCGCAGACTACCTGGGATGCGAGTATTGCAAAGATTGGAGACATATCTGACAGCGTCACAACGATGGAGCCCCCCGAATTTGGCGGTATGTGGCAGAGATTCATGAATTGGGTCACGACACGGCTTTAAGAGGTAGACCAGCCGATCTGTTTTTGGCTGCATGAGGGGTATGACCGCCCAGAAAAGCGCCAAGTTCCGCGCCTTGCTGCGCTGAAGGTGCGCCGAGCGCATCATGATGCCGGGCGATGCATTGCCCTGACCAGTCGAAAGCCCGGTGGTCGGACTTCGTTCTGGGCAGGTAGTTTGCCGAGTTGCGTGCCACCGGCTGCTAAGTCTTCCACGAGACCGGATCAGTTATGTGGAAGGTCCGCGCTGTGGCACCTCAGAAGCGGCGGGTGAAGCCCATTGCGTGCTATGCAAAAGTTGTCTGGTCGCGGTGGAAGTCATGGCGGGTCACAACGGACTGGATCTGGCAAAATTCCCATCCGCTGGGATAGGTTCTGAAAAGGCTGGTGTTTTGCGCCGCCGGATCAGGGGTCAGGACAGCCGCCGCCGCTCCATCGCCGAACAGGGCGGCTGTTTCGGGATCGGTTTTTCAGGGCAGCGTCCGGCTCGCCACCTCCGAGGAGACGATCAGGGCTTTTTCATAAGCCCCGCCCCGCATCATCTTGCCGACCTTGTCGATGGCGCAGAGGAAGGAGAGGCATGTCGTGTTAATGTCGAATGTTTCGATCATCCTGTCTGCGATCCCGAGGTTACCCATGAGGATTGCCGAGGATGTCGGGATTGGCTGGAACAGCACCGCAAAGGCAAAAACGATCAGATCAAACTCGCCGATATCCGGCTGGAAAAGCTGATGGCGGACTTCAAGCGGGCGCAGTTTGGTTCCAAATCCGAGAAGGTTGATCCAGATCAGTATCAATTGGCTCTGGTGTTTCAACCCAAAATCAAACGAGGTCGCCACAAAACGCGGCCAGCGCATCGGGCCGAAACTTCGATCGTGACTGAAATTTCGGTGTAGGCGATCTGAATAGAGCAGATTCTTAGCCAATTGGCGCGTGTGGCAGAAGGAACACTTCTCAAGTCGTGAAATTGCGCGCAACTCAGGTCATTAGAATGACTTTCGCATTCTACCGAGGGCCAGATTTCACTCCCATGACTTTCAGCACATCATCTTTTCCGGTCTTGAAGACGCCCAAACCATCCGTGACACGTCGGACGGCAGATACGCCAGAGCGGTAACGACCGCCCAGAGGGTGTTGCCATCGAGGTATCCTGTTGGCGACCCTGCACACCCCCCCTACCGAGATCCCGTCCTCAACCTCCATCCCGGACCGCGGTCCCTCCCCTGCTTGCATCCCTCCTTGAAATTCCCTGCCTTGTATTGCCGCGCAAAACTGCGATGAGTTTTGAGGCGAATGCTTTCATGGAGGCTATGAATTGAAAGACGATGACAGACGGATCTATACTGCCCAGGATATGTCAGGGATAGCGGAGCAGATTTTGGTCCTTGTCGGCAAGATCCGGGAGGCCAAAGTTTGCATTGAAGGGAGCGAGAGCGTCTATTTCAATGTGATAGGTGATGCGATGGAAGAGTTTCTGGACTTCCCCGATGTCGCGACGCTTACCGAAAGACTGGTTGAAATCCAGAATGATCCAGACAGTGCGCTTGACCCTTCAATTTTCGAGGAAAGAGAAAGCACTTACAAGACCGACACACCTGAGGAATCTCACATCCTGCAAAGACTGACGCGCAACCGGCTGCGCGCAGGTGAACGCGACTATTCCTTTGACGACGTGCACTTCGATCATCTCGGACGCCCGCCGCGCGCTGAGAGGATCATTGACGCGCTTCGCGAAAAGATCAGGGAGCAGGAAACACTGAGCGGTGGCATCGACCTCCTGCTGGAGAATGTAGCCGCCTTCCAGGAGCTCCACGATGCTTATACTGAGGTACCTAAGCAAGACTTGAAGAAAGAACTCAAATGACCGTAACACGCGGCCTGATCATCGCCGAACCCTGGATCGACCACATACTCGAGGGCCGGAAGGACTGGGAGATGCGCTCCCGGCCAACTTCGGTTCGCGGCTGGTTCGGTCTTATCCGAAAAGGCAGCGGCACGGTCGTGGGACTCGCTCGGCTCGTAGAGTGTGGCAAGGCGCTCAATCAGGCAGAGATGCTCGCCAGCAGCGATCGCCACCGTATCCCCGAGGTCATGATACGACGTGGCGAGGTCGCAAAGTGGGTGGTGCCCTGGAAACTCGCCGACATCATCCCGCTCGACCGACCTGTGCCTTATGAACACAACGCCGGCGCGGTCACCTGGGTCACCTTAAGCCCTAATGTCAGCCGTCAGTTGGCAACGTATCTTGCCCAAGAGCCCCCCACGGCCGAAATCCAACCGGCGCCCCCGGCCCGAGTGGTCGACCATGTCGCGGCTCTGTCCCCCACCCCAGACACTGCGGCCAATCCGGCCAGGCGGAAAGCTCCGGATCGGGCACCGATGCCGCCGTTGCCGGAGGGCCACCGCAGAGTGCTCGGCCGGAGCGTGCTGAGTGGAGGCAACATCCGAAACAACCACATGAAGCTGGCATCGCTCATGCACGCATTTCCCCGGGACGTGATCGGAGGATCCAACAAGACGGAGGCCGCACCACGTAATCTGGAAATCGACTGGGGCGGGCCCGAACCAGTCATGACAGACATAGACGGCACGAAATCGATCTTTCGCGCCCGAGGATGGGTCCGACGTTTCTTCGCGGCATCAGATGCACATGAGGATGATACCGTCGTCTTTACCGAAACCGCACCCTACCGGATCAGCGTGCGACTCGAACCAGGCAAGCCGACGATGTGACACAACAAAGGCCATGTCCTGCGCCCCCGTATAAAAGCTCTGACATGAGCTACTGCCACACCGGGGAAGACGCAGTTGCACTGGCAATGCGTAGAATACCTCGGCCGCCTTGGGGACGATCAATGCTGCACACCTGCCGTGGGCCTGTGGGCTGGTTTTCGATGACCCGGGTGGCCACAGGCTGACGTTTCGGTCGAACAGCGAGCAGTCCGACAGATCCGGGATCGGGCGTCGTCCTGAGGCCTAATACTTAAAAGCGCTGATCACTGCTCCGTGTGGTAGATCCGAAAACATTGAAAAGTTCGCAGTATGGTTCCTGCTTCGATCCGACCCGCAGTGTCCGGTGTTTTATTGGCGGTAGTGTGGTGGTGGTCCCGGCGCGATTCGAACGCGCGACCTTTCGCTTCGGAGGCGAACACTCTATCCAGCTGAGCTACGGGACCACATTTTAGGCCAAGTTTCTGTGCGGTTTCTGTGCGATCTCGACTTGGCCAATCTGATTTCTATATTACCTTTCAACGACTTGCAACCATAGCAAAATGCCTTCGGAGGGCAGCGCTCTATCCAGCTGAGCTATGGGTCCTTCTAGGGGCGGTATAGCCAGCACGCCTTGCCCCTGCAATGGAAAATCGGTCAAGCAAAGAGATCATGTGCCAGCTCTAGCGCTTCGACCAACGTATCGATCTCCGCTTCGGTGTTATACAGCCCCATCGAGGCGCGGCATGTGGCGTTCAATCCAAGATGGGTCATCAGTGGCCCCGCGCAATGTTGCCCTGCCCTTACCGCCACACCTTTCTTATCCAGAATGGTCGATATGTCATGCGCATGCGCCGCACCGTCCAACGTCATACTGAAAATTGCGGCCTTGTCCGGGGTTGTTCCCTGAATCTGTAACCAATTGAGACCGCCCAGTTTTTGCACAGCATAGTCCCGCAACCGGTCCTCATGTGCGGCAATGTTGTTCATCCCCAGCCCCATCATGTAATCCAGCGCGACGCCCAGCCCGATTGTCTGAACAATGCCGGGGGTACCTGCTTCGAACTTCATCGGCGGATCGTTATAGGTTACGTTATCCTTCGTTACCTCACGGATCATGTCACCTCCCCCGATAAAAGGGCGCATTTCGGCCATGCGATCAGCCTTGATGTAGATCGCCCCCGAACCGGAGGGACCGTAGAGTTTATGGCCGGTAATGGCATAGAAGTCACAACCGATTTCGCTGACGTCGACGGGCATATGCACCGCCGCCTGCGATCCGTCGACCAGCACCGCGACACCTTTGGCGTGAGCCGCGTCTGTGATGGTTTTTACTTCAACTTTAGTCCCCAAAACATTGGAAAGATGGGTTATTGCGATAAGCTTGGTGCGTGGAGTGATAACATCGATCACCTTTTGAGGGTCCAACGCGCCGGTGCTGTCCGTGTCCACCCACTTCAGCACGACGCCTTGTCGTTCTCTGAGGAAGTGCCAGGGAACAATATTGGCGTGATGCTCCATCACGCTGAGGATGATTTCATCGCCGGCTTCCATACGAGGCATCGCCCATCCATAAGCAACGAGGTTGATCCCTTCGGTCGTTCCCGAATTCAAGACGATCTCTTGCTCGGACGCGGCACCGAGGAACCTTGCAATGGTTCCACGCACCGCTTCATATTTGTCGGTCGCCAGGTTAGAAAGATAATGCAAGCCTCTGTGAACATTTGCATATTCCATAGAGTAGGCTTGGTTAACGGCGTCGATGACCGCTCTGGGCTTTTGCGCCGACGCCCCGTTATCGAGATAAACCAAAGGCTTGCCGTTCACTTCCCGGGCAAGAATTGGAAAATCCTTGCGGATCGCGTCTACGTCAAACATTTGCGGGAACTCCCAAGCTAGACAAGCCGACCAGTCCGCCGATTAACAGCAATCCGAACACCATCGCTACGGCTGCGAGGATGACAACTGCCAGACCGTGCGCGACAGATGGCAGGTGCAGAGCGGCGGAAATGAAATTTACCAGTATCCAAAGGCCAAGCAGCCCTGTCGCGAAGGAGAAAAGCAGGGCAATCCCCGGAGAAATCGCCATCAGGACGAACATCCCGGCCTGAGCGACAGCGCGCAATATCTGCAACCACACCAGCAGCGCCAGAAGATCCCCAAGGTCTCCTTTTCCACCGATCGACAATCCGGTCCAGTAGAACGCATGCACACTCAGCACCAGCAACCCGGTCAGCACGACGAAAAAGGCGAGTGGCGAATTGAAAATCGCGGGTAACGTTTGTGACTCTCCCGTAGTCATGACGCTAAAGTTGAACAATACCGTGTTCAAAATCGCCGCCAGCGCCAACCCGGACCACAACACGTCACGCCCCAATTGAAGGGACATGATCTGCGCTGCCGCCTGCTGGGGAGCGCGCAATGTCAGGATCGCAAGATCCGTTAACGCAGCCCTGTTCATGTACTCGCTCCTTCTGCCGTCAAAAGACCGCTGATCCAGAACCAGCCAAAGATGATGCCCCAAAGAATCCCCACCGATTGCGCCTGCACGCCCGGTCCGATCAGTCCAGCGACCAGGCCCAACAGAAGGATTGCCGGCGTGGAGGCAAGCAAAGCCCAAAAAAGTGTCATCCGGATGGCAAACCCACTGATCCGCCGTGCTGCAACGCGCGATAAAACCCAAACCATCGCCGCAAAGAGGTAGAGAAGCAGCGGCATGATGAAAATCCACAGAAATGCGCTCCAATAGAGCCTGACGGCAAGTGGTCCATAAGGATCAAGCTGCGCCTGACGCGCGTGAAAGGGGGCGCTGGCAACGAATATTAACGCCCCAGCGATCATCACGAAGATCAGCGCACTGACCTCGTTCCGACCTTGCGACAGGAAACGCGCCTGCACCCGGGCCGGCCCGCGATAGGTCGCGATGATGTCCCGAGTCAGTGCCATCAGTCACGGTGCCGCGCAAGCCAGGCATCCAAACGCGAGGTGAGTTCCTCTTTCAGCACGTCCGATTGCACCTCTTCGACGGCCTCGGCAAGAAACGCCAGGGTCAACAAGTTCGTAGCCTCATTTTGGGGAATTCCGCGCGCCCGCAGATAGAACAGCGCGTCTTCGTCAATCGCCCCCGAGGTCGAGCCATGCGAACATGCGACGTCATCGGCATAGATCTCCAGTTCCGGCTTGGCCAGAAACTGACTGTCCTCGTCCAGCAACAGGGATTGGCTGATCTGGTAACCATCTGTTTTTTGGGCACCATTTTTGACGAGAATCTTGCCCTGAAACACCCCTACTGCACCATTGCGCAGCACCTTCTTGAACACCTGACGGCTCTCGCATCCGACGGCATCATGCGTAACGAACACCGTATCGTCATGGTGAAAATCGCCATCGCCGACACAAACACCGGCAACATGCGCGGTGGCATCATCGCCCGTCAACTCGATCACACATTCGTTCCGCGTCAGCTTGCCATTCACGGTCATGGTAAACGATTTGAAAACTGATTCCGCGCTGAGCCGCGCAAACATATGCGTCACAGCGCGGCGTTCATGGTCGCGTCCCTGCGCGCGCACATGGTGAAAGGCTGCGCCGTCACCGATGTCCACTTCCATCACCTTGTTGAACCGCGCCGCAGCCGGCCCGTTTTCTAGCACTGTCAGCTCTGTCCCTGCATCCAGCTTGATGCAGTGGTGTAGGATTGCATCAGAACTGTCTGATTCATGGGTGTAAATCAAACTTATCGGCTTGCTGACCTTGTCGGTAACGTGGATTAACAGCCCATCTTCGGCATAGGCGGTATTGAACGCGGCCAATGTGCGCGGGACAGGCGTCTGACCTGCCGCTTCCAGTTTACCATACAGGTCCTTGGCCCAATGCAGATCGCTCTGCGCAGTCGCAAGACGTTCGATCTTGACGCCTTCCAGCGTCAGGTCATCCGATGCGTTTTCATCAAAGACACCATCGACAAACACGATACGCAGGCGATCCATGTCATCAAAAAGCGGTTTCTCATCATTATGGAATACCGCAGCCGAAGGAGCAGGCATCTGTATCAGCGTATCGGGACGGGTGAACTTCCAATATTCGTCTCGGCGATGCGGCAGGCCCAAAGTGTCGAGCCGGCTCAACGCCTCGACGCGGGCAGACCTGGCCCATGGCTGGTCGGGCAGCTTGCGATCGGCGGTCAGCTCCGTCGCGCTGGATCTGGAAAGTGCAGCTTCGGCCATTACGCCACCTCCGCGAGAATGTCCGCGTAACCGTTATGCTCGACCTCAAGTGCCAGTTCCGGCCCACCGGTTTTCACGATCCGTCCATCCGACATGATGTGAACGACATCGGGTTTGATGTGGTCCAGCAGACGCTGATAGTGGGTGATCACGAGAAAACCGCGCCCCTCGCTACGCAAGGCGTTCACCCCTTCGGCGACCAGTTTCATCGCGTCAACATCCAATCCTGAATCTGTCTCGTCCAGAATGCACATCTTGGGTTCCAGCATCGCCATCTGGAGGATTTCATTGCGCTTTTTCTCACCGCCGGAGAAACCCATGTTGACGGGACGTTTCAGCATTTCGGCGTCGATCTTGAGATCCTTAGCCTTGGCGCGAATGACCTTGAGAAAATCGGCGGCGCTCATTTCCTCTTCGCCCCGCGCTTTTCTCTGTGCGTTCACGGCGGTGCGCAGGAAGGTCATGTTGCCCACGCCAGGGATCTCGACAGGGTATTGAAACGCCAAAAACAGGCCCGCCGCGGCGCGCTCTTCCGGTTCCATCCCCAGCAGATCGACGCCTTCCAGCGTTGCGGAACCGTCCGTCACCTCATAGCCTGCCTTGCCCGAAAGAACGTAGGACAAAGTCGATTTTCCCGACCCGTTCGGCCCCATGATTGCATGCACCTTGCCCGCCTCGACCTCGAGGTCGACGCCTTTGAGGATTTGCTTGTCTTCTTCTTGGAGTTTCACAGAAAGGTTCTTGATGCTCAGCATGGGAGGCTCCTGATAATTGTGGCCGGAGTGGCAGAAAATGAGGGGGCGATGCAAGACATGATCACGCTGCCCTCAGCTATGTGGAAAAGCGACGCGGACAATGCTTCCGGAACGACGCGTTTTCATCCGCGCATTTCCGATAGCATTTACCCCTCGGACCGCAGGTTCGTTGCTCGTCATCAGCCGACCGACCCTTCCAGCGAAATCGCAACCAACTGCTGCGCTTCCATTGCAAATTCCATCGGCAACGCTTGCAACACGTCCTTGCAAAAGCCGTTTACCACCAGGGCCACGGCTTCTTCTTCGTCCATCCCCCGCGAGCGGCAATAAAACAGTTGATCATCATCCACCTTGGACGTCGTCGCCTCGTGTTCAACGCGGCTGCTGTTGTTCTTGACCTCGATATAGGGAACTGTATGTGCGCCGCATTCCGACCCAATGAGCAGGCTGTCGCATTGTGTATAGTTGCGCGACTCTTTGGCCTTGGGGTGCATGGATACCAGCCCCCGATACGTGTTCTGCGCTTTGCCTGCGCTTATCCCCTTGGAAACAATTCGGGATTTCGTCCGTTTGCCAAGGTGTATCATCTTGGTGCCGGTATCGGCCTGCTGCATGTTGTTGGCGATGGCAATGGAATAGAATTCGCCCTGTGAATCGTCGCCCCGCAGGATACAGGACGGGTATTTCCACGTAACGGCAGATCCGGTTTCAACCTGCGTCCACATCACCTTGGCACGATCGCCCCGGCAATCAGCGCGCTTGGTAACGAAGTTGTAGATTCCGCCCTTGCCGTTCTCGTCACCGGGATACCAGTTCTGCACGGTGGAGTATTTCACTTCGGCATCTTCCTCGATGATGATCTCGACCACCGCCGCATGCAGTTGCGATTCATCACGCTGGGGTGCCGTGCACCCTTCGAGGTAGGACACGTAAGAGCCTTTGTCGGCGATGATCAGTGTCCGCTCGAACTGGCCGGTATTTTCCGCGTTGATGCGGAAATACGTCGACAATTCCATCGGGCAGCGCACGCCGGGCGGCACGTAGACGAAAGACCCATCCGAGAATACGGCAGAATTCAGCGTCGCGTAGAAATTATCCGAAACCGGCACGACAGAGCCGAGATATTTGCGGACCAGTTCGGGGTGTTCGCGGATCGCTTCGGAGATCGAGCAGAAGATCACGCCCGCTTCAAGCAATTCCTTCTGAAACGTGGTGCCGACAGAGACGGAATCGAATACCGCATCCACAGCCACCTTGCGCGCCTCCGCAGGCATTTCGCCCGCCCCTTCGACACCCGCCAGAATGGCCTGCTCCTGCAGCGGGATACCCAGCTTGGAATAGGTCGCCAGCAGCTTTGGGTCGACCTCGTCCAGCGACTTGGGCTTGACCATCATGCTTTTGGGCCGTGCGTAATAATACTGATCCTGAAAATCGATCTCGGGATAGTCGACCATCGCCCAGTCGGGCTCTTTCTTGGTCAACCAACGCTCGTAGGCTTCGAGTCGCCAATCGGTCATCCACTGCGGCTCTTCGTTCTTTTCGGAGATGAGCTTGACGATATCCGGCGTCAGACCCTTTGGGGCATATTCCATCTCGATATCGGTGGACCAGCCGTGTTTATAGGCACCACCCACTTCGCGCACTGCATCCACAGTCTCTTGATCGACGCCGTCTTTCACGAGTGTATCATCCATGCTCTCGGTCCTTTTCCCAGTCGAATCAGCTTTCACGCTGCCCGTACTTCATGTTTCTTCAGCCGCGCCGCCCATGTATCGGCAAAGCGCAGAATGTCGTCTCGTTTCGTATCCAGCCCCAGCGATACGCGGATCGCGCTCGCCGCGTCGCTGGCGTCATAGCCCATGGCGGTCAACACGCGACTGGCCTTGACCTTGCCCGAGGAACAGGCCGATCCTGCAGAGATTGCGAACCCCGCAAGGTCCATCTGCATCACCTGCGTCTCACCTCTCCAGCCAGGCGTGAGGATGCACGAAGTATTGGGCAAACGCACAACTTCTTTCCCGACAAAAATAGTCGTCCTTGAAGCAGCCTCAAGAGCATTTTCTAGAATATTTCTAAGTTGCGCCACTTCGTCCCACCGTCCAGTCGCCACATCACGACCCGCCGCCTCGGCAGCGGCACCGAATCCGGCGATGCCCACGAGGTTCTCCGTCCCCGAGCGCCGGTTCATCTCCTGCCCGCCGCCACGCCATAGCGGCACAGGATCGTCTGCGGTAAAGTTGATCATCGCGCCGACACCCTTTGGACCGCCTAGCTTATGTGCTGACATGATCGCATAGGACGGCTTGCCACCGTCATAGGCTAAGGCCACCTTCCCCGCCATCTGGGTGATGTCGCAAACAACGGAATATGCTCCAGTCAGCCCATCGGCAGGACCATTCGCAACCACGCACCGGTCTTGCATCATGATGCCGGTTTCGCTGTTCGCAGCAGACCACCCCACCAAAGGCGCATGATCCTGTTCCGAGATCCAGTCAAAGAGGTTTTGTTCTGCCGATGGCAGCAAAATTCCGTCCGGGCCGTTCAGGCATGGCAAATCCGCCTCGCTCCATGCCAGCAAACAATCGTGTTCCGTCGGCAGTGCCGCAAATACGCCGCCATGTCGCACCTTCTGCGCCACGGCCAACGCCGCAGCCTCGGTCGCACCGGACGTGAATATTACCTGCTGGGGCAAGCAACCCACCAGCCCCGCAACCTGCGCCCGCGCTTTCTCGACCAGGCCTTTTGCCGCGCGGCCTTCGGCGTGGACGGAGGACGGGTTACCGACCAAATCCATCGCAGCGGCCATCGCGGTACGCGCCTCATCCCGTAGCGGCGTCGTGGCGTTATGATCAAGATACGTTCGCACTATTCGTCAACCATCGCAAAGAGGTTCGGCACCGCCGGACAAGGTGCCAGTTCGTTTCCGACGACATCCGACAGCCTCACCTGATGCAAAAAAACGTAGACATTCGCGCTCAGCCCCTCCCAAAGGCGGTTCGTCAACGATTGTGCGCGGCTGCCGGACATGCCACCCGATGCCCCGGCCCCCTTGTGCATGGCATCGACCGTTTCATCCACCGCCGCCAGAATATCGACGACGCGGATTTCGGACGTGGGTCGCGCCAATCTGTACCCTCCGCCGGGGCCGCGCACCGACGTCACAAGCTCCGCGCGGCGCAGCTTCACGAACAACTGCTCAAGATACGGCAGCGAGATCGACTGCCGTTCGGCAATATCGCCAAGGCTCACCAGTTGCCCGCCCGGCTGCAACGCGATGTCCGCCAACGCAACCATCGCATAGCGTCCCTTTGTAGATAGCTTCATCTGTTCACGCCCCCGAATGGCACAAAACCTGCATTTGATTGACCTTTCAGTGCAGAGTGCCTAAATCCTCACCCTGACCCCGCGCCGTGTGGGATTCAAAGATTAGAACCGTTCTAAGGTGCCTGAGCGAATTCGTCAAGAATAGCCAGAGCCAAAGGACCAACAATAAGGGACGCTCATGCCCGAGGTCATTTTTCCCGGACCCGAAGGCCGCCTAGAAGGCCGCTACCACCCCCAAAGAGAACGCGACGCCCCCATCGCCATCATCCTGCATCCGCATCCGCAGTTTGGCGGCACGATGAACCACAAGGTCGTCTACAATCTGCACTATGCGTTCTACAATATGGGCTTCACCGTTCTGCGGTTCAATTTCCGCGGCGTGGGCCGGTCCCAAGGCGAATACGACCAGGGTATCGGCGAACTGTCGGATGCCGCATCGGCGCTGGACTATCTCCAGTCGATGAACAACAACTCCAAGCATTGCTGGGTCGCTGGTTTCTCCTTTGGTGCCTGGATCGGGATGCAGCTTTTGATGCGCCGGCCCGAAATCACCGGTTTCATCTCCGTGTCGCCGCCCGCCAACATGTATGACTTCAGCTTCCTTGCGCCCTGCCCTGCATCAGGTCTGGTGATCAACGGCACTGCTGACCGCGTGGCCCCACCTGCGGATACCGTGAACCTTGTCAGCAAGCTGCACGAGCAGAAGGGCATTACCATCACCCATCAGGAAGTCGAAGGGGCCGGTCACTTCTTTGAAGAGCCGCATATGGACACGCTCATCACCTCGACGACCGATTACGTCAAAAGACGGCTGACCGAGACCTCGCGCTGATGGCGGATTCTGTCATCATCGAAATGGCCAACAAACTGGCCGAAGAATGTCTCGCTGTTCAGACCGAAACCGGCGAGGACCGCCTGTTCATGGAGTTGGGCGATGTGCTTGGCACGTCGTCCCAGACCTTGGAAGAAGCGTTTCTGACCGCAATCCGGACACGCATGGCCAACGACAAGGGCCGCACATTTCTGGCGAACAAGCTCAAGGCGCACCGTAGTAAAGCCGCGGAATGACTGAAAGGCTCGACCGCCAGATTGCGTTTCTCAACGAGGCGGACAAACTAAAGACCATCGTGCGCGGCACCACGCTTTGCGATGCGTCGCGCTATGAGAACTCCGCCGAGCATTCGTGGCATCTGACGCTTTATGCTCTGGTGCTGGGCGATCAGGCGGGGCCGGACGTCGACTTGGTCCGCGTTATCAAGATGTTGATCCTGCATGATCTGGTGGAGATCGACGCGGGCGACAACCCGATCTTCGGCGAGCTCGATCACGACGCCATCGCAGTTGAAGAGACCAAGGCGGCAGAGCGCATATTCGGTCTTCTACCGTACGATCTGAACAGCGATCTGCGCGCCATCTGGGAAGAATTCGAAGCGGCGCAAACGCCTTCCGCCAAATTCGCCAAATCCCTCGACCGCTTTCAACCGCCGATGCAGAATCTGATGTCGGGTGGCGGCAGTTGGATGGATTACAAGGTCACCGAACACCAGATCGCCGCCCGCGTCGGATCCAAGATCGCGATTGGTGCGCCAGATCTGTGGACCTACGCCAAGGCCCGCATCTCCATGTGGTTCCAGTCGTCCGGAAACGCGTGAATTCTTTTCGGTGTACAACGGTATACCGACTTCCCCTTATCGCTCAGATAGGCTAAAGCCAGCCTCAAATGCCATCTGCAACAGGAGACCTCCATGTCCAAGATCAAGGTAGAAAACCCCATCGTCGAACTCGACGGCGACGAGATGACGCGCATCATCTGGGATTTCATCAAGAAAAAACTGATTCTGCCCTATCTCGACGTGGATCTGAAATAT
This sequence comes from Sulfitobacter sp., assembly GCA_024637305.1. Lineage (GTDB taxonomy): Bacteria > Pseudomonadota > Alphaproteobacteria > Rhodobacterales > Rhodobacteraceae > Sulfitobacter. The sequence goes on from JAGXFI010000145.1 coordinate 20,416, forward strand.
TACGATCTGGGCATTGAATCCCGTGACGCGACCGACGACCAGATCACTATTGACGCAGCAGAAGCGATCAAGAAATACGGCGTCGGCGTCAAATGCGCGACCATCACGCCGGACGAAGGCCGCGTTGAGGAATTTGGCCTGAAGAAGATGTGGCGCAGCCCCAACGGCACGATCCGCAACATCTTGGGCGGCGTCGTATTCCGCGAACCGATCATCTGCAAGAACGTGCCGCGCCTCGTGCCCGGTTGGACCAAGCCGATTGTCATCGGCCGCCACGCCTATGGCGACCAGTATCGCGCGACGGACATGAAATTCCCCGGCCCCGGTACCTTGTCGATGAAATTCGTCGGCGAGGACGGCACGGTCATGGAAGAGGAAGTGTTCAAGGCACCCTCGTCAGGCGTCTACATGGCCATGTACAACCTCGACCAGTCGATCAAGGATTTCGCCCGCGCGTCGATGAACTATGGCTTGCAGCGCAAGTGGCCCGTCTATCTGTCCACCAAGAACACGATCCTCAAGAATTATGACGGTCAGTTCATGATCCTGTTTCAGCAGGTGTTCGACGAGGAATTCAAGGACAAGTTCGAAGAGGCCGGAATCACCTATGAGCACCGCCTGATCGACGACATGGTCGCGGCAGCGATGAAATGGTCCGGCGGCTATGTCTGGGCCTGCAAGAACTACGATGGCGATGTGCAGTCAGATACTGTCGCGCAGGGTTTTGGCTCGCTGGGGTTGATGACCTCCGTGCTGATGACCCCAGATGGCCAGACGGTCGAAGCCGAAGCCGCGCACGGCACCGTCACGCGCCACTACCGCCAGCACCAAAAGGGCGAGGAAACATCGACCAACTCGATCGCGTCGATCTACGCCTGGACCGGCGGTCTGAAGCACCGCGGCAAGCTGGATGGCAACACAGCGCTGACCAATTTTGCCGAGACGCTGGAAAAGGTTGTCGTGGATACCGTGGAATCAGGAGATATGACCAAGGATCTCGCGTTGCTGGTCGGGCCAGACCAGAAATGGCTGACCACAATGGGCTTCCTCGAAAAAGTCGATGAAAATCTGAACAAAGCCCTTCAGGGTTAAATTACAAAGGCCGCCTTTCGGGGCGGCCTTTCTTTTTTCATACCAAGCTGCACACCTGTTATTTGCCGCGGTTCTGTGTCCGCGCATAAAGCTGTGCGATGATACGGCTGGCGGTTTTCTCGAAGAGACACGGTATGAAAGCGTGCACAAGTGCCGCAAATGCCGCAGCAAAAAGAAGGCCTGCAAATTTCATGGCGAACATCATGTGTTCAAAAAAGGATTCGTTCACCGTTGCGGGATGCGAAAGAAATATGCGTGCGATCATTGCTGCTCTCCTGTTTGGGTTTCCTTGTTCTACAACTCCGTGCGGTGGCAGTTTTCCCAAATTCATGCGCAATGCAGATTGATCTTGGGATAATTTCACGACAAACACCCAAAGATGACGACAATTGATGAAACCGACCGCCGAATTCTGCGCGCCCTGCAAAAGGACGCTGGCCAATCGCTCGAAGCGCTGGGCGAGGAAATCGGCCTGTCGCGAAACGCCTGCTGGCGGCGCATCCGCGCGCTTGAAGACTCCGGTGTCATCCGGGGCCGCGTTGTCCTTCTGGAGCCGGCCAAGCTGGGTTTGGGACTGAGCGTCGTGATGATGGTACGCACCAATGCCCACGCGCCCGACTGGCTGGCCCAGTTTTCCGCCGCTACACGGTCCATGCCGGAAATCACGGCCGTCTACCGCATGACCGGAGATCTGGACTATATGATCCGTGCGCGTGTTGCGGATATGGCAGGGTATGATGCCTTGTATCAACGGTTAATACGCAAAGTGTCGCTATCGGACGTCTCAGCCAGTTTCGTGATGGAAGAGATCAAGGAAACAACCCAGTTGCCCCTTTAAAGGAAAACGAATGCCTGCCTACCTTGCGCTGCTCATTGCCGTTGTCGCCGAAACAATCGGTACCACGGCGCTCCAGGCGTCCCAGCAGTTCAGCCGGTTTTGGCCATCCGTGATTGTGGTCGTCGCCTATGCGCTATCGTTCTATCTGCTGTCGATCACGCTCAAGTCAATGCCGGTGGGCGTTGTCTATGCGCTGTGGTCTGGCTTGGGGATCGTGTTGATCGCCTGTATCGGTTTCGTGGTGTTCGGCCAACGGCTCGACCTGCCTGCGGTGTTAGGTCTGGCGCTCATTATCACAGGGATCGTTGTCATTCAGATCTGGTCTGACGCAACGCCCCACTAGTTTCTGCTGGCCTTTGCTGCGGCTGCACGGTATGGGCGCGTCAACTCCCTGACAAAGGCTGAACCCATGGACCTGCGCAACATCGCAATCATCGCACACGTCGACCACGGCAAGACGACCCTGGTGGACGAACTGCTCAAGCAATCCGGCACCTACCGTGAAAACCAGGCGACGACCGAGCGCGCCATGGACAGCAACGATCTGGAGCGCGAGCGCGGCATCACGATCTTTGCCAAGCCGACCTCCGTCGAATGGAAAGGCACACGGATCAACATCGTCGATACGCCAGGTCACGCCGATTTCGGCGGCGAGGTTGAGCGGATCCTGTCGATGGTGGACGGTGTCGTCCTGCTGGTCGACGCCGCTGAAGGCCCGATGCCACAGACGAAATTCGTGACCTCCAAGGCGCTCAAGCTGGGACTGCGACCCATCGTTGTCATCAACAAGGTCGACAAGCCGGACGGCGAACCCGACCGCGCGTTGAACGAGGTCTTCGATCTTTTCGCCAATCTGGACGCGACCGAAGATCAATTGGATTTTCCTGCCATGTATGCCTCCGGGCGCTCCGGCTGGGCGGATCATACGCTGGACGGTCCCCGCAAGGGGCTTGATGAACTGTTCGAGCTGATCTTGAAACATGTCCCCGCACCGGCGCAGATCGCGGACACCGACAAGCCGTTCACGATGCTGGCAACGACCTTGGGTGGCGATCCGTTTCTGGGCCGTCTTTTGACCGGACGCGTCGAATCCGGCACATTGAAGGCGGGCCAGACGATCAAGGCGATGTCGCGTGACGGCAAGCTGATCGAGAATTTCCGCTGTACCAAGATCCTCGCCTATCGCGGATTGGACCAGGTGGCGATCGATTTGGCCGAAGCCGGTGATATCGTATCCATCGCCGGCATGACCAAGGCGACCGTGGCCGATACGCTGGCCGACCAGTCGGTGACCGAGGCAATCCCAGCGCAGCCCATCGACCCGCCCACGATCACGGTGACCTTCGGCATCAACGACAGCCCTCTGGCCGGTCGTGACGGCAAGAAAGTCCAAAGCCGCGTCATTCGCGAGCGTTTGCACAAGGAAGCCGAATCGAACGTCGCCATCAAGATCAGCGATACGCCCGGCGGCGAGGCCTTCGAGGTCGCAGGCCGCGGCGAACTCCAGATGGGGGTGCTGATCGAGAACATGCGTCGCGAAGGATTCGAGCTGAGCATCAGCCGTCCGCAGGTGCTGTTCCGCGACATCGACGGCGTGCGCCATGAGCCGATCGAGGAAGCAACCATCGACGTAGATGACGAATATTCCGGCGCTGTAATCGAAAAGATCACCGGTGTACGCAAAGGCGAGCTGATCGAGATGAAGCCGGCAGGTGCCGGCAAGACCCGCATCGTCGCGCATATCCCGTCACGCGGTTTGATCGGCTATCATGGCGAATTCCTGACCGACACGCGCGGTACCGGCGTCCTTAACCGCGTGTTCCACGATTGGGCACCGCACAAGGGCTCCATCCCTGGTCGCCGCGCGGGCGTCCTGATCTCGATGGAGAATGGTACGGCCGTTTCCTATGCGCTTTGGAAGCTCGAAGATCGGGGCAAGTTCTTTATCGGCGCACAGACGGATGTCTATACAGGGATGATCATCGGCGAGCATAGCCGCGAAAACGATCTGGAAGTTAACCCGCTGAAAGGCAAGCAGCTGACCAACGTCCGCGCCTCCGGCACTGACGAAGCCGTCCGTTTGACGACCCCGGTGACGCTGTCGCTGGAACAGGCCATCGCCTATATCGACGATGACGAACTGGTCGAAGTGACGCCCAACGCAATCCGTCTACGCAAGCGGTATCTTGACCCGCATGAACGCAAGCGGATGGCAAAAGCCGGATAAGCACTGCGCCGGCTGCATGAAAAGCAGCCGGCGCTATGTCGTATTCCCAAGACTGACGCGGGACAGCCGTTATTCGCTGGTCTCGATGATCATCAGTTCGCGCTCTGATGCACCGCGCGCATGGTTCAACGCGGCTTGATAAGCATCTGAATGATAGCACTTTTCTGCCGTTTCCACGTCTGGAAAACGTGCGACGACATTGCGCGGGCGTTCGCGCCCTTCAAGTTGAACGAAACGGCCCCCACGGGCGATGAAGGTGCCGCCATGATCGGCGATGGCCTTCGTGGCACCTTGGGCGTATTTCGCGTAGGCATCTTCATCTGTGACTGTCACATGGGCGATCCAGAGAGCGGGCATAACAATTATCCTTTGAGTATTTCTTCGGCTGCGGCGATCGCTGCATCGGCATTGTCGGCACTGCTGCCTCCGCCCTGCGCCATGTCGGGACGGCCACCGCCGCCTTTGCCGCCAAGCTCGGCCACGGCAGCACGCAAGATATCCACCGCAGAGATCTTGTCCGTCAGGTCATCGGTCACGCCCGCAGCGACAGCCGCCTTGCCGCCGGTGTCGGCGATCAGCAGCACAGCACCGGAGCCAAGGCGCGCTTTGTGTTCATCGACAAGCGATGGCAGATCCTTGCCCGTAACCCCTTGCAGAACCTGGGCGTGGAAATTGATGCCGCTGACTTCGCGTATTTCAGGTGCAGCAGTAGCGCCGCCTGACATCGCCAGTTCGCGGCGCAGCTGAGCGACCTCGTTAGCCAGACTGCGGCGTTCATCCATCAACGCGCGCACGCGGGCGGACACACCGGACGGCGCTGTCTTGAGCGCGCTTGCGACCCCGGCCAGTGCCGCCTGCTGATCGCGCAACCAACGCAGCGCGTCCGCCCCCGTCAGGGCTTCGATCCGGCGCACGCCTGCACTGCTGGCGCTGTCGCCCAACAGAACGAACGCACCAATGTCACCGGTCTGGCGCACATGGGTCCCGCCGCACAGCTCTAGTGAATAGGTCGCCTTGTCCGCGCCCTTGCCGGAACCTTCGTGGCGGCCCATGGAAACGACACGAACCTCGTCACCGTATTTCTCGCCAAAGAGCGCTTGCGCGCCCATCGCCCGGGCATCGTCCGGGGTCATGATCCGCGTTTCGACCGGCGCGTTTTGCCGAATAAAGCTATTCACCTCCGCTTCGATCTTTTGCAGATCCGCATCGCCGATAGCGCTGTTATGGCTGAAATCGAAGCGAAGCCGGTCAGCCGCGTTCAACGACCCGCGTTGCGCGACATGCTCGCCCAATGTACCGCGCAGCGCCTCGTGCAAAAGATGGGTCGCGGAATGGTTAGCACGGATCGCTGTCCGGCGCGCATGATCCACCGTCATCTGCGCCGCCTGCCCGGCGGCAATCTCACCTTCCGTGATCCGGGCAAAATGGATAAAGACATCGGCCGCCTTGCGGGTTTCCGTCACTTCCGCAACGCCGGTTTCCGTGCGGATCACGCCGGTGTCGCCCACCTGTCCGCCGGATTCGGCATAAAACGGCGTCTGGTTGAAAGCGATCTGAACCTCTTCGCCGACCTTGGCGGTCTTGATCTGCCCACCGGACTGTATCAGCGCAATTACCTGACCTTCCGCCGTTTCGGTATCATAGCCCAGAAAATCCGTCGTCCCGTGCTGATCAGCCACATCGAACCAAACGGCTTGATCCGCCGCCTCGCCGGTACCTGACCAGGCAGCACGCGCCTTGGCCTTTTGCTGGGCCATTGCAGCGTCAAAACCTTCGGTGTCAACGCCCAGACCTTTTTCACGCAGCGCGTCCTGCGTCAGATCAAGCGGAAAACCAAAAGTGTCATAAAGCTTGAAGGCAGCGGCACCTGGCAAAGCGGCACCTTCGGACAGCCCGATGATCTCATCATCCAACAGCTTGAGACCACGTTCGAGCGTCTGGCGAAAACGGGTCTCCTCCTGATGCAATGTTTCGGTAATCAGCGGCTGTGCCTGACCCAATTCAGGATAGGCGGCGCCCATCTGGCGGACCAATGCAGGCACCAACCGGTGCATTAACGGATCCTGAGTGCCAAGCAGATGCGCATGGCGCATGGCACGCCGCATGATCCGGCGAAGGACATACCCGCGTCCATCCTTGGCGGGCATGACCCCATCGGCGATCAGAAAACTGGCGGAGCGCAAGTGATCCGCGATCACGCGGTGATGCGTCTTGCCGGGGCCATCCGGGTCCGTACCGGATGCATTTGCCGATGCCTCTATCAGGCTGCGCATAAGGTCGGTCGCATAATTGTCGTTGGTTCCCTGCAACAGCGCTGCAACCCGCTCGATTCCCATACCGGTGTCTATGGATTGCGCAGCCAGCTCGCGCCGCGTGCCATCGGCGAATTGCTCGTATTGCATAAAAACGAGGTTCCAGATCTCGACAAAACGATCGCCGTCCTCCTCGGGAGAGCCTGGAGGGCCGCCCCAGATGTGATCGCCATGATCATAGAAAATCTCGGAACACGGGCCGCACGGGCCTGTCGGCCCCATCATCCAGAAATTATCATCCGTGGCGATGCGGATGATGCGATCGTCCGGCAACCCCGCGACTTTCTTCCAGATCGCGGCGGCTTCGTCGTCGGTATGATAAACAGTGACATAAAGACGGTCGGACGGGATGCCCAGATGCTTGGTGATCAGCTCCCAGGCAAAGGCAATGGCTTCAGCTTTGAAATAATCGCCAAAGCTGAAATTTCCCAGCATCTCAAAGAACGTATGATGCCGCGCGGTATAGCCGACATTGTCAAGGTCGTTATGCTTTCCCCCGGCGCGCACACATTTCTGGGCGGTGGTTGCACGTTTGTAATCGCGGGTCTCGACCCCGGTGAACAGGTTCTTGAACTGAACCATGCCGGAATTGGCGAACAGCAAGGTGGGGTCGTTGCGCGGCACCAAGGGGCTTGAGGGCTGCACAGAATGGCCCTGCTTTTCGAAATAGCTGAGGAATGTCGAACGAATGTCGTTGAGCGTTTGCATGAAGAGCCTTCCGGGCGCGCGTAAACTGTTGCTTTGAAATACCCCCAGCGTCCGGTGCTGTCCACACGGCACGACGAAAAAGGGTGCCGCCTTCCGGCCGCACCCCCAAAATCGCTAAATGAAGGCCTGGTTTATCCTTCGACCATATCCACATCGTCATCGTCTGATCCGGAAGCTCCGAAATCCAGACCATGTGCGGCGCGGATCTTGTCTTCGATCTCCATCGCCATCGCGTCATGTTCGCGCAGGAACTGCTTGGCATTTTCACGCCCCTGACCGATGCGTTCGTCGCCGTAGCTGAACCAACTTCCGGATTTGTCGACCACGCCGGCTTTGACACCCAGATCCAGCAACTCGCCCATCTTGGAGATGCCTTCGCCATACATGATGTCGAATTCCACCTGCTTGAAGGGGGCGGCAACCTTGTTCTTGACGATCTTCACGCGCGTATGGTTGCCCACGACCTCGTCGCGATCTTTCAGCGATCCGATGCGTCGAATATCGAGCCGCACAGAGGAGTAGAATTTCAGCGCGTTACCGCCGGTCGTCGTTTCCGGGCTGCCGAACATGACGCCGATCTTCATGCGAATCTGGTTGATGAAGATCACCATGCAGTTGGAGCGGCTGATCGACCCGGTGAGCTTGCGCATTGCCTTGCTCATCAGACGGGCTTGCACGCCGACGGAACTGTCGCCCATTTCGCCCTCAAGCTCGGATTTGGGCGTGAGCGCCGCGACCGAATCGACAACGACCATGTTGACAGCACCGGAGCGAACGAGCGTGTCGGTAATCTCAAGCGCCTGTTCGCCATTGTCAGGCTGAGAGATCAGCAACTCGTCGATGTCCACGCCCAGTTTCTTGGCGTATTGCGGGTCAAGCGCGTGTTCCGCGTCGACAAAGGCGCAGACGCCGCCAGCCTTTTGCTGTTCCGCCACGCAATGCAGCGTCAGCGTCGTCTTGCCGGATGATTCAGGCCCATAAATCTCGATGATTCGCCCCATAGGCAAACCACCGATTCCCAGCGCGATATCAAGACCCAGAGAGCCCGTCGAGGACGCTTGGATATCCTGCATCGCCCCTTCGGCCCCCAGTTTCATGATCGAACCTTTGCCAAACTGCCGCTCGATCTGCGCCAGCGCGCTATCAAGTGCCTTTTGCTTGTCCGGGTTTTTCTTGCTGTTCATTGTCAAAAGATCTGCCGTTGCCATTTGGGTTCTTCCCTTAGTGTCACAAGGTTCGGGTCGCGGCAATCGCGGCCTTTGCCTCCTGCTGATGTTCCTCTATTGTTCCGTATGAGGGTAAATATAGAACATTTCAATCGAATTCTTCGTATCCCATCTTTTTCCGCATTTGCTTAAGAAGTAGTTTATGAACTCCCCATAAGAGGGATAAATCTGTCGAAAGGCGATCAAGTGCTTGTATTCTTTAAGGAACGGTTGGCGTTTTTAGCCGTGCCAAAAACCGGCACCACGGCGTATGAGCTCGCCCTGGCACCGCGAGCGGATATGGTGATTTCTGATCCGCCGCTGCTCAAGCACGCTCCGGTCTACCGCTACAATCGCTTTATCCGGCCAATGTTTCTGAATGTCTGCGATGCAGAGATGGAACTGATGGCTGTCATGCGCGAACCGGTCAGTTGGCTGGGCAGTTGGTACCGTTATCGCCGCCGGCCTTTCATGGAGGGCAAAGCCAACAGCACCCACGGGATCAGCTTTGATGAATTCGTCCTTGCGTACATGAAAGGCAAGCGCCCCGGTTTCGCCGACGTAGGCAACCAGTTGAAGTTTCTGGAGCGCCAGCCGAACGGAACCGGCGTGACGCATCTGTTTCGCTATGAAGATCAGCAGCGCCTGCAACAGTTTGTGTCAGAGCGGCTGGATCTCGAGTTTATGTTGACGCAAGAGAATGTGTCACCTGAAATGGACATTTCCCTTTCGCCCGACATTGAGGAGCGCTTTCGACGCAAATTCGCAGATGAATTCGCTTTCTACGACGCCATTCCCTAGTGAAATTGATTATGCACTGTTTCCGTAAGGTCATTGAGAGAGAACGGCTTGGGGAGAAAGACGGAGTTCGGGATTTGCATCTGCGCCTCGCCAAAGCTGTCCTCAGCATAGCCTGACACGAAGACGACGCGCGTATCGGGTCGGACCTTCAGTGCCTCTCGGACCCAGCTGGGCCCATCCATACCGGGCATGACGACGTCGGTCACAAAGACGTCGATGTTAAGGCTCTCGTCTTCCAGCGTTTGCAGGGCTGCCTCGGCAGAATCCGCCTCAAGCACGGTATAGCCGCGCATTCTGAGCGCACGGCTGGCGAAGGCCCGAACGGGCGCTTCGTCCTCGACCAGCAGAATGACACCATCGCCGTGGCGCGCGTTCTTGACCTTGGGCGGCAAGACGGGCGCAGCTTCCGGCACCTCCGTCGCTTCCAGCACGGGGAAATAAAGCGTGAAGCACGTCCCGACGCCAAGCGTGCTATCCACAAAAATGAACCCCCCCGTCTGTTTAACGATACCGTACGCGGTCGAAAGCCCCAGTCCCGTCCCCTCGCCCGTTCGCTTGGTCGTGAAGAATGGCTCAAACACCTTTTGCAATTTGTCTGACGCGATGCCGGTCCCGTCGTCGCTGACGCGCAGGATCACATATTTCCCGGCCTGCAACGTCACCTGATCGCGTGTCATCGGCGCTGTCAGCTTGGCACACTCCGTCTCGATCCTGATCTCGCCACCTGCGGGCATCGCATCGCGGGCGTTCACGACGAGGTTCATCAAGACCTGTTCGAGCTGCCGCTTGTCTGCCCGTATGGGCTCCAGCACTGGATCGTGGCTGAGCGTCAAGGTGATTTTCTCTCCGACCAACCGGTTGAGAAGATGCGTGAGATCCGCAAGCGTATCGCGCATATCAAGCGTTTCAGGGCGCAGCGTTTGCTTGCGAGAGAACGCCAGCAACTGGCCAACAAGCGCTGCGGCCCGATTGGCATTCTGATTGATCTGCACCAGATCGCTGTAATCCGGATCGCCCTGATCATGGCGCAAAAGCAGCAGATCGCAATGGCCCGAAATCGCGGTCAGCAGATTGTTGAAATCATGGGCAACACCGCCGGCAAGTTGCCCGATGGCCTGCATTTTCTGGCTCTGGACGAATTGAGCCTCAAGGGATTTCAGTTCGGTGGCATCGTTAAGCACCGCAATCAGGGACGGTTCGCCCTCTTCCGTCACACGGTTGAGGGTCACCTGGACGAACACCTCTCGGTCGCTGCGGGTCAGGCGCAGAAATTCGGATTTCTGGATCAAGCGACCCGCCAGCGTATCTGCCAACCAGTCGGAAATCGAACGCCCCAAACCTTCCATGAGCGATGAAAGATGCACGCCCTCGCTCAATCCGATACCTATCAGCCCTGATGCCATACGGTTGAAAGACAGCACCGATCCGTCCGGTGCCACCTTGATCATCGGCACGGGCAAGTCGTGGAAAACCTGCCACTGCCGCGACTGGCTGCTGGTTTCGGGCGCGGGAAGAAAATAGAGCGCGCGACGGCCGACACCGGCATCCGTTTCGGCGATCAGCGCGTTGCGCACGCCGTCAGCGGTTGAAATTTCCATAATCGCCCCGGGAGTTACCGGCAGTTGCGTAAAAAGTTGATCAAGTGATTTCGCGCGCATACCGATAAGTTCACGCGCCGCATCATTCATGAACAATACGGCCCCGGTACGGCCGATCATGACCATCGGCAGCCCCGCCTGCTCCCCTCCGGAACGGCCAATCTGCCGGTCCGCGATTGTCTCGACCCGCCAGACGAACCCGTCATTGCCCATGTCATGCACGGACAGCCGCACATGTTCCTTGCGCGTCACAATGTCCTCGCGCGCCGAACCTGTCGCCTCTGCGCGCGATTGCAGGCGATAGATAATTCCCGAAGGGTTGGCGAACCGGTCCACCAATTTGCCGGCCAAGGTCCCGCTGTAGACGTTGCCGAACTGGCTTTGCGCTGCAAGGTTTTGCGCCTTGATTTCGCCGTCCGGGGCGGTGACGAAACCCGGTGCGCTGTCTTTTTCGATAAACTTCGCGACCGTTTCAAACACATCACGTCGATTTCGGGAGCGGTGGTTTTCCAGGATCATCACGCCCAAATACAGCATCCCGAGGGTCATAGCGGCAGTCGCAAGGCCCATACGAGCAAGCCCGTTTGGCAAAATGATCGCTCCTGTTCCAAGCAGGATGGCCGCGATCACCAGCAAATGTAAACGTCCGGTGCCGGACCCCAGAAGGCTGCCTGTTTCTGTGTCTTTCAGCTGCGTCACAATGCGTCCCAATCAATCCGAATCGCACCCTTAATCTGGATACGAAACGTTAATCTGCGCTTAACTACGCATCTTGCACCTTTTAGTTGAGTAGACCGACTACGATACTCGCGTCAAGTGTGTCACAAAAAAGCCATCGCCATCCGCGCTTATCGGGTAACGATGCTGATGCGCGATACGCCAGGCAGGATGCCGGGCCACGAACGCATTCACACGATCTTCATTCTCGACGTCTAGAACGGAGCATGTCGCGTAAGCCAGCGTGCCTTGCGTGGAAACCAACGCCATAGCCTGATCGAGGATGCTGTCCTGGATATCGCACAGCACGCGCAAGCGGTCCGGGGTCAAGGCCCACTTTCCTTCAGGGGCGCGGCGCCACGCACCGCTGCCCGAACAAGGCGCATCGCACAAAACCAGATCGAAGGGCGCGCGTGTCTCAAGCTCGTCGGAGCCAAGGCAGACAATTTCCGCCCCCGCACGTTCCGCACGCGCGGGCAAATCCTTCATTCGCGCCGGATCCACGTCATGGGCAAAGACAGCCGTTCCGGGACGCATGGCAAACGCCAGCGCTTTGCCCCCGCCACCGGCGCAATAGTCCAGAACACGGGCCGCCGCCGGAAGACTGGCTACGACGGCTTGGCTTGCTGCATCCTGCAATTCCACCTCGCCTTGCCGATAAGCCCAACTGTTGCGGACTTTTCTCGGACCGGACAAAACCGTGAGCGCGGTATCCGCCAAGGGATTCAGCCGCGTTTCAATGCCCTCCGCGATGAGACTTTGGCGTGTTTCAGCGCTATCAGTCTTGGCCAGATTCACACGCAACGTCACCGGCGCGCGATCCTGCAGGGCGCGGGCCGCCGCGTCTGCATCTGGTCCCAAGGACTCATCGAAAAGTGGTATCAACCAATCCGGCAGATTCCACGCGACGTCCTGCGGCATCTGTTCGGACGGTACGGCGCGTTCGTGATCCAACAGAGGCTCTGGCGCATGGCCGTCACCTGTAAAAACCCGATCTATATCAACACCTTGCGCCCGAAGCAGCCCGATCATAAGTCCGCGCCCTGTGCCCGCCCCGCCGAGCCATTCAGCGCTTCGGCGCATGCGCAACACGTCGAACACATGATCCCGCACAGCCGCACGGTCACCTGATCCGGCATAGCGGCTGGCGCGGGACCAACGTGTCAACGCCTGCTCAGCGGCCAATCCGTCTGCCATCTGATCGAGAATCCCGATCGCCGCCGCAATCCTTGCGCCCGGCGTCACAGCTTGGATGACCGGTTTAAACCGTGCCGGAAAGGCCAGATAAGCATCCTTTATCCGATCCGGTAATTGGGCGACTCGCGGGTGATCTGCACATC
>JAGXFI010000146.1 GCA_024637305.1 Sulfitobacter sp.
GCAGACTGGATCAGAGACTTGATCTGGGAACAGGGCGCTATCGACGTGATCCCTCCCAAGGCCAACCGCAAACTGCCCGCCGAATTTGATGCTGAAATCTACCGGGAACGCAACAAAATCGAGCGTTTCTTTGGCAGGCTGAAAGCCTCGTTCCGCCGTATCGCAACCCGATACGAGAAGACGCCACGCAATTTCCTGTCGATGATCAAATTGGCATCGGTCAGGCTGTGGATCGAGTTTTATGAGTCGGCTGCCTAAAAATATGCGCGGAAAATTCGAATTTTCCTGACATAGCCGCATATGTTAGATCACATATGGTTAACGGAGCGTCTGTCATGAGCCTGCCAATCCTCTATTTCGCGACTTTCGGCATTTTTCTGGTGATCGATTTCTTTGGTTTGAGCTATCTTATAAAACCCGTATTCGAGCGCGATATTGGTCCGCTGCTGCTGGACAGGTTCCGGATCCTGCCGGCGCTGATCTTTTATGCGTTCTATGTCGGGGTATTGCTGTGGTTTGTCTCCTGGCCTGCGGTGATGCAGGACAAAAGCCTGTGGTGGGTGTTCGGCAACGCCGCGATCCTTGGTGCCTTGGGCTATGGCACATATGAATTCACCAACCTTGCCACGCTGCGCGACTGGACCCCGCAAATGGTGGCGACGGACCTGAGCTGGGGAATTTTACTGACGGCCGTGTCGGCAACGGCGGGCGTTGCCATCACCCGTGCTTTCGCATGAAAGGCATGACCCAGCGCTGCCACCGATCGTCGGTGTAAAGCGACCTGAATTATCGCTTCAGGCATCCTAAGGCCCACTTGCGGAGGCGTAACGCCATGCGCCGGGCATCAGATCATTGAGGTGCCAGTCGCCAACGCTAAGCCGGATCAGCCGGAGCGTTGGCAGACCGACATGCGCCGTCATGCGGCGCACCTGACGATTGCGACCTTCACGCAGGGTGATTTCGATCCACGCATCGGGAACGGTTTTGCGAAACCTGACCGGCGGGTCGCGCGGCCAGAGGGTTTCGGGTGTCGGCGCAATCCGTACCTCCGCAGGGGCGGTTTGGCCATCTTTCAGCATTACACCTTTGCGCAGACGCTCAATGGCGTCGGCGTCGGGCGTTCCTTCGACTTGCACAAGGTAGGTTTTAGCACGCTTGTATTTCGGATGTGCGATGCGCGCTTGCAGCGGGCCGTGATCGGTGAGGACCATCAGCCCCTCGCTGTCGCGGTCGAGCCGCCCGGCCGGGTAAAAACCGGGGACGTCAATAAAGCTCGAAAGGGTCGGACGTTTATCGCCTTGGGTGCCCTTGTCAGTGAACTGCGGCAAAACACCGTAGGGTTTGTTGAACAAAATAACTCGCAGGGATGTCACTGCGCTGGCACCAGACGGGTCACGCCAACCGACGCGGCGCGGGCAAGGCCGGCATCCAGCGACATCGGAATATATTCACCACGCCGCCAAAGCTGGGCAAGGTCGTCGTAATGGCGCGACAGGAAATGCCCTGACTGCCCTGTGGAAGTGACGAAAACCGAGCTGTCCGGGTCGGCAAAATCATAGACACCGCGGTATCCAGCCCCGTGCACATTCTGGAACGGATCAGGAAGGGATCCCTTGGTGCGCCCGCGAAGCAGGGTATTGTCGCCGCCGGATGTCGATTGGCGGATGTTAACGAAATAACGCAGCAGAGGTACTTGGCCCAGCACCGGGTGGTCATGGGTTGCCTGGTGTGCGTCGCCCCATCGCAGCGATTCCAGCGCCGGTCCCCAGGTTTCGTTTATCCACAAAAGCGCATCGTTCAGCGCCAGCCGGGCCATATCGGCGCAGCTTTCCTTTGGTGCGGACTGGATCACGTCGCACCACACGCCCGCACCCTCTACGTCGCGGAACACGCGCTCGATGAACAGCGGTTCGACATGATTGAATTCATCGGCCAGCGGACCCAGTTCATCCTGAATCAGACGGGCCTGAAGGGCACGAAGCCAGGCGGCATAAATCAACGGTTCGGGCAGGTGTTCATTCATCTCTCCCGACCATCCCGCAAGCAGCGAGAGCGCGCGCTGGCGCTGGCGTTCGTCTGTTCCTTCGGGAGCCGCTTCGCCGGTGAACCACAGCTCCGCGCCAATCAGCGGCAGCAGCGACCGTGCGGTAAAGCTGACCGTGTCCAGTTGTGCTTCGATAAAGCTGTCTCTGGTATGGACCTCGCGCCCCTGCATCAGGCGTTGCCAGCGTTGGATGCGTTGCGTGTCACCCCATACGAAAGAGACGTGATTGGGGAACGGGCGGTCAACGATCTTGTTGTTGGTGTTTCCAAGGATCCCGCCGACAGGGGCGACGAAGCCCGGATTGGCTGAAAACGGAAGCATCCCCTGCCATCTGTTGGCGGGAATCCAGCCCGGCGACGGCATTCGGCCCTGACTTTGGTGCGCCGCGTCACGTCGCGGCATGGCACCGATCAATTTCAGAGCGATATTTTCGCGGTCCACAAGGATCAGGTTCTGCGACGGCGCGATGTAGCCCTTGGACGCTTCGATCCCTTCGGCAACGGATTTGGCGTGCATCAGCTTCATCGCCGCGGACAGCGACGTATCGCGTGGGCTGAGGAGGGTCCAGGACAGGGACGCCACGTGGCCTGCGGGGGTGACTGTCCCGAGGTTATAATGAGAACCAGGCAGCACGGGGCCGTTATCCGTCCAGAGCAGGCTCAATGTCACCGGATCCTCCCCAGCGACTGTGATGATTGAATCTCGCTGCGTAAAATCCTTGAAACCTGTTTCTGTGCGGTATTGTTTTTTGTTGTCGGGGTTCAGAGCCTCGATATAGACATCCTGGTCATCCAGGTTGGATGATGTCAGCCCCCAGCCCAGATCGGCGCTGCGCCCGGTCAATACCACCGGCAATCCCGGTATGGTGCCGCCGATCACGCCGCCCGACTGCAACTCCAGCCGTGCAAGATACCATATCGCGGGCGCGGTGAATCCCAGATGCGGATCGTTGGCCAGAAGCGTGCCGCCAGACGCTGACCGCGCGGGCGCTGCGGCCCATGCATTCGAGGCACCAGCGAGGGCTGCGCGTTTGAAAGGCGACAGTGGGTGATTGTCCATCGGCACCGCGGCAGCGAAACGCTCTGCGGTCGGGAAAATCTGCGCGTATTCGGGCAGGGCGGCGACGCCCGGACCTGGGTGATCGGGCAAGATATCTTTCAGACGCTCTTCATCGCGCAGTGCCAGCGATACCCGCGCACGCATGACTTCGGCGTCCAGATGACGCGACAATTGCAGCCCCATGAGCTTGATGATGGCGATTGAATCCGCTGGCCGCCAGGGCGCGAGGGGCGCGTTGAAGATGAACATTTCGGGCGCGCCACGGCCCAACGCGTCGCTGTTGATCTGGTCAAGCCGCGCGTTGACGCCTGCGGAATAAGCCCGCAAGGCGGAATAGCTCTGCGGGTCCAAGGCCTCGACGGACGCGACGGCCAGAGTGTAGATGTCAAGCCTGCGCAGTAATTTGTCGATGCTCAGCGTCGAGGGACCGAAAACCTCGCTGAGCCGACCCTGAGCCGTGCGCCGCATCGTCGTCATCTGCCACAAACGGTCCTGCGCATGGGCAAAGCCAAGACCGTAGAACACATCCTCGTCGGACTGCCCGAAGATATGTGGCACATTGGCGTTGTCGCGCACGATCTCGACCGGTTCGCCCAGGTTGGGCACGACGACCGTTGCATCGTAGTCCGGCAGCGACCGCGAAGCCAGCCAGTAGACGAGGCTGATCGCCACCACGGCCGTTACGATCAGGCCCGCAGTGATGCGGATCAGCCATCGGAATAGCTCGGCCATGCAGGTCTCCTTGAGCGGGTCGTGATTGACCTCGAAGGTCAGGGTGGTAGGTAGGTTCGAGCAATAGCGCAACGATTGAACAAGGAAAAGCACATGGCAAAGCTGGCGTTTCTGGGACTGGGCGTAATGGGCGCGCCAATGGCAGGGCATCTGCAAAATGCAGGGCATGATGTGACGGTCTACAACCGCACCGATGCCAAGGCGCAAAGCTGGGCCGGGAAATATGGTGGCACGGCGGCCGATACGCCATCCAAGGCCGCGAAGGGCGCGGATTTCGTGATGGCTTGCGTCGGCAACGACGATGATTTGCGGTCGGTTTGCCTTGGGGGCGAGGGGGCCTTCGCGGGCATGTCCGAAGGTTCCGTGTTCGTTGACCACACCACCGTTTCCGCGGCGGTGACGCGCGAACTTTACGGTGCGGCGGGTGATGCGGGTATCAGCTTTGTCGATGCGCCAATCTCGGGCGGTCAGGCGGGCGCGGAAAACGGCCAGCTGTCGATCATGTGTGGCGGGGATCAGGGTGCGTTTGATGCCGCGCTGCCGATCATGGAGGTCTATTCCAAGATCTGCTGCCGGATCGGCGACAGTGGCGCGGGTCAGATGACCAAGATGTGCAACCAGATTGCAATCGCGGGGGTGGTGCAAGGCCTTTCCGAGGCGCTGCATTTCGCTGAAAAGGCGGGACTGGACGGCCGCGCCGTGGTCGAGGTGATCAGCCAGGGGGCCGCGGGCAGCTGGCAGATGACGAACCGCTACGAGACGATGCTGGATGACCATTTCGAACACGGTTTCGCTGTCGACTGGATGCGCAAGGATCTGGGCATCTGCCTGGACACTGCCGATGAGACGGGCGCAAGCTTGCCGATCACCGCGCTGGTCGATCAGTTCTACAAGGACGTGCAAAAACTGGGGGGTGGGCGCTGGGACACGTCGAGCCTGATCCAGCGATTACGCCAGGCAGGCTAGCCCGGCACGGACTATTTCGCCTGACTCGATAGAATTTACCGTTCGATAAGGCTCATCTGTCAAAACATCGGGGATAGAATCCTCTGGAGCGCCTTTATGCCCAATTGTTTTGATGAGCCTGAAACGGATCGTTTTGAGCTTTTCGACCTCTTTTTTTCCCGAACGGATGAAAGAGGTATCATCCGATCCTGCAACGAAACCTTCGTTCGTGTCTCGGGATACAGCAAAGAAGAGCTGATCGGAGCGCCGCACAAGCTGGTGCGCCATCCGTCCATGCCAAAGGCTGTCTTTGGCTTGCTCTGGTCAGCCATTCAGCAAGGTCAGCCGCTGGGTGCCTATGTCTGCAACAGGACAAAAAACGGCAGATTGTACTGGGTTTTCGCGGTCGTTCTGCCGGTAGAGGGCGGATATCTTTCTGTTCGGCTCAAGTCGACTTCTGACGTTCAGCCTCAGGTCGTGAGTTTATATCGTGCCTTGCACGCCGCCGAAGAAGACGGCACCCGCGATGTCAGCCAAAGCGTTGAGGCACTCAAAGAGGGCATCGTCGCGTTGGGGTATAATCACTATGCCGATTTCATGACGCAATCGCTTTGCCGCGAGTTGCAAAGCCGGAATGACAAGCTGGGCCGCGCATTACTCCGGGGTCTTGGTGGTCTGATCACGCTTAATCTCAACATCCGGGCCATTGAGGTCGATGCCGAAAATGTACGCCAGCTTTTCAAGGAGACGGTTCAAATACCCTATAACATGAGGCTCGAGGCTGCGCGGCTTGAAGGGGCGGATGGCCCGATCAGCGTCATCTCGTCCAACCACCAGCAGATGTCTACCGATCTGTCACTGGCCGTCGAAAGATTCCACAAATCTGCCGGGCTTGGCGGAGATCAGATGCGCAATGCCACATTTGTCTTCAGCGCGGCGATGCTCATGGCAGAGGTGGTGAAGGGGCTGGAACCCGAAGCGAAGGATTTCGAACTGCTGCGCGAATTGCAGATCGATTTTGCCGGGCAGACAGAGGAAGCGGTGCGCGACGTGACAGCACGCGCGAGCGCTTTTTCCTGCCAATGCAAGGACATGCGACGGATGCTGACCGGTCTGGAGCTGACCCGTATCATGTGTAAGATTGAACGCGCAAAATTCACCGGAGCGACGGAAGGTTTGGATGAAATTGTCCGAAGACTTCTCATCTCGGAGCGCAAGTTGAGCGCTGTGATGACGAAGATCGAGGATTCTGTGCAGGGTATCCTGCAGGCCGCAACGCTGTTGCATCGGGCGGAACAAAACGCAGCTTGAAACCTCGTCAAGCACCCGTATCCACCGCAAGGGGGCTTCAGTGCTCTTGCGCGGGCCGTTCCTGCCGGACCCTGAAGGACACTGTGAAGAACGCGTTCAGGAATCATCCAAGACGCGGTCAGCCTTGGCCAACCGCGCGATCAAGGCTTCAGGGGATGATACGGGTGTATTTCGTGCCTTCGAGTGTGGCACCGATGCGCAAACCTGCACGCCCAAACACCGCCGCTAGCACAGGTGCCAGGACGGTCGTCGTCTCTGCCGTAACGCTATCGCCCTGGTCCGAGATGACATATTCCAGATCCGCGCCTGCGGCCCAACCCGGCGAGCGGCGGAAATTGGTCAGGGCGTCATCCGTCATGAAGAAAAGCACATGCGCATATTGTTGTGCGCCGATCTGCAAACCACCTGACGCGCGGGTGATGGAATAGTAGTCTACCGTCACGCCGCCAACCCGCAGCGCTCCGCGCCCATAAGCGCCACCGAACCCTAATCCTGCTTCGGTGATCAGCGGCATGACCAGCATCCCGTTGGATTTTTCTGCCAGCGATCGCGTGTTGGGATAGGTCGAGTACATCTGGTTCAGCGTCGCATCCACCCGCGCGTCTATGGTTTGCGGTCCCTGACCGCCAATGCCGTTGCCGCATGCTGCAAGCGTTCCCGCGCTTGCCGCCACACCCAGCGTAAATAGACGCCGCGAGATCATTGGAGTATTCATTGGTTTTGCCTGCTTTCTTTTGTTCAAACACCTGCTCGTTGCCGGTTTTCCGGCTTGTCGGCGAATATACGCCGGAAATGCTTAGCTGTCACGGCATTAGCGCCCTATTGCGCGGGCTTTCGCCTCAAGCATTCAGCAAGCGCGCCGCATCCAGGGCGAAATAGGTCAGGACGCCGTCACAGCCCGAACGCTTGAACGCCATCAGGCTTTCCATCATCACGCGCTCGCGGTCGATCCAGTCGTTCATCGCCGCCGCTTGAATCATCGCGAATTCACCGGACACCTGATATGCAAAGGTCGGTGCGCCGAAGGCATCCTTGACGCGCCGACAGATGTCCAGATAGGGCAAGCCCGGCTTGACCATGACCATATCCGCACCTTCGGACAGGTCGCGCGCAACCAACCGCAGTGCCTCGTCGCTGTTTGCGGGGTCCATCTGATAGGTTTTCTTGTCCCCTGTCAGCGCGCCTGACGCGCCTACGGCGTCACGGAACGGTCCATAGAATGCGCTGGCGTATTTCGCGGCATAGCTCAGGATCATCACGTTCTGGTGCGACGCGCCCTCAAGCGCGCTTCGGATCGCCCCGATCCTCCCGTCCATCATGTCTGACGGGCCGATGATGTCGGCACCTGCTTCGGCCTGCGCCAACGCCATCTTGACCAATGCCTGCACCGTGCGGTCATTGACGATTTCGCCGTTTTCGACAAAACCGTCATGGCCGTTGATGTTGTAGGTATCGAGGGCCACATCCGTCATCACGACCATATCGGGCAGCGCTGCCTTGATCGCGCGGATTGCGCGGTTCGCGTGGTTGTCGGGGTCCCACGCTCCGGCGCATTCTTCTGTCCGCTCCTCCAGCCCGGTATAGGGAAACACGCAGATCGCCCCGACGCCAACCGCGGCGGCGTCCTTTGCGGCCTCAACGACCTTGTCGACAGAGCGACGCATGACGCCTGGCATCGACGCAACCGGTTCCTCGATCCCTTCGCCGCTGCGAACGAAAACGGGCCAGATCAGGTCTCCAGCGCTCAGGCTGTTTTCGCGAACGAGATCGCGGATAGCGGAGTTTTGGCGTGTGCGTCGCAAACGCGTCGCAGGATAGGGGGCGTAGACCGGATTCATTGGAAATTCCCTTTTTTGCTGGCACACATGGGGTTGCATGAATTTTTGCGCGTCTCAAGGGTAGGAATTGCCGCGCGTCCCCGTTATAGCTCGCGCGACCTTATCCAAGAGACTTGGCATTGAACTGGTACCAGACCCTTTTCGAACTCATCGATATGCGCTCGTTCTCCAACCTCTGGTACTGGATTGTGCTGGCTTGCGTGTGGTCGATGGCGAGCCATTGGGTGTTGGGCGTGCCCTTTGACATGGTTTTGCGCGCGCGCCGTCAGGGCGGACAGGCAGAGGCAGATCTGGAAGGCCTCGTGCGGATCTATACCAACCGGATGCTCTATATAACCAACGTTGCCGGGCTTTGGCTTTTGGGATTTGGATGCTTTTTACTGACGATGCTGGGATTGCTTGGCTTTTACTACCGGTTCGAATTCGCACAAGCCGTGATGCTGCTGGCGTTTCCGTTGTCGCTCGTTGGCCTGCTCAGCCTGTCAACGGCGCGCTTGATCCAGCAAGAAGACGCCACGGGCGAACGCCTGCGCAAACGTTTGTTGCGACACCGGCTTTATACGCAGATCATCGGCATGGTTTCGATATTCTGCACCGCCCTGTGGGGTATGTTGCAGAACGTGTCGGCTGTCGTCTGGTGACGGTTGACGACCGCCAGTGCAGGCCCACATAAGCGCCCTATGACCGATCCCGTTAAACTGACCCTTTCCGGCGCGCCCGAAGGATATGACGCCCGCCTGCTGCTGGACGAAATCGCAGCGCGCGGCAAGCCCGTGTTGCACGTGGCGCGTGACGACAAGCGCATGGCCGCGATGCAATCCGCGTTGCGGTTCTTTGCCCCCGAAATGCCGGTACTGATCTTTCCCGGCTGGGACTGCCTGCCATACGACCGCGTATCGCCCAACGCGGACATCTCCGCGCAGCGGATGGCGACGCTTGCCGCTTTGGCGCACGGAATGCCGGATCGGTTTATCCTGCTTACCACACTGGGGGCCGCGACGCAGCGGGTGCCGGCGCGGGCCACGCTGCGGGATGCTGCGTTTTCTGCCCGCGTGGGTGACCGGATCGACGAAAAGGCATTGCGGAATTTCCTTGTTCGTATGGGATTTGCTCAAAGCCCGACCGTGTTGGAACCGGGTGATTACGCCGTGCGCGGCGGTATTATCGACATCTATCCGCCGGGTGATCTGGGTCCTGTGCGGCTCGATCTTTTCGGGGACACGCTGGACGGCGCACGACGGTTTGATCCGGCCACCCAGCGGACGACCGAAAAACTCGATCTGGTGGAACTTGCGCCGGTGAGCGAAGTCATTCTCGACGAGGCGGCGATCACCCGCTTTCGGCAGAATTACCGGATCGAATTCGGGGCCGCTGGCACGGATGATCCGCTCTATGAAGCGGTGTCGGCGGGCCGCAAACATCAGGGATTCGAACATTGGCTGGCGTTCTTTCAGGATGACCTTGAAACGCTGTTCGATTACCTGCCGCAAGCAACCGTGACGCTGGATGACCAGTTGACGCCGACGCGGTTGGCGCGGTGGGATAGCGTTGCGGACCAGTATGAGACTCGCAAGATCGCGATGGCGAGCCGGTCCAGGATGGACAGTGTCTACAAACCCGCGCCGCCTTCGGGGCTCTATCTGGATGATTCCGCATGGGACGCGGCCGTAGAAGACCACCGCGTGATCCAGATGACGGCCCTTCCACAACCTACGGGGCCGAATGCTCTGGATGCCGGAGGTCGCATAGGTCGGAATTTTGCACCCGAGCGCCAGCAGGAATCCATCAGCCTCTTCGGAGCCCTTGCCACGCATATCAAAGCGAAAATGCAGTCGGGCCCCGTGGTCATCGCAAGCTATTCAGAAGGCGCGCGCGAGCGGCTTACCGGTCTCATCGAGGACGAAGGCGTGGCAGAGGCCATCCCGATTTCCAATGCGACGCGGCTGGGTAAACGCGGTCTGTACCTGGCCGTATGGGCGCTGGAACACGGTTTCGAGGCAAAGGGTCTTACCGTCATTTCCGAACAGGACGTTTTGGGTGACCGGCTGATCCGCAGCCCGAAACGCAAGCGCCGTGCAGAGAATTTCCTGAGCGAAGTTCAATCCCTGACCCCCGGCGATCTGGTCGTCCATGTCGACCACGGAATCGGGCGCTATCACGGGATGGAGGTTATCTCCGCTGCCGGTGCGGCGCATGAATGTCTGGTTTTGGAATACGCCGAGAGCTCGAAACTGTATCTGCCGGTCGAAAATATCGAACTGCTTTCGAAATACGGCCACGAAGAAGGTCTGCTCGACAAGCTCGGCGGTGGCGCGTGGCAGTCCAAGAAGGCCAAGCTGAAACAACGCATCCGCGAGATGGCGGACAAACTGATCCGCATCGCGGCGGAACGCGCTTTGCGCAAAGCGCCGGTGCTGGAGCCGCCTCCGGGTTTGTGGGATGCGTTCAGCGCGCGTTTTCCCTATCAGGAGACAGATGACCAACTGCGCGCGATCGAAGATGTGGTGAATGATCTGACGTCCGGCAACCCGATGGATCGTCTGATTTGCGGAGACGTTGGATTTGGCAAGACAGAAGTTGCCATGCGCGCGGCGTTCGTCGCGGCCATGTCAGGCGTTCAGGTAGCGGTCATCGCGCCCACGACGCTATTGGCGCGGCAGCATTACAAATCATTTGCCGATCGTTTCCGCGGATTGCCTGTCAACGTGCGCCAACTCAGCCGCTTTGTCGGCGCGAAAGAGGCCGCCGCGACCCGCGACGGTATGGCGCGCGGCTCGGTGGATATCGTCATCGGCACCCATGCATTGCTGGCCAAGGGTATCCGGTTCCAGAACCTCGGTCTGCTCATCATCGACGAAGAACAGCATTTCGGCGTGGGCCACAAAGAACGGCTGAAGGCGCTGCGCACCGACATCCACGTTCTGACCCTTACCGCGACGCCAATTCCGCGCACGCTGCAACTTTCGCTGACCGGTGTGCGAGACCTCAGCATTATCGGCACGCCGCCCGTCGACCGGCTGGCGATCCGCACCTATGTCAGCGAATTCGACGCCGTGACCCTGCGCGAGGCTTTGCTGCGCGAACATTACCGCGGCGGGCAGTCGTTCTATGTGGTTCCCCGGATCAGCGATCTGCCGGAAATCGAGAAGTTCCTTCAGGATCAATTGCCCGAGCTTACCTATGTCGTGGCACATGGCCAGATGGCTGCGGGCGAGCTGGATGACCGGATGAACGCGTTTTATGATGGCAAGTTCGATATCCTGCTGGCGACGACGATCGTTGAATCGGGTCTCGATATTCCAACGGCAAACACCATGATCATCCATCGCGCCGATATGTTCGGGCTGGCGCAGCTGTACCAGATACGAGGTCGCGTGGGTCGGTCCAAGACGCGCGCCTATGCGTATCTGACGACAAAGCCGCGCACGAAACTGACGCCGACAGCAGAAAAACGCCTGCGTGTCCTGTCTTCGCTGGATACGCTCGGGGCCGGATTTACGCTGGCGTCGCAGGATCTGGACATTCGCGGCGCAGGAAACCTGCTGGGCGAGGAACAGTCAGGTCAGATGCGCGATGTCGGGTTTGAATTGTACCAATCCATGCTCGAAGAGGCGATCGCCAAGATCCGCTCTGGCGAGATGGAGGGCGTTACCGATGACGACGGCCAGTGGGCACCGCAGATCAATCTTGGGGTGCCCGTGCTTATCCCCGAGGATTACGTGCCCGATCTGGACGTGCGACTGGGCCTTTACCGTCGTCTCAGTGGCCTGACAACAAAGGTTGAGTTGGAAGGTTTCGCCGCGGAATTGATCGACCGATTCGGCAAATTGCCGCGTGAGGTCAATACGCTGATGCTGGTCGTGCGGATCAAGGCGATGTGCAAGCGCGCGGGGATTGCAAAGCTTGATGGCGGACCCAAGGGCGCGACGATCCAGTTCCACAACGACAAATTCGCCTCTCCCGAAGGGCTGGTGCAGTTCATTCAGGATCAGCGCGGGCTGGCAAAGGTCAGGGATAACAAGATCATCGTGCGCCGCGACTGGAAAAATGACACGGACAAGATCAAAGGCGGATTTGCCATTGCACGCGACCTGGCCGAGCATGTCGTCGCGAAAGAGAAAAAGGCGAAGATCAGGGCTTAGTTTCAGAGCGTTGCGTGACGACGTGCATGTAAATCATCAGCACAAACGCCGCGATTGCCATGACCAGAACGGACAGGATCAGAGGCCTTTCCGTCCCATCGAAAAGCGTCCCAAGAGGCGCGGTCAGGGCGGCCGCCGTGATGGTCGCCACGGCCCCGATAACAGAAGCGGCCATGCCGGCGATATGGCCCATCGGCTCCATCGCCAGCGCGTTAAGATTGCCTAACGTGAGGCCCGCCTGAAAGAACAGACAGGTCTGCCAAAGCACGAAAAAGGCAAAGCCGTATTCGGTGTGTCCGAGATCCAGCACCAGAAACAGAAATGACAGCAGGACCTGTCCGCTTAGCGTGATCGTGATCAACATCTGCATGCCATAGCGCACGACCAGCAGCGCATTGAGAAGGCTTGCGCTTGCCGCCAGGATCGCGACCAGACAGAACCAGTAGGGGAACGTCTCGGCACGACCGTAAAGCACATCGTAGATCTGTTGGATCTGCATCAGCGTGACGAACAGCATGCTCATCGCCAATGCCTGCACCAGGATAGACAGCCGCACGACAGGGTGCGCGAACATCTGACGCACCGCATCCACCATGAGCGACACTCGCAGTGGCCTGCGCTTTTCTGCCGGCAAGGTTTCCGGCAGCCGAAAACCCATCCACAGAAGGCTGATCAGCGAGAAAATGACGAATGCGGCAAAGATCCCCCGCCAACCCACCGTCCAGATGATCTGCGCTCCCAGCGCAGGCGCAATGGCAGGCACCAGTGCGAAAATCATCATGACGAGGGACGCGATTTTCGCCATCTCACGGCCTGAATAGAGATCACGGATCACGGCCATCGCCACGACACGCGGGCCAGCGGCACCCAACCCCTGAAAAAGCCGGGCGACTAGCATCAGTTCCAGCGACTCGCTCGCCCACGCCACCGCACTGGACAGGATATAGAGAGCGGCACCGGCGAATATCACCGGACGCCGGCCGAAAGCGTCGGACAGGGGGCCAGTTATGAAGGTTCCCAACCCCATCCCCATCAGAA
This sequence comes from Sulfitobacter sp., assembly GCA_024637305.1. Lineage (GTDB taxonomy): Bacteria > Pseudomonadota > Alphaproteobacteria > Rhodobacterales > Rhodobacteraceae > Sulfitobacter. The sequence goes on from JAGXFI010000146.1 coordinate 13,110, forward strand.
ACGCGCTCAGGATCAGCGGTGCGCGTTCAGGGGCAAGCGGCGAAAGCTCCTGACCGATCTGGGGCAGGGCAGGCAACATGGCATCGATGGAAAAGGCGATGGTCGAAAACATCATGGCGATCAACGCAACGAATTCGGGCCGCGCCATGCGGAAATCAGGGGAATTGGGGGTCAAGAGATGCTCCGGCAATTTCGAGCCAGAAGATATGCTGGCAGCCTTAACATTTCTTAACTCATGGTTGTGAATGACACAATGCCGGTCAGTCCGGCCCGATCAGCCCGCTGCGCGCCGCGCCGTCCGACCGATCTGGTCGCGCAGTTGGGTCGTCGAGATGTCTTCGGTCCGAGCCAAATAAATCACGGATGTCAGATCGCCCAGATCGTCGAATTTTCCCTGCCAATCATCACCCATAGCGAAAACCGAGACGTTGTAGTTTACAATATCGGTGCGTTTTTGCCCCCAGCTTTCCTCAGGAATGACGCGGCTGACATAGCGGCAGCTTTCCAGAATTGCGCGCCGCTGCTCGAACGCCATGACGCTGGTCTTACCCTTGATCGCATTGAATTCGTCCGTGGAGCATCCCACGATCAGCTCAGTACCCATTGCCGACAGCCGTTGCAGCAGGCGCACATGGCCATAGTGAAAAAGGTCGAATGTACCATAGGTCAACACCACCCGCGGTGTCACGAGGTTGGATTGGTCGAACACGGGATCATAGACGGGCTGCATCAAACAAGCCTTTCAAGGAAGGGGGCAAAGCGCTTGTTTGCGGCGGCCCAGGGGAATTTGAAGAAAGGGTCAGGATTGCGCCAGTTTTCACCGTAGTTTTCGGCCAGCATCAGCTCTGGCATGGCGGGAATGGCCTGGCCGGTAAGCGCACAGGGTTGCAGCGGCAGCACGTCGGCGGCAGTCAGCGATCCGTTTGTGTGGGGATAGACGAAGGCGCGGCCGCCCTCTACCCAAGCGGGGAACAGATCTATCTCCACATCGCCCGCAGGCTTGAGCTTGTAAATGCCTGGCATGCCCGGCAAATCCGTCTCGAAAAGGTCAAGGTCCTCAAGCACGAACCTTAGATTGCGCCATTCCTGTGCGGCGTCTTCGCGCGTGGTAGCATTCAGCATCACGGCAAGGTCGATATCGTCATCGTGGTCAATCAGCCGCGCATCGCGCACCACACCCAGCAATGTGCCGGAGTTCAGAAAAACCTCGTAGCCAGCGCGACGCAGGGTCCGCAGATGGCTGTCGACCTGCGCCCAGATGGCACTGTGATCGGCACTGGCAAAATTATGTTCGTGGTAGCCGTGATTGGTCAGCACTGCGGGGGCCAGATATTTCTTGATCCGCTGCTCGAACGCGTTGAATTCCGCTAGCGCTTCGATGGCTACGAACCGGGTGCGCAGCTTTTGCAGATTGGCCACGGCTTTGCTGGGTCTGATCCGCGCGATCACGGCAAGCATGACGCTTGCTTCGAGGAATTCGTTCGTCAAGGGCCGCGTCAGAAGGCCCTGAAGTTCGTTGTAATAGTGCTGGCCATCCAAACCGGTTCCACCAACAGCAATCTCTGCCATCGCCATTAACCGAATTTCAGATACACGGGACTGCACCGCCGCCGAGGACGTCGCCTGTTTCACTGCCTTACACCTGCTCAAAGGTCATTTTTGCTGAGGCTTTTTGCCCCTTATGACAACTATTATAGAGCAGGACAGCGCAATAAGTAAAATGATTTCTTGGATGCGTCAGGCCGTCAGCTCCGCAATCACTTTGGTCCAAAGTTCAGGCGGCTGGGCTCCTGGAACCGCATGTTTGCCGGCAACGATGAAAGTCGGAACGGAGGAAATGCCCATCTGGCGGCTATGGGCGTCGCGGTCGCGGATATCTTCGAGGTCGGCGTCCGATTGCAAGAGTCTTGTGATCAGCGACGCGTCCATGCCGATCCCGTCCGCGATGTCAGCCAGCACTTCGGGATTGCCGATGTCCCGCGCGTCTGCGAAATAAGCATGGAACAGGGCATCAACCGCCTCGTTCTGTTTGCGCTCGATCCCCGCCCAATGGATAAGGCGGTGGGCGTCAAGCGTGTTCGGTGTCCGCCGCATTCCTTCGAAATCGATCTTGAGGCCGGCAGCCTCGGCGCTTTCAACAACGGGGGCGTAGGCGCGCACAGCGCCTTCCTTGCCACCGAATTTGTGTTCAAGATATTCGCGCCGATCCATCCCGGACCTTGGCATCGTGGGATTCAGTTGAAACGGATGCCATTCGATCGCGAACGGATGCTGCGGATTATCCACCAGCGCCTTGTCCAGATGGGTCTTGCCGATATAGCACCAGGGGCAGATTGGGTCCGACATGATGTCGAGCTTGATAGGGTCAGTCATTGGATTGCGCCTCGTACTGGCTGGCCAGAGCGCGGCGCAGCAATTTGCCGTTTGCCCCGATGGGCAGTTCCGGCAGGTGAATATAGACGCGCGGTTGCTTGTAGCGCGCCAAGTTGGTTTCGGCATAGCGGCGCAGGGCGGTTTCGTCCAGCGCGGCCGGGCCGGTATAGAATGCAGCGATCACGCGCACGTCTTTTCTTACTTCGACTTCTGCGGCTCCGACTGCGGTGATGCCTTCAAAGCCCGCCAGCGCCTGTTCCACTTCGATGGGCGACACGCGAAAGCCACCGGCGTTCATCATGTCGTCGGCGCGGCCCAGATACGAAATCTGGCCTTGTGCATCCATGACACCTTGATCGCCGGTCAGGAACCAGTCTCCGGCAAATTTCGCGGCCGTTTCCTGAGGCGCGTCGCGGTAGCCGAGCATCAGGCCGGGATCGCTGCGATGGACGGCGATCGTGCCTTCGTGTCCGAGCGCGACGGGGCCGTCCTTGCCCAATATGGCGATGCGGCGACCCGGTTGGGGGCGACCCAGAACGTCGCCCACCGCGGGTTGGCCTGGATTGCTGGACAGGAAGGTAGAACATTCCGACATGCCGTAAGCCTCGTAGATCGGCGTGCCGATAGCCTTTTCCCAGCCAGCACGGATACCCTGTGGCAGCTTCTCTCCGGCACTGAGACCGTGGCGCAGGTAGGGAAGGTTGAAATTGCCGTGATGGTTGAGTATCTGCCGGTAAACACCTGGAGCGGCCGCAAAAATTGTTGCACGGCTTTCTTCCAGAAGGGTCGGCAAGGTATCAGGTCTGGTCCCGGCCGCAGGGATCAGCGCCGTCGCCCCCATGGTCCAAGGGTCCATCAAGCCGGTTCCAAGCGTATAGGTCCAGTTGAACGCGCCCGCATGCAGCACGCAGTCATCCTCGCGCAGTCCGTACCAGCCGTCGAACATCATCTGGCGCGCCCAGATCGCCCGATGAGCATGCATTACCGCGCGCGGAACGCCGGAGGTTCCGGAGGTATAGATGATATAGCCAAGGCGGTTCGGATCGCCGCGATGATACCTAGCCGGCACCAGCAGGCGCATGGCGCGCAGATCGTCCAGCGGCAGGATGCGCGGATCATCAGGGCAGGCCACAGCGTCGTCGTGCAAGATCACCGCCGGGTGCAGCGTCTCGATGATCTTTGCCGTCTCAACCAATGTTAATGCCGAAGACGTCGGCACCGGCACCATGCCGGCGGCCAGCGCGGCGAGGTATGCGATCGGAAAGTCCACGGTATTGCCCAGCCGCATCAGGACGATGTCGCCTGTACGAAACTCGTGCTGCACAAGTCCGGTTGCTGTTCCCAGAACAGCGGCTTCCAAGGCGCGATAAGTAAAGGCTTCACCGCCGTGCGGTCCCAGAATCTGCAACGCGATTTTGTCCGGACTTGTCTTGGCACGGCCCAGCACATGCGCGGCCATGTTGAAATCATCCGGGCAGGGCGCAAAGCCCCCATCGTCAAACAGCGAGATCATTCGCCAAGGGCTAGCCCGCCGCCGCGCGCGTTGCAAGCCGCGGCGGCGCAGCTTATAGCGACCGGCATGAGTGACAAAGAAGCCCGCAACATGATCCGGATCGCCCGAGAGGACGGTGCCAGCCCCGACGCGCCGCCGCTTGATCTTGGCTTGCGTGTTCGTGAATTGCGCAAGGCGCGCGGCTGGACGCTGGAGCAGGCGGCGGGCCAAGCGCGGCTGGCGCGCTCTACCTTGTCCAAGATCGAGAACGGGCAGATGTCACCGACCTATGACGCGCTCAAAAAGCTCGCTGTGGGTTTGGAGATCACGATACCGCAGTTGTTCACACCCCCCTCCGCCGGGCAGGTCAACGGGCGTCTGGCCACCACACGGATGGGTGAAGGCACGGCCAAGGCGACGGCGACCTATGAGCATGAGTTGCTGGCCGACAGCCTGCGGAAAAAGCAGATGTTGCCCTATCGCGCGCGCATCCGCGCCCGCACGATGGAAGAATTCGACGGCTGGGTCCGCCATGACGGTGAGGAATTCCTCTATGTGCTGACCGGCATCGTGCGGCTCTATACAGAATTTTACGAGCCCATCGAGATGCGGCGCGGCGACAGCGCATATTACGATGCATCGATGGGGCATAACGTCGTTTCGGTCAGCCCCGAAGATGCGACCGTGCTTTGGGTCACCTCGCTCGTCTAGCGAGGTTATTACCCGTGATGGCCGATCCGACAACCGCTTTGGCGGGATAATGTCGGCTCAGTCGATGTCTGCGCAGACCGTCAGATGGGCTTGCAAGGCTTTGCGGTCCATCGTCTCGAACGGAGCTTCCAGGAACGCCGTCGCGCGGCGGCGCAGGATGACATAGGCTTCGCGAAAGGCGATGGGCTGGGCGGCTTTCGTTGCGGCCGCAGGATCCTCGACACCCCGATGGGTGAGCAGCGGCGTGCCGGTCCATATCCGGCAAGTCTCTGCTGCGGGTGATCCGCAGACAGTGATGACGATATCCATCACGGTGCCATCGCCAGAATATTCTTCCCAACTTTTGGAGCGCAGATCGGTCACATCAAAACCTTCCGCCTCCAGCAGCGAAAGCGATTGCGGATGCACCTTGCCCGAAGGCTTGCTACCGGCGGAATATGCGACGACCCGGCCCTCGCCCAGACGCGACAGCAGGCATTCCAGAAGGATGGAGCGCGCAGAGTTGCCCGTGCAGAGAACGAGAATATTGATGCTTTTGGCCTAATCGACCGGTGTTACGGTTTTGCGACGATCATTCCGTCGATTGCCACCACCACACCTGCGGCATCCATTCCGGTCCGTCGCCATAGATGGGAAAGCTGTCGGGGTGCCGCATTTCCTTGACATGGGCGATCCGGCCTTCGGCATAGGACCAAAAGGGGATTACATAGCGCCCTGCCGTCAGAACACGGTCCAGCGCACGCGTGGCTGCGACGAAACCCTCGGATGCGCGCGCGCTCAGCATTTCCTCGATCATACCGTCTATCGCGGGGGACCGCGTACCCATCAGGTTGCGTGATCCTTCCTGATCGGCGGCTTCGGAACCCCAGTAGAACTTCTGTTCGTTGCCGGGGCTGAGGGACAGCGCGCGACGGAATATCGTCATGTCAAAATCAAATGTCGCCGTGCGCGCCACAAGCTGCGCATCATCGACGGTTTCGATGGTGGTCTCGATCCCCAGACGCTTGAGCGCCTGCTGGTAGATCTCTGCGATGGCGACATATTCGGTGCTGCCCTTGGCAAGGAGGAACGAGAAAGTCAGCGGCGTGCCGTCGCCGCGCCGCATTGTGCCGTCCTTTGCGGAATATCCGGCCGCCTCAAGCTGCTGCATCGCGGCACGGATGCCCGCGCGGTTCCTGACCGACCCGTCCGACACAGGCAAAGCATAACCGCTGAGCGCCTGCGGCGGCAGACTGTCCTGATAGGGCATCAGCAAATCCGCCACGCGACCCGCCGCAGGCCCCGGTGTCATCCCGAGGATGGAATTGGAAAAATACGAGGTGATGCGCGGCTGTGCGTCGCCGTTCAGCGTATCGTTGATGTATTCAAAGTTGAACGCTGCGATCATCGCATCGCGTACCCGCCAGTCATCGAACGGCGCGCGACGGGTGTTCATCACGAACCCGGTCATGCCCGACGGTTTTTGATGCGGCACGACGGTCTTGACGATATCGCCGCGCGTCACAGCCGGGAAATTGTAGCGTTGCGCCCAATCCAGTGCGCTGAATTCGCGGACCGCCGAGATCTCGCCAGCCTTGAACCCTTCGAACATCACCGAGGCATCGCCGTAAAAGTCCAGACGGACCCGGTCGAAATTATGCATGCCGCGCTGGACCGGGACATCCTTGCCCCAGTAATCGGGGTTTCGCGTCAGCTCGACATAGCGGCCGCCTTCAAAGGCACTGATGGTATAGGGGCCGGTGCCCAGCGGGATCTCTTGTAGCGGAGCGTTGGCAAATTCCTTTCCCTCCCACTGGGCGCGCGACAGGATTGGGCGCATCCCTGCCAGCAACGCGAGTTCGCGGTTATCGGTACTGAAGGTAAACCGGACCTTGCGTGGGCCGGTCTGTTCCATGGTTTCGATCTGCGCGACCAGACCGTGATATTTCGGATGACCCGAATCACCCAGCAGACGATAGGAAAAGATCACATCGTCCACGGTCACGGGCGTGCCGTCCGAAAACGCCGCCCCTTCGCGCAAGGTGAATTCGACCCAGGAGCGGTCCGGTGCCGTCTCGACCGATTCGGCCAGCAGACCGTAGAGCGTGAAAGGTTCGTTCCAGGACCGGCCCATCAGTGCCTCATGCGTAAAGAAAGGCAATTGCCACGGCGCGGTTCCCTTGGCCACGAAGGGATTGAGGCTGTCAAACCCCCCGGTGTTGCCCAGCGTGATCTGCCCGCCCTTTGGTGCCTCTGCGTTAACATAGGGCAGCGCTGTGAAATCAGGGGGCAAGGCCGGCTCTCCATACATGGAAATGCCGTGCTGTGGCTCTGCGCTGGCGATACCGGCACAGAGAATCAGTGAAGAAAGGACGCCAACGCCCCGTTTGATCTGGAAAAACTCCATGCTCATTTTGGCAACAATCCTGCTCTGCCCTTGTTTTGTTGTGTCTAGGCTTAGCCTTCAAGGCCAGAGTTATCAAACTTTTAGCTTGGCGTTCGGGCCGGTTTCATTTATTAAGGACTCACTGCTCGATAGGTTTCTTGCCTGTATGAAACCTGCCTCAATAACTTGACGCCCGCCTTGCGCGGGCGTTTTTTTTCGGCGCACTCTACCCTTTGACGAGATATCCGCGCTCTTTCGCAGGTGCAGCATTTGCGATAGACAGCGCATATACCAAACATGGAGACGCGCAATGGCATTTACGATCGATCTGACCGGCAAGACTGCCGTTATCACCGGCTCCAATTCCGGCATCGGATTGGGCATCGCGCGCGAGCTGGCGCTGGCGGGGGCGGATGTGGTTTTGAACTCGTTCACCGATACAGAAGAAGATCACGCCCTTGCTGCCGAAATCGCCGAAACGCATGGCGTCAAGGCGCGCTATATCAAGGCGGATATGTCCAAGGGTGACCAATGCCGTCAGCTGATCGCGGACGCGGGTCGCTGTGACATCCTGGTCAATAACGCCGGGATCCAGCATGTCGCTGCCATTCCCGAATTTCCGGTCGAAAAATGGGACGCGATCATTGCCATCAACCTCAGCTCTTCCTTCCACACGACTGCCATCGCGCTGCCGATGATGCGCAAGGCGGGATGGGGCAGGGTGATCAACATCTCTTCTGCTCACGGACTGACGGCGTCGCCCTTCAAATCCGCCTATGTCGCGGCAAAGCACGGCATCGTGGGACTGACCAAGACCACCGCGCTGGAAACGGCCGAGGAACCGATTACCGCCAACGCAATCTGCCCCGGATATGTGTTGACCCCCATCGTCGAGAAGCAAATCCCCGATACTATGAAAGAATACAACATGACCCGAGAAGAGGTCATCGCCGATGTCATGCTCAAGCGTCAGCCGTCCAAGGAGTTTGCGACGGTCGAGCAGTTGGGCGGTACGGCCACCTTCTTGTGTTCGGACGCGGCGGCGCAGATTACCGGAACCACGATCAGCGTCGACGGCGGCTGGACGGCGCTTTGACGCGCGTGGCCCGCAAGCAGATCAATCTCGCGTTGCAGGGGGGCGGTGCCCATGGCGCTTTTACCTGGGGCGTGCTGGACCGGCTGCTGCAAGAGCCTGATCTGGAGATCTGCGGGATTTCCGGCACCTCCGCCGGTGCCCTCAACGGGGCTGCATTGAAGGCGGGCATGGTGACCGGCGGTCCGGAAGCCGCCCGCGAAAATCTGGAATGGCTCTGGATGCAGGTGGCGGGTGTTTCCGATCTGCGCCTGGCGCACTGGATGGCTCCTTTCGGTGTCGGAGCGCTGTCACAGGCGTTGTCATACAGCTTGCCGCTGGCGGTAAGCCAGTTCTGGTCGCAGAATATCTCGCCTTATGCCTACGGGCCGTTCTACAAAAACCCGCTGGCCGACATTGTGGAAAAGTTCGATTACAGCCACATTTGCGGGTCCGAAGCACCCTATCTGTTCATCTGTGCCACGCGTGTGCGAAACGGAAAGATCCGCATTTTTCAGGGCGATCAAATCACCCCGGCGGCGATCATGGCTTCGGCGTGCCTGCCGACGATCTTTCAGGCGGTCGAGATCGATGACGTCGAAACCGGCCGGCGCGAAGCTTTCTGGGACGGCGGCTATACCGGCAATCCGGCGCTGTTCCCGCTCTATGACGGCGACCTGCCGGACGACATTGTCATCATCAACATCAATCCGCTGGAACGTGAAGATACCCCGGTCACACCGCAAGAGATCCAGAACCGGATCAACGAGATCAGCTTCAATTCCAGCCTCCTGCGGGAATTGCGCGCAATCGAATTCGTGCAACGGCTGTTGGATGACGGCACCCTGCCACAGGGCCGGATGAGCCGCGTGAGGGTGCATATGATTGCCGACGACGAACTGATGGAGCAACTTTCGGTCGCGACCAAGATGGTTCCGAATCTGGCTGTTCTGTCCAGCCTGAAGCAAGCCGGCATCACGGCCGCCGAGACGTTCCTGCGTGATGGGATCGACGCCATAGGAAACCGCAGCTCCATCGATTTGAAGGACATGTTCAGTTAGGTTTGGATTCGAGTTTTGGCGGTAAAGGATTGCCTTCATCGTCGACACGCGGCTGCGGATAGACCAGACCGGCAGAAATCACGAGCTTGGCGGCATCTTCGACGGACATGTCAAGAAAGACGACATCCTTGCGGGGCAGGAACAGTAGAAAACCGGATGTCGGGTTCGGTGTTGTTGGCAGGAAAATCGACATCATCTCGTCCTCAGGGCCCGACCTCCGCGAGATTTCGCCCTTGGCATGAGTCGAGACAAAGCCGATGGCCCAAATCCCCCGGCGTGGATATTCGATCAGGCAGGCGGTCTCGAAGCTGCGTTCGGATTGCGCGAAGATCGTCTCGGATATCTGTTTGATCCCGGAATAGATTGATCGGACCACGGGCGTCCGCTCCACCAGGCTTTCGGCGAAACGGATGAGCGAGCGACCGATGATCCCCTTTGCCATCCAGCCGATGATGATGGTGAACAGCAGAAAGATAATTACGCCGAACCCGCGCACGTTGATCTGCGACGTGGGGTCGAGGCCAAGCAGATCCTGGATCAGCCGGTCGGGATGATAGCTTAGCGGCACCAGGGGCAGCACGAAGCCGTCGATCCAGCCGACCACGCTCCAGATCAGCCAGATGGTCAGGCCCACGGGTGCGATCACCACAAGCCCGGTAAGGAAGCTCGCCCTGAGCCTTGCGACGACGCTGCGGCGGGGGATGACGGGATCAGGATCGAAAGGAGTGTTCATTCAGGTCTTTGTCCGGCTCGATTCACCCGGTACAGCTAAGGCTTCATCACGCAGGCTACAATGGCTCTTTGCCGTCATCAACGTAGTTTAGCGAATCAGATGCCTCGCTATTTCAGCCGCCAGGCGGGCGTTGTTGCGCACCAATGCGATATTCGCCGTCAGCGAGCGGCCTTGCGTCAATTCAAAGATACGTTGCAACAAGAACGGCGTGACAGCTTTGCCCTTGATGCATGCCGCCGTCGCGTCTGACTGTGCCTGCGCAATGATCGGCGCGAGAGTTCTTGCGGGGATTTCATCCGTCGCCGGAATCGGATTGGCGACAAGCTGTCCGCCGGGCAGGCCAAGGGCGGCACGCATCCGGTGCGCCGCCGCAATCTGGGCGGCGCTGTCCATTCGCAGCGGTGCCTTGAGCGGGGATTCGCGCGACCAGAATGCGGGAAAGCTGTCCTGTCCGACCGCAATGACCGGCACACCTTGGGTTTCCAGCACCTCAAGCGTTTTCGGCACGTCGAGAATCGCCTTGGCACCGGCGGCCACGACCGTGACAGGCGTCTGCGCCAGTTCCATCAGGTCGGCCGAGATATCGAATGTCTGCGCAGCGCCTTCGTGCACGCCGCCGATCCCGCCGGTCGCAAAAACGCCGATACCGGCCAGATGCGCGGCGATCATGGTTGCCGCGACCGTGGTGGCCCCTGTGCCGCCCGTGGCAAGGCAGGCGGCAAGGTCTGCCCGGCTCAGCTTTGCCACGTCTGTCGCCTGCGCGAGATTCTCCAGCGCCGCGTTCTCCAGCCCGATATGGAGGACACCTTTGATGACGGCGATGGTCGCGGGCGTCGCCCCTCCGGCGCGCACGTCTGCCTCGACCTGCCGCGCGACCGCAAGGTTTTGCGGGAAGGGCATTCCGTGGGTGATGATCGTGCTTTCCAGCGCAACAAGCGGGCCGCCGTCGTTCCGGGCGCGTTTGACCTCGTCGGAATACCGGATTTCCAGGCTCATATCTTTGTCTCTCCCGATACGTACAGCGCCGCCGCTTCAAGCGCGCTTTCCAGGGCACTGCCGGCGGTCAGGCCGCGTAACTCCGCAGCGATATGGGCGGCCATGAAGGTATCGCCAGCACCGGTCACCCGCGCGACAATGACCGTTGGGGGAACCAACGTTACCAGACCATCCGCCCCGGCCACTGTGGCAGGGTTGGCGCCGTCCGTCACGACCGCCCGCACCGCCCCGCGCGCCAGCAATCCGCGCGCCGCGGATTCCGAGGTGTCAAATGCGGTTTGGCAAAGCAATCCTGCCTCTTCGAGATTGACATAGAAGGTGCCACGGGAAGCTTGCAGGAAGGGTGCCAACCGCAGCGCTTTGCCAGGAGACGCGGGTGCCACCCTCAGGTCTGCCTGCGCGAACAGATCGCTGCGCGCAATCAGCGACAACAGATCGAGCGTCAGGTTCCCGTCCAGCGCGACCGCACCGGCATAGGGCGCGCTTAATTCGCCGTTCGTCAGCGGGCGCAGGATCTTGTCGCCTGCTGCCTCCAGCGAATGGGCATCGGCGATGGCAGCAATCAGTCCGTTCGACCCTTCGACGGCCATGTAGCGGTCCGTGGGCAGATCGTCAGACCGGTAGATCAAATCCGTCACCAGCCCGCGCGCCGCACAGGCGACGATCAGTTCGTCCCCTTCGGCGTCCCGTCCCACAGCGCTCAGCAATGCAGGCCGCAGCCCGAAACGCGCCAAAGCCATCGCGATGTTCATCGCAACGCCACCGGGCAGGCGGCTTATCCGGCCGGGCATGTCGGAACCTTGACGCATGGCGTTCTCGGACCGTCCGACGACGTCCCACAGAACCGAGCCGATACAAAGGATGTCAGGTGTCGTCGTCATGGCGCAGGTTCTGGCGCGTCATGTCGTTTTGCGCAAGCTATTCCGGTACGGCAAAGGTCAATGACGCCCAAAGTGTCTCCCAAACCGGGGATTTGTCCGTCTCACCGGCATCCGCAGCTGGTCGCAGCATGACGGCATCGAACAGATAGGCATGCCCCTTGCTGACAGGGATCACCGCGCGGCCCGCGTCGTCGGTTCGGTACATTGTGATGTTGACCGATCCGTCCGGCGCGCGGTCGAAAACCTCGATCTGCGCATCGGTTCGCGGCGCATCCTGATAATGCAATTCGACCGACATGGTGCCATCGAAACCTTCGTCATATGGATTGGTCAGCGCGACGAATTCCGTCTCCAGCCCCAGTGGACGGTCTGTTCCGGCACCATGCCCGACCGCAACCAGTGCCTTTGAGTGGCGGGTATACCGTTCGCGGAAATTTTCCTGCGACCAGCCGGCGGCAACGTGGTCTGCCGCGGCGTCCGGGAAATCCTTGTGTTCCGCGAATCTGAGGAATGCGTCCCACTCGGTATAGGTCAGATTGCTGGGCGCTGCCTCATGCGCGATGACAAGCAAGCCGTCGCTGTCGGGTGCCGCGGTCTGAACCGCCGGGCTGTCGCCCATACGGCCCTCGACCGGCGCAATCCGGTCGCCCATTACAAGATCGAAACGCGTGTTGCGGTTTTCGAAATAGGCCAGATCGGTGCCTTCGAATTCCTCCCCGTTGCGAATGTCGGCGCGCAGAGGCGCACCCTTTTCGACTTGAAACTGCTCGGGTTCGATCCATAGTTCGTGACCAATGGCCGGCGTGGCCGCAAGAAGAACGCATACCGCGAGGGTCCTGAAAAACATGAACTTATCCTTTACCAAAGTTGTCATAAAGCTGACTTTCGCATTGATATTGTCAAGCGCCCAGGTGCGCGCTCACGAAGTCGTGCCAACCATTGCAGACCTGTCAGCAGCGGCGGGGCAGGCCGAGTTGACACTGCGGATCAATCTTGAAGCCTTTCTGGCAGGTGTCGATCTGGACGAGGTCGAGGATACCAATGACACCCCGCAGGCCGCTGATTACGACGCCCTGCGCGCGCTGTCCGAAGATGAGATCACGGCGAGGGCACCGCAGATTCTGGCGCAGTGGAACGCGCATCCTTTGCTGGCAGCCGACGGCGCGCCGCTTGCGTTGTCGACCGCCGCGCTGGAAATTCCGCAGGGGGTCGATTCCGAATTGCCACGCATCGCCGAATGGCGGCTGACCGCGCCGCTTCCGGATGGCGCGCAGGCAATCGTGATCAACTGGCCGGACGGTTCGGGGTCGCTGGTGCTGCGTCAGCAGGGCGTCAATGAGCCCTTTACCGGTTTGATCGAAGGCGGCGGTGAAGCACGGATCGCGCTTGCCGGAGGGAACGCGCAAAGCGGTTGGCAGGCATTCGCATCCTATATCCCTGTTGGATTCGACCACATCTTGCCTCAGGGGCTGGATCATATCCTGTTCGTGCTTGGACTGTTCCTGCTATCGACGCATTTGGGGCCGCTCTTGTGGCAGGTCACCACCTTCACGCTTGCTCATACCGTTACGCTAGCGCTCGGCGCGCTGGGGTTCGTCACCGTTCCCGCCAGCATCGTGGAGCCGCTGATCGCCGCATCCATCGTCTATGTCGCGGTCGAGAATATCTGGCTTGCCCGCCTTACCCCCTGGCGACCGGTGATCATCTTTGGTTTCGGGTTGTTGCACGGTCTGGGCTTTGCCTCCGTTCTGGGGGAATTCGGCCTGCCGGAGGATCAGTTCATTCCCGCGCTTGTCGGGTTCAATGTGGGTGTGGAAGTCGGTCAGTTGACCGTGATCGCCCTGGCGGCGGCGCTGCTGTGGGGGGCGTGGTATGCCGTGCGCCACGCACCGCTGGATGAAGCCGAATGGAGCGCGCGCGAATACCCCGTGATGTTCCGCGCCGTGTCGGTGACCGGATCGCTGACCATTGCCCTCATCGGTGTTTGGTGGGTGATCGAGCGGGTATTCCTATGAGTCCATTGCTGCGACGAACCGTTTGAGCGCGGCGGCAGGATCGTCGTCCGACCAGATCTCGGAGATACCGAAGAAATCGGTATAGGGGGCTAATGCACGTATCGTGGGCTCGTCCAGATCGCCTTCGGCGACACAGGGTACTTCGACCATTTCGGACCACCAGTGAAACACATCCTCTTCTGCGTGATCGCCCATGCCGAGGGCGGAGGCGCGCGCAGGGCCGAAAGCCACGTAATCCGCTCCCGCTTCGGCTGCGCTCATGCCCTCATGGCGCGATCCGCCGCAGAAGGCGCCGACAATGGCATCGTCGCCCAGTTCCTTGCGGGCATGCCGGACCGACCTCGCACCGTCCAGCAGATGCACGCCGTCGATCCCAAGCCGCGCGGCCAGCAACGTATGCTCTGAGATCACAAGCGCCACATCGCGTGCATGCGTCACCTCGCGCAAGGTATCGGCGGCGCGCGACAGCATGTCCTCGTCGCGTGTCGCGAGCGCAAGCCGCACACAGGCGATAGGGTGGGTGTCCAGCACGGCGGCAAGGTGTTCCTTGAACGGGTCGAGATCGAATTGCGGCGGTGTGATAAGATAGAGTTGCGGCTGTTCGGGGGCGTCCATGGTGCTGTCCTTTGGGTCTTGTTCCCGGTTGCCTAGCCTATCACGGCACCAAAGAAAATGCCCATGACGCAAGCCAAGCTTGGCAACGGCGGGGCGCGCGGCTATGAGGCGGGCATGACCGTGAGACCACCCTCCCAGCCCGCCTTTATTCTCGTGCGCCCGCAGATGGGCGAGAATATCGGGGCGGCCGCGCGTGCGATGCTGAATTTCGGCCTCGACCACATGCGCATCGTGGCGCCGCGCGATGGCTGGCCCAATCCGGCGGCCGTGGCGATGGCATCCGGGGCGGGCCGCGTTCTGGATAACGCTCGGCTCAGTCCTGATTTGCCCAATGCGCTTGCCGATTGCGATTTCGTCTTTGCCACGACGGCAAGGGGCCGCGATCTGGCCAAAGAGGTCCATACCCCTGAAAGCGCCATGCAGATGGCCGCCGAACGGATTGCGCGCGGTGAGCGTATCGGCGTTCTGTTTGGCCCTGAACGGGCCGGACTTGAGAATGACGATATAGCGCGGGCCAATGCGATCATTTCGGTTCCCGTAAACCGGGACTTTCCGTCGCTCAACCTCGCGCAATGCGTACTGCTGACGGGATATGAATGGATGCGCAGCCAGACGTCCACAGCGCCGGCACACATGGAACTGGCAGGCACCGTTTGGGCCGACAATTCGGAGATCGAACATCTCGCACGGCATTTCGAGGAACGGCTCGAGACGGCAGGTTTCTTTTTCCCCGATCACAAGGCTGCGTCGATGAAGATTAATCTGCGCAACATGTGGTCTCGCCTGCCGCTAACGCGGGCCGACGTGCAGGCATTCCACGGTATGCTGCGCCAAATGGTCCGCTGGGCCGCGCGCGACTAGACGTTTATACCTGCGTGCCCTACCTATCGGGCAACACACGAACCGGAGGCAGGCATGGCCGAAAAACGCAAACTTTTCGAAGAGGTAGGCACAACGGAAAAGGTCCGCGCGCCCGCGCAAACCGGCCTGATTGATGCGGGGCGCGGCGGCGCCCGAGGCGCGATCCGCGTCTGGTTGATGGTGCTCTTTGCGCTGGTGTTCGTTATGATACTGGTGGGCGGTGCCACGCGGCTGACCGACAGCGGTCTTTCGATCACCGAATGGCGCCCCTTTACCGGCGCGATACCGCCGCTTAGTGAGGCTGACTGGCAGGCGGAGTTTGCCAAGTATCAGGAAATAGACGAATTCCGACTGCAAAACGCCTGGATGCAATTGTCGGATTTCAAGGTAATCTACTGGTGGGAATGGGGTCACAGGCAGATGGGTCGCGTTATTGGTCTGGTCTGGACGCTAGGCTTTTTCTGGTTTTTGTTGCGACGCCGGATACCTGCGGGCTGGACCGGACGGCTTTTGCTGCTCGGTGGGCTTGGCGGGCTTCAAGGGGCGATCGGCTGGTGGATGGTATCTTCGGGCGTGACCTCCGGCACCACGACGACGGATGTTCACAGCGGCCGCCTTGCCACGCATCTGGGGCTGGCCTTCGTCATTCTTGGACTGATCACCTGGTATGTCCTGTCGCTGGGGCGTCCCGAACGTGACCTGATGCAGGCCCGTCGAACCAAAGAGACAAAGCTGGTAGGCCTGTCCACAGGCCTGATGCATTTCGCGTTCCTGCAAATCCTTATCGGCGCGCTGGTCGCTGGCATCGATGCAGGGCGCACTTATACTGATTGGCCGCTGATGGCTGGTCAATTCTTCCCACCGCAAGCGTTTGCGATTGAACCCCTTTGGCTCAATTTCATCGAAAACCCCGGTCTGGTTCAGTTCATTCACCGTATGGCCGGCTATGCCTTGCTGGCGTTCGGCATCGTCGTGTGGCTGCGCGGGCGCAGGTCTGCCCATGGTCGGACGCGGGTGGCGTTCAATACGGTGATGGGGGTGATGGGGGTGCAGATCGCCATTGGCATCACGACCGTTCTCTACGAAGCGGCCATGCCCATCGCGCTTCTCCACCAGGGTATTGCCGTGCTCTTGTGGGTGGTCATCATCCGCGCGCGGCATTTGTCGCTTTATCCCGTCGCCACATCGCTCAGAGGAGCCTGACAATGTCCGCCTATGATGATTTGATGCTGTTTACCCGTGACACACAGGCCCTGGCGCAGGTCGCAGGACGGCTGGGGTGGGATCAGGAAACCATGATGCCCCGCGAAGCGGTCCCCCAAAGGGCCGAGGAAATGGCGGCGATGGAACATATTCTGCATGAACGCCGGTTAAACCCGCGCGTTGGCGAATGGCTGGAGATGATCGACGATGCGACGCTGGATGACGTCGGTCGCGCGCAGCTGCGCCATATCCGCCGCGATTTCGATCGCGCGTCCAAGGTGCCCGCGCAGCTTGCAAGCCGCATCGCCCGTGTCACCTCAGCCGCACAGGGCAAATGGGCCGAGGCCCGTGCGGCGGACGATGTCGCCGCCTTCCTGCCGGTTCTCAGCGAGGTCATCGACCTCAAGCGCGAAGAGGGCCAGGCACTTGCCGCCGGAAGCAATGTTTACGACGCGATGCTGTCGGACTATGAACCCGGTACTACCGGCGACCAGATCGCTTCGATGTTTGGTGCGCTGCGTCCGGCCCTGACGGACCTTCGCGTGGCCGTTCGGGCCGCCAAGGCACCGCCAAAGCTGTCAGGCAGCTATGACGAAGCGGCACAGATGAAAATGACGCGTCACCTGGCAAGAACCTTCGGGTATGATATGAGCCGGGGCCGGGTGGACAAGGCCGTGCATCCTTTCTCTTCAGGTTCCGGTCTGGACGTCCGCATCACGACACGGACCAGTCCGAGTGACCCTTTCAATTGCTTCTACTCGACAATCCACGAAGTCGGCCATGGCGCTTACGAGCAGAACATTGACGATGCCTACCTACTGACGCCGCTGGGCCGTGGCGTTTCGATGGGCGTTCATGAAAGCCAGAGCCGCATCTATGAAAACCAGATCGGCCGAAGTCGCGCCTTTAGCGGTTGGCTGTTCGGACAGATGCGCGATGCTTTCGGGGATTTCGGCGTCCCGGATGCCGACACGTTTTACCGCATCGTGAACCGCGTGAACGACGGTTTTATCCGTACCGAAGCGGACGAATTACAATATAACCTCCACGTCCTGCTCCGCTTTGATATCGAGCGCGCTTTGATGGGAGGCGACCTGCAGGTGGGCGATCTGGAAGCGGCCTGGAACGACCGGTTTGAAACCGATTTCGGCTATGCGGTCGACAAACCTTCGAACGGCGTCCTGCAGGACGTGCACTGGTCCGTTGGACTTTTTGGGTATTTTCCCACCTACAGCCTCGGCAATGTCTATGCGGGGTGTCTGCATGAAGCGATGCGCAGCGATTTGCCCGATCTGGACATATCGTTGGCCAGCGGCGACACAACGCCTGCGACCGATTGGCTGCGCGCCAATGTTCAGACTCACGGCGGTCTTTACGAGCCCCGCGAGGTCATCGAACGTGCTGCAGGGCAGGCACCGACAGAAGCGCCGCTGCTGGCTTATCTCACGACCAAGTTCAGAGATATTTACGATCTTTAATGGCGTCCGGTAGACTGCACAGGCGGCGAGGCTATTCCGCCTCGCCGGCTTCGATTTCCTCTTCGCCCTGATCGGCGATCCATGCGACGCTGACCACGACCTCGTTGCGGCCGGTGTTGAACACCTTGACCCCGCCAGCGCTGCGCGACCGGAAGGAAATGCCCTCGACCGGGACCCGAATCGACTGGCCTTTCGAGGTGGCCAGCATGATCTGATCATCCATCTCGACCGGGAAAGACGCGACGATCTCGCCGCCGCGCATCGCCTTGTCCATCGCCGTGACGCCCATACCGCCACGCCCGCGAACGGGGTAATCATGGCTGGATGACAGCTTGCCCGATCCCTGTGCGGTGATTGTCAGGATCAGGTTCTCCGACGCTGACATTTCCGCATAACGATCAGGGCTAATAGTGGCGTTCGCGTTCGCCTCATCTTCATCTGATACATCAACATCGTCTGCCAAGCCTGCGACAGCCCTGCGCATTTTCAGATAGGCTTGCCGCTCGTCAGAGGTCGCATCGAAGTGTCGAATGATTGACATTGAAACGACCTTGTCATCGCCGCTCAGACGCACACCCCTTACACCAACCGAAGCGCGGCTGTTGAATACCCTGACATCGGTGGCAGGAAAACGGATCGCGCGGCCGGAACTTGTGACCAGCATCACGTCGTCATTATTGGACGCGATGCGTGCGTTGATCAAAGTCGTGTCGGCATGTTCATCTTCGAATTTCATCGCGATCTTGCCGTTGCGCATGACATTGGTGAAATCCGACAGCTTGTTGCGCCGCACGGTTCCGGCAGAGGTGGCAAAGACGACTTGCAGGTCGTCCCATTCCTTTTCATCCCGGTCCACGGGCATGATCGCCGCAATGGATACGCCGGTCGGAATGGGCAGGATGTTGACGATGGCCTTGCCCTTGGACGTGCGTCCGCCCTGCGGCAAGCGCCATGTCTTGAGCTTGTAGACCATGCCATCGGTGGTGAAGAACAAAAGCTGGGTGTGCGTATTGGCCACGAAAAGGGTCGTCACGACATCCTCTTCCTTGGTGGCCATGCCCGACACACCCTTGCCACCCCGGCGCTGGCTGCGGAAATCAACGAGCGGCGTTCGCTTGATGTAGCCGCCGGAGGTGACGGTGACCACCATGTCCTCGCGTGCGATGAGGTCTTCGTCCTCCATATCGCCGGACCAATCGACGATTTCCGTACGGCGGGGGATAGCGAACAAATCGCGCACTTCGCGCAGTTCATCGGCGATGATGCCCATGATCCGGTCGCGGGATCCCAGAATTTCAAGGTATTCCTTGATCTTGCCGGCCAGTTCTTCCAGCTCGTCGGTGACTTCCTTAACGCCGATCTGCGTCAGACGCTGAAGCCGCAGTTCCAGAATCGCGCGCGCCTGCGCCTCGCTGAGGTTGTAGGTGCCATCGTCATTCGCGGTATGGGTCGGATCGTCGATCAAAGCGATGTAGGGCAGGATGTCCCTCGCGGGCCAGCGCCGGGTCATCAAGGCCTCGCGCGCCTCGCCGGCATCGGCGGACGACCGGATCGTCGCGACGATTTCGTCGATATTCGTGACCGCCACGGCCAGACCGCACAGGATGTGGCTGCGATCGCGCGCCTTGCGCAGCAGATGCGCGGTGCGACGGGCCACGACATCCTCGCGGAAGTCGATGAAATATGTGAGAAATTTTCGCAAGGTAAGCTGCTCGGGGCGACCGCCGTTGAGCGCCAGCATGTTGCAGCCGAAATAGGTCTGCATCGGGGTGAACCGGAACAGCTGGTTCATCACCACCTCGGCCGTTGCATCCCGCTTGAGCTCCACGACGACTCGCACCCCGTTGCGGTCGGATTCGTCCTGGACATGTGCGATGCCGTCGATCTTTTTCTCGCGGACCTGTTCGGCGATCTTTTCGATCATCGACGCCTTGTTCACCTGATAGGGAATCTCGTCCACGACAATCGCGAAACGGTCCTTGCGGATTTCCTCGACCCGCGTCTTGGCGCGGATAATGACGCTACCGCGCCCCTCCAGATATGCCTTGCGCGCGCCGGAGCGGCCCAGCATCAACCCACCTGTCGGAAAATCGGGGCCGGGGACGTATTCAATCAATTGCTCGGAGGTCAGGTCAGGGTCTTCGATCAGCGCAAGCGTCGCGTCGATCACCTCGCCAAGGTTATGCGGCGGGATGTTGGTGGCCATGCCCACGGCAATACCGCCCGCGCCGTTGACCAGCATATTCGGAAACCGCGCTGGCAGAACGGTCGGCTCTTTTTGCTTGCCGTCGTAATTGTCCTGAAAGTCGACGGTTTCCTTGTCGATGTCGGCCAGCAGATACGCCGCAGGCTTGTCCATCCGCACTTCTGTATAGCGCATGGCGGCGGGGTTATCCCCGTCCATAGAGCCAAAGTTGCCCTGACCGTCGAGCAACGGCAGCGACATGGAAAAATCCTGTGCCATTCGCACCAAAGCGTCATATATCGCGCTATCGCCGTGCGGGTGATACTGACCCATCACATCGCCCACAGGACGCGCGGATTTGCGATAGCTCTTTTCGTGGGTGTTGCCGGTTTCGTACATCGCATAAAGAATGCGGCGATGCACCGGCTTCAACCCGTCACGCAGGTCTGGAATCGCACGGCTGACGATGACTGACATGGCGTAATCGAGATAGGAGGTCTTCATCTCCTCCTCGATTGTCACCGTAGGGCCGTCATATACGGGCCTCACGGGGCGGTTTTCGTCTTCGTTTTCAGAGGTTTCCGGCGTATCGCTCAAGTCATTTCCCAGCTTTGCTGAAGTCGTTCTATATCTTGTGGCGGACTATAGCCCGAAGGGCAGATAAGGTGCAAACAGATTGCGGGTCAAGCGGCAGAGGAAAGCGGGATCGGGCAATCCGCGCAACGCGCGTGTCGTTGCGCTAGGCTGAACAGCTCGCGCCGCCCAAGACGCAGAACTTTGCGCAATGCGGATGGTTGAGCGCCACGTCGCGTTCTGCATCTGCCAGGGTTTCGCCCAGTTCGAATTCGGGGCTGTAGGGCAGCAGAGTGCAGGCCAGGACCGCAAGCTTTTCGGCACCTTTGCGTTTGACGACCATCCGCGAGCTTGCGCACATCACCGATTCAGGGGACTTATCAAGTATCGCCCAGCAGGCAGTCGTGATCTCGGGCACTTCAACGCTCTCGTCCATCTCTGGAAACAGCACCGTCTTGGCCGGATCATGGGCGTCGATGTCAAACCCGTGCTGTGCGAAAAACGCGGCATAGCCCGCGCGGCTTTGTTTATCGCTGTCGCCATGGATCGAACGCCCTGCAACGGCCATCCGGAACCCGTGGTCGCGCAGCCATGCCATCCCGCGCAATGTCTTGTCAAAAGCGCCACACCCGCGTTCCGCATCGTGCAGCGCGGGATCGTAATGATCGACTGAAATGCGCATGGTAAGCTTTTGCGGATGGGCGGCCTGCAGGCGCAGCAATCCCTTTTGCACGGCCTTGCGCATCATCGGACGCATGGCATTCGTCAGCACCAACACGTCAAAACCGCGCTCAAGCGAGACTTCCAGGATGTCTATGATTTGCGGGTTCATGAACGGTTCGCCACCGGTGAATGCAATCTCGCGGACCGGCCAATTGCGCGCTGTAATCTGGTCGAGGTATTCGGATACCTCGTCGGCGGTGATATAGACCAGCGCATCGTTCGTCGGACTCGACGCGATGTAGCAGTTAGCACACTCGATATTGCACAGCGTTCCGGTATTGAACCACAACGTCTGTGGGTCGCGCAGGCTGACCGTTGCGCGCGCTTCGCCCTTGGCCGTCACCGCCGGATCGCTGAATTTCGCGATATTTTCCTGCAGGTTGTCTTTCATGGGTTGTCCTTGAGGCGCTGTGTAGGGTTCTGTTTGTTCTGTGCTACGGTATGACAGTTCCAAGGAAAAGAGGCCCGACAAGCGTGCACGGACTTGTGATCCTGAGTTGTGTTGCTAATGATTGCGCTAACATTGGCGCATGCAGGCCAGTAGCACGGCACGCGCGTGCGAAATGTACCGAGGAGGGGTTAGAATGGTTTCCCGCGTCATTCCGGTCGAGGTTTTCGATCTGGTCATTTTCGGTGGTACCGGCGATCTTGCCCGCCGCAAGATCCTGCCTGGTCTTTTCCGGCGTTTCTGCGCAGGGCAGATGCCTTCTGGCGCGCGTATCATCGGGGCCGCGCGCAGCGATCTGGACGATGCGGCCTACCGCGACATGATCCGCGATGCGATTGCGGAATTCGGCGGCGAACAGGCTTGTGACGATGCGCATCTGAGCGCCTTTCTTGAGCAGCTCGACTACCTGAAGATCGACGCGCGCGGCGAAGAGGGCTGGGCACGGCTGCGCGAGATCATGTCGGGCGAGGACCGGATCGAAGCCTATTATTTCTCCGTCTCACCGGCACTCTTCGGAGAGATCGCGGAGCGGCTCAAGAAATGGGGCATGGCGGACGCTGATGCGCGTATCGTCGTCGAGAAACCCTTTGGCCGGAATCTTGAAACCGCGCGCGACCTGAACCGCACGCTGGCTACCTATTTCGACGAGGGTCAGATCTATCGCATCGACCATTATCTCGGCAAGGAGACGGTCCAGAACCTCATGGCCGTTCGGTTCGGCAACATGCTGTTCGAGCCGTTGTGGAACAGCCAATATATCGACCATATCCAGATTACTGTCGCTGAAACCGTAGGCGTAGGAGACCGGGGCGAATATTACGACAAGGCCGGTGCCATGCGGGACATGGTTCAGAATCACCTGATGCAATTGTTGTGCCTGATCGCAATGGAGCCGCCGGCGCGTTTTGACCCTGATGCGGTGCGCGACGAAAAGCTCAAGGTGATCCGCGCGCTGGATCCTGTGGACCCGCATCACATTGTGCGGGGGCAGTATCTGGCCCGCGATGGCACCCATCCCAGCTATCGCGATGCGGTTGGCGAGCCACGCTCGCACACCGAAAGTTTCGTGGCGCTGCGGGCGCGGATCAGCAACTGGCGATGGGCCGGGACACCCTTCTACCTGCGCACCGGCAAACGCATGAGCGCGCGGTCAAGCGAGATCACTGTGGTCTTCAAGGACACGCCGCATTCCATCTTTGGGGCAGAGGCGGGCAATCACCGCAATGTGCTGTCAATCCGTCTGCAACCCAACGAGGGTATCACCCTGGGCGTGACCATCAAGGAACCCGGGCCGGGCGGCATGCGTTTGATCGACGTGCCTCTCGACATGACTTTCGCCGATGCGTTGGGCGAAGACGGAGCGGACCAGGTTGATGCCTATGAGCGACTCATAATGGATGTGATCCGCGGCAACCAGACGCTGTTCATGCGTGGCGACGAGGTCGAGGCGGCCTGGGCCTGGACCGATCCGATCATAGAGGGGTGGGTGACGCGCAACGAAGTGCCCAAACCTTATGAAAGCGGATCCGACGGGCCAATTGACTCCGGCAACATGATGCGGCGTGATGGCCGAGAATGGCGAAAGGTCTCCCCATGAAAATTACCGAATATGCCGACCGAGACATGCTGGCGATCGATCTGGCAAACCTGTTGGCCGGCGAGCTTGAAAACAGCTTGTTTACCCATGATCACGCATCGCTTGCACTGCCGGGCGGTACGACGCCGGGGCCGATCTATGACGTGTTGTGTGCGGTCCGGTTGGACTGGTCGCGCGTGCACATCCTCTTGACGGACGAGCGCTGGGTGGACGAAACATCGCCCCATTCCAATGCGGCGCTCTTGCGCGAACGGCTGCTTACCGAACGCGCGGCTGCGGCGCAATTCACGCCGTATTACCGCGCCGGCAAGACCGCCGCCGAAGCCGCCCCCGAAGTAAGCGACGCCATCGACAAGTATATGCCGATTTCGGTTCTCGTGCTGGGAATGGGTGTGGACATGCATACGGCCTCGCTGTTTCCCGGTGCCGAGGGGCTTGAGGCCGCGCTGGCCTCCGATGCGGCGCACCTGTGCCCGATCTCTGTGCCGGGCCAAAGCCACGCGCGCTTGACGCTTTCAGCGGCTGCGCTTGACGGGGCCCTTTCCAAGCATCTGGTGATCTATGGTGACGAAAAGCGCGAAGCGCTTGAGCGTGCCCTGTCGCTCAGCCGTGCCGAGGCCCCTGTCAGGACCGTCCTCAATCAGGCAACGATTCACTGGGCCGCATGATGGACCTCTGGACCGCGCTCGCCTCCCGCCAGTCTGCAATCGCCGACCGACCGATCCTTGCGCTGTTCGAGGATCCCGCCCGGCCGCAGGACTTCAGCGCGCAGACCGGTGACATGTTGCTGGACTATTCCAAGACCAACATCGACGCCGACACCCGCGCTGACCTGATCCGGCTGTTGGAGGGCGCAAACCTGACCGCCCGCCGCGATGCGATGTTCGCGGGTGTTGCAATCAATGAAACCGAGGACCGCGCCGCCCTGCATACTGCACTGCGCAATCTTGATGGCGGTCCGGTGACGGTCGACGGGCGCGATGTCATGCCTGGCGTGCTGGAGACGTTGTCGCGCATGGAGGGGTTTGCCGGTCAGATCCGAGACAGCGCCATTACCGATGTCGTGAATATCGGCATCGGCGGGTCCGACCTTGGGCCCGCGATGACGGTACAGGCACTTGGACCCTATCACGACGGACCCCGGTGCCATTTCGTGTCAAACGTTGACGGTGCGCATATCGCGGACACGCTGCGCGGTTTGAACGCGAAAACGACGCTGGTGATCGTCGCGTCCAAGACCTTTACCACCATCGAGACGATGACCAACGCGCGCACCGCCCGCGCCTGGATGACCGATCAAGGCGGCGAGCCGAAACGCCAGTTCGCCGCGCTGAGCAGTGCTACAGACAGGACCGCAGAGTTCGGGATCGCTTCCGACCATGTTTTCAGCTTCGAAGACTGGGTAGGGGGGCGTTATTCCGTCTGGGGGCCGATCGGTCTTTCGCTGATGATCGCCATCGGGCCAAAGGCTTTTCGCGCGTTTCTGCGGGGCGGGCAGGCGATGGACACGCATTTTCGCGCCGCCGAACCCTTGGAAAATCTGCCCGTGATGTTGGCGCTTACCGGCATCTGGCACGCCCAGATATGCGGCTATCCCACCCGCGCCGTTTTACCTTATGACGAACGGCTTGGGCAGCTTCCTGACTATTTGCAACAGCTCGAAATGGAATCGAACGGCAAGTCTGTCCGGATGGATGGCTCCGCAAGCCCGCGATCTACCGGCCCGATCGTATGGGGCGCTGCCGGCACAAACGGCCAGCACGCGTTTTATCAGCTGATCCATCAAGGCACGCATGTGATCCCCTGCGAATTCCTTGTTGCGGCACGCGGTCATGAAACGGAATTGCCGCATCACCACAGCCTCCTGCTTGCCAATTGCCTGGCCCAGTCCGAAGCGCTCATGCGCGGTCGACATCTGGCCGAGGCGCGCCGCCTGATGGCGGCCAAGGCCTTCACCGGCGCGGAACTGGAACGCCAGGCAAACCACCGCGTCTTTGCCGGCAACCGGCCTTCGACCACGCTGATCTATCCGCAACTTGATCCCTTCACCCTGGGCCAGATCATCGCGCTTTATGAACATCGGGTCTTTGTCGAAGGGGTGATCCTTGGCATCAACTCCTACGACCAATGGGGGGTCGAGCTGGGCAAGGAACTTGCTACGTCGCTTCTGCCCGTGATCGAAGGCACGAAAGACGCGGCGAACAAGGACCCGTCTACGGCGCAATTGGTCAACTATATTCATCGGCATCGCGGGTAGCGGCGACTTCTCAAATCAGCCAAGGGGGCTCCGCGGGAGATTGCCCCACTGATATCAGAATTGACCCCGGCTTTCGGGTTCGCGAAATATCCTTGCGTCAAATCGGATGTCTGCGCACCGTTTGTTAGCTTTCGCGCCTCGGCAACACTTGCAACGTCTGTGTACCTTCGTCACTCTGGCGCAAACAATTTCCGGAGGAACCCGATGCTCGGCCAGATGATGACCAAACAACTGACAATTTCCAGTCTGATAACCCACGCTGAAACCTACCATTCCAAGGCTGAAATCTATTCGGTCAATACAGGCGGGGGGGTTGAGGAAACAAGCTGGGGGCAGGTTGGTCGCAATGCCCGCGCATTGGGGGACGCGTTGACCAAGCTGGGTCTTGAACCGCAGGCCCGATGCGGGACGATCGCTTGGAACAACCGGCGGCATCTGGAAATTTATTTCGGTGTTTCCGGTGCAGGTTTCGTCTGTCACACGATCAACCCGCGCCTTTTCCCCGAACAACTGGTCTATATCCTCAATCATGCGGAGGATAAGGTCCTGTTCATCGACGCGACGTTCGTGCCCCTTGTCGCCGCGATCCGCGACAAGCTGGAGCATCTGGAACATGTCGTCCTGATGGAGGGTCGCGATGAGGCTGCCGCAGAAAAACTGCCCGGCCTGAAATTCTACGATGAACTGGTTGCGACGGGCGATCCGGAGTTTGAATGGCCCGATCTAGAAGAGAATACCGCGTCCAGCCTTTGCTACACTTCGGGGACCACCGGCAATCCCAAGGGCGTTCTCTATTCCCACCGCTCTACCGTGTTGCATTCTTTCGCAATCAACGCCGCTGACGGTATCGGCATCTCTGCCACCGAAGTCGTGCTGCCGGTCGTTCCGATGTTCCACGTCAACGCCTGGGGCGCGCCTTATGCCTGTGCAATGGCAGGCGCGCGGATGGTGTTGCCCGGACCGGGGCTTGACGGGCAATCATTGGTGAAACTGATCGACGGTTATGACGTCAGCCTTGCACTTGGCGTACCGACGATCTGGCTGGGACTTCTGGCCGAGGCGAAAAAGTCCGGCACCAAGCTGGAAAGCCTCAGACGGACTGTCGTCGGTGGCTCGGCTTGCCCGCCTTCGATGATTGCAGCCTTCCGCGAAAGATATGGCGTCGATACGATCCACGCTTGGGGGATGACGGAAATGTCGCCTGTCGGCACAGTCAACAAGCCGCTGGCGAAGCACTCCAAACTGCCCGTGGATCAGCAACATGCGTTGCGCGAAAATCAAGGCCGGCCTGTCTGGGGGGTAGAGCTCGAAATCCTCGATGACGACGGAAAGCCGTTGCCTCACGACGGCAAGGCGCAGGGCGACCTGGTAACGCGCGGTCACTGGATTCTCGACAGCTATTTCCACGCCACCCGCGAAGAAACGCTGACCGACGGCTGGTTCGACACGGGCGACGTGGCCACGATGGACCCTGACGGCTATGTCACGATCAAGGACCGTTCCAAGGATATCATCAAATCCGGCGGCGAATGGATCAGCTCGGTCGAGCTGGAAAATATCGCCATCGCGCATCCGAAGCTGTCTGATGCCGCCGTCATCGGCGCACAGCACGAAAAATGGGACGAACGCCCGGTTCTTGTTGCGGTGAAAGCCGAAGGCGAAGACCCGACTGAGGAAGAGGTACTGCATATCTTCGAAGGCAAGATCGCAAGCTGGCAGGTGCCTGATCGCGTCGTGTTCACGGACGTCCTGCCGCGCAACGCGACGGGCAAGGTGCTGAAACGCAACCTGCGTGAAGAATACGGTAAGATCCTGATCGGATAGGCTGGAGCGGGTAACGAGAATCGAACTCGTAACTAAAGCTTGGGAAGCTGCCGTGATACCTTTTCACCATACCCGCGCGCCTGATTGTCAGTTAATCAGCGCAGGCGCGCGGGTCAAGACGCGAAAAGGGGCAGGGTGGCTAAGTCTTGGTGGCGGTGAAGAAATTGATCTCGGCCGGAATGCGCAGACCCTTGTCAGTCTGAAACACTGAATAGTGGTCGATCAATGCGCCGCGTAGCTGCGCGCGCTGATCCTGCGTGGCATTGAAATGCGTGACAGCGGCATCTGCCGGTCCGATGCTGGCCAGCAATTCCACAAAATCATGCAGACTGCCGGCCGGTGTCAAATCAACCTTGGCAGCCTCGCAGGACGCATTCGCCAATCCCGCGCGGTCCAGAATATCGAGAACCCGTTCCGTATTGCGAAAGGCAAAGGGACCGGGCAGGTCAGGATCGGATTTTGGCGGTGCGCCGATGGTTTGGCGCGCAGCTTGCGCGGCGAGGGTGAAGAACGGATTCTCCGGAATCTGCCCCCAGGCGGCGAACGTGACCTTGCCGCCCCGACGCAGCGCCTTGGCCATATTCGCAAATGCCGCGACCGGATCCGCAAAGAACATAACGCCGAAACGCGAAACCAGATGGTCAAAGCTTTCTTCGTCAAACGCGTGATCCGCAGCATCCGCATGGGCAAAGGAAAGGTTCGCCTGATCCACGGCTCGCTCTTGTGCGCGGGCCAGCATCGGCCCGGAGATATCGACGCCGAATACATGCCCCATCGGCCCGACCGCTTCGGCGGCGCGAAGCGCACTTGCCCCGGTCCCGCAGCCGATATCCAGCACGACCTGTCCTTTTTTGAGATCTGCGCGGGTCAGAACGCCATCGAGAACAGGCTGCATGTTGTGGTCAAGGGCGGCCTGATGGGCCAACCATTTCGGCCCCGCCGCGTTGGTCCAGAATGCCTTTTGGTCGGCGTTGTCCATGCTCTGCCTTTCGTAATTGCAAGGTGGCGATAGTCTAACGCGGTTCTTGAAAAATGAAACGGGTCACGGCCCGCGCGGGGTTGCGCGCAGGCACTTCAAAGCAAATGCGCATTAGCTGCACTATTCGGGGGCGGCTGGATAAACGAAGTTCGGATTTCTGCGCCGGTCAGCCGCGTCTGCGCCTGCGTCCGCCCCCCGCGTCACCGCCGCCGCCGCCCGTGTTGAACGTGGCCGTCGGCAGCGTCACGATGGAATTCAGAATCGGAAAAGGCTCGACCGCGTTGGGAATGGCCGAGGCGTTCACGAAATGCTCCTGAAAGCGCGGTTCAATCGCGGTTTCGACCTTGTGAATCGCGCGCACGGTTTCTTCGATCTCGGCCCGCGCCGCGGTGTTAAGCAATGCGATCCGCGCACCCGTTCCTGCGGCATTCCCGGCAGAGGACACTTTGTCGAGCGGCGCATCGGGGATCATCCCCAGAACCATCGCGTGCTTTGTACTGATATGAGCGCCGAAAGCACCTGCCAGAACGATCCGGTCCACCTTGTCGACGCCGAACTTGTCCATCAGCAAACGTGCGCCCGAATACAGCGCCGCCTTGGCCATCTGGATTTCGCGGATGTCCCTGTTGGTCACGGTGATCTTTGGCCCACCCTTGGACGTGCCGTCATAGACCAGATAGGAATTCGTGCGCCCGTCCTGAAACACGTTCGGCGATCCGGTCTGTTCGCGCGTACCGATCAGGCCGGGGGCATCGACGATACCGTGGATGCGCATCTCGGCCACCATTTCGATGATGCCGGAGCCGCAGATGCCGGTCACGCCGGTTGTCGCAACGGCCGCGTCGAATCCGTCTTCGTCCGACCACAGATCGCTGCCGATCACCTTGAATCGCGCAATCTTGGTCGCAGGATCAATTTCCACCCGCTCAATGGCACCCGGTGCCGCGCGCTGTCCGCTGCTGATCTGCGCACCCTCGAAAGCAGGGCCGGTGGGCGAAGAACAGGCCAGAACCTTGTCCTTGTTTCCCAACAAAATCTCGGCGTTGGTGCCTACGTCGACGACAAGCAACAGGTCTTCGGATTTGTCCGGTGCCTCGGACAAGGCGACGGCAGCGGCATCCGCACCTACGTGCCCCGCGATGCAAGGTAACAGATAAACCCGCGCGGAAGGGTGTATGTTCAGGTCCAGATCGTCGGCGCGCAGGCGCAGCGCCGTGTTGGTCGTGAGGGCAAACGGGGCCTGGCCCAGCTCGAAAGGATCAATGCCCAGAAACAGATGGTGCATCACCGGATTGCAGACAAAGACCGCATCGACGATGAGGTTCTTGTCGACGTTTCCTTCCGTCGCGATCTGGGTGAAAAGAGCATTCATCCCCTCGCGCACCGCCTTGGTCATCTCTTCGGCACCGCGGGGGTTCATCATCGAATAACTTACGCGGCTCATCAGATCCTCGCCAAAACGGATCTGCGGATTCATGACTCCGGAGGACGCCACGACCTCCCCGGTTTGCAGATCGCACAGATGCGCGGCGATTGTCGTTGATCCAAGATCAACGGCGAGCCCGTAGATCGTGCCATCGTAATAACCGGGCCAGATATGCATGATACGTGGCGGGTTTTCGTGATCGCCCAGATGCACGGCGACCGTTACCTTCCAGTTTCCCTTGCGCAAGACGGGCTGCATCGTCTGAAGGATGTGCAGATCCGCCGCGACCTTGTCCAGCGCCCACTGCTCGCGCAGCGCGTCGCGCAACCGTTCCAGATCGCCTGACGGATCATGCATGTCCGGTTCCGCTACCTCGACATAGTAAAGCTTGGTTGACGGGTTCAGGATAATGTCGCGCGCCTCTGCGCGTTTGCGGACCACCTGCTTGTGCACCTGGCTCTCTGGCGGCACGTCAATCACAACGTCGCGTTGCACAGTGGCCTGACAGCCAAGGCGGCGCCCGTCCAGCATTCCGCGCTTGTCCTTGTAGCGCTGCTCGACGCTGTTCCATTCGGACAAGGCATCCGCAGCCACGGTGACACCGTGTTTGGCAAATTCCCCGACGCCGGGGCTCACCTGGCATTTGGAGCAGATCCCACGTCCGCCGCAGACAGAATCAAGATCCACCCCCAACTGCCGCGCCGCCGTCAGGATCGGCGTGCCGACAGCGAAATGCCCGCGCTTGCCCGAAGGCGTGAATATTACAAGTGGATCACTGCTCATGTAGTTTTTTCCCAGACTGCTGGGGTCAACATAGCGATGCCAGTGCCGTGCGAAAGGTGACCTGCGGCAAAAAATGCGACAGGCGCGTCATTTAGGGCGTTTCGGGAAGAGCCTGATGCGTCGACCTTCGGGCAGCAAAGAAAAATCCGAAACGCTTTGCCTGAGTGTTGATGCTGCTTTTAACGGAAACACCAAAGGTCCGGGCGTGGCTATCGGGGAGGCGTCGCACGATGCGACCGTCAAGGGACGCAAACGCCCTTTTCAATCCGTCCCATCCGTGAAATAGCAAACCGCCAAATGAACCCATGAATAGCCGAGGTGCAAAATGGAGATTCGCGAGGCGCTGACATTTGATGATGTGCTGCTTGTTCCGGCGGCGTCATCGGTCCTGCCATCCACTGCCGACACCCGTACCCGCGTGACCCGCGCGATTGCTCTTAACATACCGTTGCTGAGTTCCGCGATGGATACCGTCACCGAAGGGCGCATGGCGATTGCAATGGCACAGGCCGGCGGCATGGGCGTGGTGCATCGCAATCTCGACATAGACGCCCAGGCTCGCGAGGTTCGGCGCGTCAAACGGTTCGAATCCGGTATCGTCTACAATCCGATCACGCTGACCCCGAACCAGACGCTGGCGGATGCCAAGGCATTGCAGGAACGCTACAGCGTGACGGGGTTTCCGGTCGTTGATGAGCGGGGCCTTGTTCTGGGCATCGTGACAAACCGCGACATGCGGTTCGCCAGCGACGATTCCACACCCGTCCGCTTGATGATGAGCGCCGACAACCTTGCGATCCTGCATGAACCAGCCGACCGCGAAGAGGCGATCAGCCTGATGAAGGCGCGCCGGATCGAGAAACTGCTGGTTACGGACGGCAAGGGCAAGCTGACGGGGCTCTTGACGTTGAAAGATACCGAACAGGCCGTGCTGAACCCGACTGCGTGCAAGGATGACTTGGGACGCCTGCGCGTGGCGGCCGCGACGACCGTGGGGGATGCCGGTTTCGAGCGTAGTCAGGCGCTGATTGATGCGGGTGCCGACATGATCGTGATCGACACCGCGCATGGTCACTCCGAAGGGGTCGCGCATGCCGTGGAGCGGGTAAAAGCCCTCAGCAACGAAGTGCAGGTTGTCGCGGGTAATGTCGCGACCGGCGAAGCCACCCGTGCGTTGATCGACGCCGGTGCCGATGCCATCAAGGTCGGGATCGGTCCGGGGTCGATCTGCACGACCCGCATGGTTGCAGGTGTCGGTGTACCGCAGCTGACGGCGATCATGGATTGTGCGCAGGCGGCGGGTGACGTGCCGGTCATCGCAGACGGCGGCATCAAGTTCTCCGGCGATTTTGCCAAGGCCATTGCGGCCGGCGCGTCCTGCGCCATGGTGGGCTCGATGATGGCCGGAACGGACGAATCCCCCGGCGAGGTGATTCTTTATCAGGGTCGCAGCTTCAAATCCTACCGTGGCATGGGGTCTCTGGGCGCGATGGCGCGTGGTTCGGCAGACCGTTATTTCCAGAAAGACGCCGCGAGCGACAAGCTGGTGCCAGAAGGTATCGAGGGGCAGGTGCCTTACAAGGGCAGCGCCAGCGCGGTGATCCATCAGTTGATCGGCGGTCTGCGCGCAGCGATGGGATATACAGGCTGCGCCACGGTCGAAGAGATGCGCAGCAACTGCAAATTCGTCAAGATCACCGGTGCGGGGCTTACGGAAAGCCATGTGCATGA
>JAGXFI010000147.1 GCA_024637305.1 Sulfitobacter sp.
AATCTTCGAGGTATTGCCTATACCGAACCAGATCAGGAACAACGGCAGCAGCGCCAGCTTCGGGATCGGACGGATCGCTTGGATCGGTGGCTCCAAAATCGCCCGTACCGTGCGATTGGCTCCAATCAGCAGCCCCAGCGGTACGCCAATTGCGACACAACTGAAGAAGGCTACCGCGAAACGATAGAAGCTTATACCGATGTGATGCCATAGAGTGTTGCCCTGATATCCGTGTTCCGCCAAGCTGATAAAGGCTTGGAAGACGGCCACCGGCGAGGGCAGGAAAATTGGCCGGATTACCGGCTCCCAAAGCCCCGAACCGGTGAAGGCGACCCAAACGAGGAATGCAGCAAGAAAAGTCGTGCCGGTCAGCCAGCGGTCTCGCCGGGACGCACGTCGCTCGACGGTGGCGGCGTCATAGGTTTCGCTTTCCGGCAGTGTGTCAGTTTGCGTGCTCATACATGTTCCTCCTGGCGGCGGGCCTTTTGCGATTCTTCACGTAGCAGTCCAACGATCTCGCGACGGGCAGCGGTAAATTCCGCCGTCGCGCCAATAAGCGGATCGGGGTTTTCTGAAAAACGTGACCGGAAAGCTGCCTTGATCTTTCCCGGACGCGCCGACATCACGATGATATGTGTCGCCAAGAACAGCGCCTCCTCGATGGAGTGGGTGATCCACATGATCGTCTTGCCGGTCTCCTGCCAGATCTTGCGGACCTCTTCTTGCAGTAATTCGCGCGTCTGTTGATCAAGCGCGGCGAAAGGTTCATCCATCAACAGAACTTCGGGGTCGTTAACCAGCGCGCGCGCGATGCCAACCCGCTGCTGCATACCGCCTGATAACTGATATGGATATTTCGACGAGAAACTGCCCAAACCGACCATTTCGAGCATCTTTTGTGCATCCGCACGTGCCTGGGCGACAGGAACGCCGCGCGCCCGTGGCCCGAATGCCACATTTTCAAGCACAGAGAGCCAATTGAACAGTGCACCTTGTTGGAACACGACACCTCGTTCTGCGCCCGGTCTGGTGATGACTTGGCCATCCAGTGTGGCTTGGCCAGCCGTCGCGGGTTCGAAGCCCGCGACGATGTTTAGCAATGTGGTCTTGCCGCAACCCGACGGGCCTACCACGCATAGAAAATCCCCCAGGCCGATAGAAATGTCGATGGGCGCGAGAGCCTGAACCGCATCTGCCCCACCGCCGAAGGTCTTGGAAAGGCCCTCAATGGTCAGTTTTGCGTCTGCCCGGCGTTCCGGGCTGTTCAGGTCGATCGGTTCGATGGACATTTCGTTCTCCTTGGTCTGGGGGCTGCGATCAGATCATTTTTTGCAAGAAGCTGCTGTCGATGAACTGAGCGAAGTTATCGGGCATGCTGGTTACCTGACCAGCATCCTGCAGGAAGTCAGCCTGCTGCCTGATGGTGTTCAGCACCCCTGTGTCCGTCGCCCCCGGTTCACCCATCCATGTATCGGTCAGTTGCTCTGCTGGAGACAGGGTGTGGGTCTTCTTGGCATAGGTCATCGCGGTTTCTTCTGGTATCTGGAGGAAGGGTGCCATTACGCTGGCCATCTGCTGTGGGTCGTCGCGATAGATGCCGTTTATGCGATCCAACTCTTTGAGATAGGCCAGTACAAGGTCGGGATGCTCCTCTTTGAAACCATCGCGAACCACGATGCCGTCAAACACGAAGGTGCCATCCTCTATCAGATCGGCTCCCGAGAAGATCGTTCGGCCGCCGCTTTCTTCGAGAAGTTGCAGGACAGGATACCAAATGTAAGCCGCGTCGATCGCTCCGCTGTCCCAAGCCGCCGGGATGGCGTCCGCATTGAGGTTGATCAGCGTTGCGTCGCTGGCGCTCAGGCCAGCGGCCTTCATCCCTGCCAGCAATGCGAAGTGAACAGTGGTGTTGAAAGGGCAGCCAATCCGCTTGCCTTTAAGATCAGCCATTGTTTCAATTCCGCTGTCCGGCTTGACGCAAAGCGCTTCGCTTCCCTTGATAATCTTGTGGACGTAGATCATCGAGATTGGCAGCCCTTTTGCAAAACCCACGATCATCGGGCTAGATCCGAGGTTGCATAGGTCCATCTCATCCGATGCCATCGCGGTCAATATCTGAGGGCCGCCAGTCACACCAACGTACTGGACGTCGACCCCTTCACCCATGGCTGCCTGCATCGAGCCGGTGGCCTTGGAAAAGTTCTGCTGGTTGGAAGAGGAGAAATGGCCGAGCTTTGCCACTGCCTGCTGGGCGCGCGCCGCAGATGGCAGGCCCGCGACGACGAAGCTGGCCATACCCACATTTGCCGAAAGCAATGCGAATTGGCGGCGAGTGAGTTTCTGTGTCATTTTAAACGTCCTTGTTGGTTGTGGTGATTTTGTTTTTCGATGACGGCTGACCCGCTCTTATTCATTTTTGTTCTGTGATCTTGCTATTCGGCTGCGACATCCTCCACATCGCGGAAAGGAGATGCCTCCGGATTTGGCACGCCAAACTGATGCTCAATTTCGAACACCGCTTGGCGCAGGTGCACCAAGATTTCGTCAAGCCGCTCTTCGGTCGCACGGAATGCCGGCATGGACACGCATAGTGCTGCCACCATCTGGTTGTCTGGACCGCGCACAGGGATCGAAATGCCGGTGGTATCAGGCCGCCAGGCACGACGCATAACCGTGTAGCCGAGCGCGCGCACCTCGTGCAGTTTTGCCAGCACGGCCTCTTGGGTCTTGAAAGAATCCTCGGTTGGACAGGGCAGGGGATTAGGCAGCATGCGCAGCACGTCCTCATCCGGCATCGTTGCAAGCATCGAGATGCCGTTGGACACGCACCATGCGTGGCAGCGGTTTCCTATGTCGTCATGCACCCGTACGGCCTGGGTGCTTTCGACCAACTGGATACAAACTGTTTCCGTACCGTCGAGCACGGCCAGCGCGGCACCATCATAAACCTTACCGACCAGGTCAGTCATGTATGGCCCCGCAATACGCGACATCTCGATCGGAGTCGCCACGCAGCCAATCTGCCAGGCTCTTATCCCGATCGTGTAGCGCTGATCCTCCAGCCGGAGCACATAACCGCGCTCGAGCAAGGTGGACAGAAGGGTGTGCACGCTTGATTTGGACATGCCGATATCTTTGGCAATGGCTGTTAGTGACAGCGGTTTCGAGCGTGCTGCTATCGCTTCCAGTATATCGAGACCACTGTTCAAGCCGGAACGCTTCCGGGTTGAAGGGGTGTTCTGCTTTGTCAAACTTTGATTTGCCATTGACGAACGATAGACGCCTGTGCATTCCTAGGTCAATGGGGTGTTTTGCCAAATATTCAAATCGATCATGCTCCCGATGGACAATGGCTGTCCTTTGGACTGCACTACAATGACTGCAGCCGTGCAAACTGCGACACCTGACCCGGTTTTGCGTCGAAGTGCCAGTCCACGCGAAGCCGTTGGAGGGAAAGGTGCTTGGATTTTCGACTCCACTGGCACCAATTGGCTTGATGCCTCTTCAAGCGTGTTCGTCTCGATTCTTGGTGCCAATCCACATGGACTTGCTGACCGCGTAGGCGCGGCCATGTCGGAGCTCCAGTTTGCTTATTCGGGCAATTTCTCAAGCTCGGAAGAAGATGCGCTTGCCCGTGCGCTGATTGACAAGGCACCTGAAGGTATCACCAAGGTATGGCTGACCACTTCTGGCTCGACCGCGAATGAATCTGCTTTGAAAATGGCACGGCAGTACCACCTTTCGCGAGGGAACTCTCAGAAGACGAAAGTCATCTCGCGGTGGCACAGCTACCACGGTAGCACGATCGGCGCGATGTCACTTTCCGGATCCGGTCCTCGGCGGCGTCCTTATGAACCTTATCTGCTGGACGTGCCGCATGTACCGCCGCCGGATTGCTACCGTTGTCCTTGGGGCGCTCGACCAGAAAGCTGTGCGCTGGCTTGTGCCGATGCCTTCGAGAAGGAAATCCTTGCCGTGGGCTCTGAATACATTTCTGCTGTGATGGTAGAGCCGGTGGCGGGTGCGCCCTTGGGTGCGCTGGTGTCGCCGCCGGGCTACCTGCGCCGGATCCGCGACATCTGCGACCGTCATGATGTCCTGATGATCGCAGATGAAATCGTCTCAGGTATGTGTCGGACAGGTGAATGGTTCGCTGTTCAGCATGATGATGTGGTGCCCGACATGCTGACACTAGCGAAGGGTCTTGGGGGCGGGTACGTGCCGATCGGTGCAGTGCTTCTACACGACAGGATCAACGCAGTTCTGGAAGGTGCGGGAGTTGCGGTCAACCACGGCGAATCTTTCACCGGCCATCGAATTATGGGGGCGGCGGGCCAGGCGGTAATTGAATTCATCGACACTGAAGGTTTGGCCGATCGCGTGGCCAGCAAGGGGCCAGCGCTTGAGGCTGACCTGACGAAGCTTACAGCTCATCCCTTGGTGGGGATCGTGCGCGGGCGTGGATTTCTCTACGGTGTCGAATTGGTCAAGGACAAGACCGAACGCCGTCCCTTCTCCCGGGACGACAAAGTTTCGGAGCGCGTCGCAGAAGCGGCAGCGCGTCGTCACGTTCTGTTCCAAACGGGCAATGCCGGAGCCGATGGACAGGACGGTGATACGATCATGATCGCACCGCCTTACGTGACCAGTGACGCAGACCTCAAACAGATTGTTTCCGTCCTGTCCGACGCGCTGGACGAAGTGGCGATCGAAATAGAGGCGGGCGCATGACGCTAAATTCCAGACCCTTACATTCAAGGAGCCTACGATGACCGAACGAGCAAACTATCCCGAGGGTGGCGCAACATGGGAAAGCCTGAAATCGCAAATGGACGCTATGCGCACTGACGATATAGACTGGAAGAACGGCCGGGCCCCACTCTACGTATTCCACAACGATGCCGCGACGCTCGACATCGGTAAACGCGCTTACATGGAGTATTTTTCGGAAAATGCACTTGGTCGCAAGCGCGCCTTCCTATCTGTTCAAAAGATGGAACAGGACGTTCTTGATTTCGGTCTGAGCCTCTTCAACGCGCCATCCAACGGACATGGCGTTTTTACCAGCGGCGGCAGCGAGAGCATTTTGCTGGCCATGAAGGCGGCGCGGGATGTCTGGCGTGCGGCGCATCCAGGCGCGGAGAATAGGCTGAACCTAGTGATGCCGATCTCCGCCCACCCCGCTTTCGATAAGGCCTGTTCGCTAATGGACATCGAAATTCGACGCGCGCCGCTCAACCCGGATTGCCGAGTGGATATCAACGCGATCGCGGAAGAGGTGGACGACAACACCATGGCCATCGTGGGATCGGCCCCTTGTTTCCCTCACGGGGTTTTCGACGATATTTCTGCGCTTTCCGATCTGGCTGTGAGCAAAGGGCTGTGGCTGCATGTCGACGCCTGTGTTGGCGGATGGTTGGCACCTTTCTTTGCAAGAAACGGGCGTCCCACTCCGGATTTCGATTTCCGCTTTCATGGCGTGCGGTCCATTTCTGCAGATCTGCACAAGTTCGGCTTTTGCCCCAAGCCTGCCTCAACCGTGTTTTTCCGCAACGCCGATGATCACGAAAAGGCCGTCTTTGTCGCGGATCAATGGCCAAGCGGTCGTTTCGAGACTTCGACACTCGTAGGAACCCGTCCGGCGGGATCTGTCGCTTCAGCTTGGGCTGTTCTCAATCATCTTGGTAGCAAGGGTTATAGCGACGTGGCCGACCGCCTGGGTAAGATGGTTGACCGCTACGTCGCCGAGATCAAGAAGATTGACGGATTGCGCATGGTTGCGCAACCGGAACTCACCATCATCAACTTCACCTCTGACGAGGTGGATATGGGACTGGTTGCGGATGAAATGAAGGCTCGGGGCTGGCTGCCGGGCATGACCCGCCACCCCAAGGGTCTGCACATCATGCTCTCGATGTTCCATGCTCCCGCGCTCGAAAGTTATATCGCGGACCTGCAGCAAGCTGTTGAAAGCGCACGGAGCAATACGGCGGGCAAAGCCCAAAGCGAAGCCGTCTACTAATCGCCTGAAATGAGATACGCGCAGAAGTTAGTGATGCTTGATCAGGCGGGGATTGAAATGGCGAAGTCCGTCTTCGAGATCAACCCCCGGAATAAGTTCGGGCAGGCGGTTTTGGCGTCCGAGCTTTCGTCATTTGTTTTGCGCAGACAGCACCAGCTAGAACGCCATAACCTGACTAGTTTTTCAGTTGAGACACCCCTTGGTGCGCTTCGTCGCGCGGTTGCATGACAAAATGCAGTCCTTTCCGCTACTTCAAAACGTCACCCAAGATCATTTGTCTGGCGGTGGTGCTCCATGGCTGAATCCCGCTTTTGCTTCGAAATTCTGAAGATTCGACCCCTGCAAGCGGCGCTGTTCAGACACCACCATTGCCACCTGGTCGGAAAGGTGGGGGCGTCATCAACATGTCTGTTACTTCAGTGGGAATGCCACCCATTGGGTTTTGCCGTGTTGGCATGCCGTCCACAAAGGGCAGCAGTTGGTGGCGTGCGACCCCGAGGATGCGGCGCAATTCAGCTACGGGATTGCGGTGTTCGTCCACACGCAGATCAAGCCATGGGTATGCCTCAACATTAAAGATCTTCAAGGCAGCTGATTGTTTGCCGCGCTTGTCGCCACCTGCGGCCTGTCCCGCCTCAAGAACGAGCATAAGCCGTTCCGGGAGGTCAAGAGGGCGACTACTTTCGGCGGCCTCGGCCATCTTTGCAACAGTAGCAGGACCGACCAGCATATTGCCCTGCACACTGAAGCCCTCTCCGATGCTATGGCCCGCCCAGTCGACACAAGAGCTGCCTGTGTAGGCTGCGGATCGTCCAAATGAATCCACGATACCAAGCTGACGGACGTCTCGCCCTGGATCTCCCTCGACAAGTGCATCGAGTGCTTCCTGCGCTGACTTGCCTTCTTCTAGAAGCGTCAAGCCGTCGAGCCCCAAGTAGGGATTGACCCATGATTGTGTGGCAATGGCTCCGACGCCGGGCTTCACGAAGGGGCAGATCGCGCCCACAGCCGGAACTGCTGTCGAAACTGCGACGCCCATCATGCCGGTGCGTTCACAGCGGGCTGCGATGGAAAATGTGTTTAGCTCAATCATTTTTTGGATCTCCTTCAGGTCTGCGCCATGATGGTACCGTGATCCGGGACCGCTGCAATCAGCGCTTGGGTAT
The DNA here is from genome assembly GCA_024637305.1 of Sulfitobacter sp. GTDB lineage: Bacteria > Pseudomonadota > Alphaproteobacteria > Rhodobacterales > Rhodobacteraceae > Sulfitobacter. The sequence goes on from JAGXFI010000147.1 coordinate 7,189, forward strand.
ATTCGTGTTTCGGGTTTGCGAAAATCTCATCCACGGTTCCAGTCTCGACGATCCGGCCGAGCCGCATCACTGCAACCGTGTCGCTAACTTGTCTGATCACAGCAAGGTTGTGACTGACAAAAATCGAGGTCAGTCCCATTTCTTCCCGTGTCTGGCGGAACAGTTCAAGCACCTGAGCTTGAACCGACACATCGAGGGCCGAAGTTGGTTCGTCTGCCAAGACGATTTGAGGCTCTAAGATGATAGCGCGTGCAATGGCGACACGCTGCTTTTGCCCACCGGACAGCTGGTGCGGATGGCGATCTGCAAATTCGGCTGGTAGGCCTACCCGCTCAAGAAGTGTAGAAACACGATCTCGTCGGCTATCCGGGGTTCCGATGCCGTGAACTTTTAACGGGGCACGTAGGATTGCGCCGATACTCTGGCGAGGATTAAAGGAAGATGCCGGATTTTGAAAGATTGGCTGCACCTTACGTCTGAATGCCTTTTCATTGCGACCCGTCAAAGCGGCAATGTTCTGACCGTCAATGTGGATCGAACCACTTGTCGGGTGGATTAGATTCAATACCATGCGCAGAAGCGTGGATTTTCCGGATCCGGACTCACCAACAATTCCCAGAGTTTGACCTCGCGCCACCTTAAGTGAAACGTCCGCCACGGCAGCAAATTCAGTGCTGCCTCCGAAAATTCGACGTTGGCCAAAAACCTTTCCAACATTTTTTAATTGGATCATTTCAGCGCTCATGATCTTGTGCCTGGAACGGTGTGGATGCTGGGTGTGGCCTCCAAGAGCTGCCGCGTGTATTCAGCTTGAGGAGCCATGAAAATTTTGCGAAGGGCACCTTCTTCGACGATCCGGCCATGACGCATCACATAAACCCAATCACAGATTTCGGCTACTACGCCGAGGTCGTGGGTAATGAATAGGATTGACGCCCCCTCACGATCACGAATCTCGCGGAGCAGTTTGAGGATCTGTGCCTGCACGGTCACGTCCAGGGCCGTGGTGGGTTCATCGGCGATGATCAACTGAGGATTAAGCGCCAGACCCATTGCGATCATTGCGCGCTGCTGCATTCCTCCAGAAAACTGGTGTGGGTATTCGCGCACTCGGGTTTCGGGTTCGCGGATATGAACCGATTTAAGAAGTTTCTGCGCTGAATCCATCGCCTGCGCCTGGCCATAGCCGCTGTGTAGTTCCAGGGGTTCACCAACCTGTCTGCCGATACGCATTGTTGGGTTGAGCGCTTGCATGGCGTCCTGCGGGATCAAAGCTATCTGGTCTCCACGTAGCTCTCGCATCTGCCGTTCGGTTCTATCGTGCAGTGAGGTTTCGCCCAAGTGCATGGTACCTTCGGCAATCCGCGCCTGTTTGGGCAGCATCTTTAAAGTCGCAAGGGAGGTGAGCGTCTTACCGCTTCCAGACTCACCAATAACCCCAACGATTTCGCCCGGCCAGATGTCAATCGAAACCTGATCAACCACGCGCAAGTCGGGTCCGCGTCGTCGCGCAAATTCGATCGACAGATCACGGATCCGCAGAGTCGGCGGCTTCGCTGAAAGTGCGTGTGCGCGAGGTTCGGTCATGTCATTCCTTCATATGTGGGTCGAGCACATCTCGCAGCCCGTCGCCGATCAGGTTGAATCCCAGTACGCTCAAGAAAATTGCCGCTCCCGGCACAATGCTAAGCCACGGGGCTTGCGCCATGAAACCACGTCCAGTGTTCAGCATGTTGCCCCAAGATGCTTCGGGGGGTTGTGCGCCCAAACCCAAAAAGGACAATGCAGATTCAAGAAGGATGGCATAAGAGAATGCCACTGCGGCTTCGACCAGTAGAGGCGCGAGAATGTTCGGTAGGATTTCCACAAAGATGATGCGTCTGTGACTCATGCCAATTGCACGGGCAGACTCCACGTATTGTTCGCGCAACACGACCTCGGTCGCTGCACGACTTAGGCGCGCGAAGCCCGGAATAAAAACGATGCCGATTGCAATCATTGCGTTCAAAATCGACGTGCCAAGACTAGCCATCAGTACCACAGCAAGCAAAATTGCCGGAAACGAGAAAAGCAGTTCCATGAACCGCATCAGAACAAGATCGACGAACCCTCCAAAATAGGCGGCAACGATCCCGATGACTGTGCCGAATACAAGCCCTACCGAAGCGGCTATGAACGCCACTTCCATCGAAATGCGAGCAGCATAAATCGTGCGCGATAGCAGATCGCGCCCCAATTCGTCGGTTCCCAAGGGGTGGGCGGCCGAGGGCGGTTGCAACATCTCGACAACGTCGAGGTCATATGGAGAATAAGGGGCCACCCAAGGGGCAAACAAAGCACAGATCACCAAGATTCCGATAATTGTGCCTCCAATCAGCACAAGACGCCAACGTTGCCAGTCGAAATCGTTCAGTAGCCCGATCATGTCCGGCCTCCTTTGACGCGGCGCGGATCCAAAATCGCAACGGTCAGATCGACGATCAGGTTCACGACGAGAACAAAAACCGTTATGCTTAGTGCAGACGCTAGCAGAACCGGAAAATCTCGATTGACAATTCCTACCAGAACCAGCGAGCCGACGCCTGGTAAGCGAAAGATGTCTTCAATCACAACTGCCGAGCCGAACAGGAAGCCAAATTCGACGGCGGCGACGTTCAGGTAGGGTATCAAGCTATTTCGCAACGCATGGCGGCGGATCACAAGTCCTTCCGTTGCTCCCTTCGCGTGAGCCGTGCGGATGAAATCGCTCGAAAGAACTTCAATCATTGAAGCTCGCATTATGCGGATCAGCAGAGCTGATGACACAAGTCCGAGCGACAAAGCCGGCATCAACATCTGCTTGAGGTTCATAAGCGGATCGACAGAAAACGGCGTAAATCCGCCAGGGGGTAGCCATTGAAGGTAAAGCGAGAATAACATGATCAAAAGCGTCGCCAGCCAGAAGTTGGGAACTGCGCCAAATACCGTTGCAGCAAAGGTGGTGGCCTTATCACTCCGTCGTGTGTGCCGGGCTGCAGCAAGTGTTCCCAATGGGATGGCCACCAGATTGGCGATGACAAAGGCCAACGTGGCAAGTTCGAGCGTTACTGGGATCCGCTTGAGGAGTTCCGGCCCGACGGGCACGGAATTCTGAAAACTGACCCCGAAGTCACCCGAAAGGGTTCGTGAAAGCCATTCACCATATTGCAGGACCAGCGGCCGGTCGAGACCGCGCTGCGCCTCGAAACGTGCGATAGCCTGAGGTGTAGCTTCCATTCCGAGGGCGGATTTAGCCGCTGATCCGGGCAAGACGTTGATTGTAACGAACAACACCACGGATGCTGCAAACAGCGTTAGAAAAAACGCTGCGAGGCGTGTTGCGAAGAGTCTGCCCATTTTTGAAAGTTTCCGATTTGGTTACGGAATGGGGCCGGGGGCTTTGCCCCCGGCGAGATTTGACTCAGTCTTCGAGCCAGGCATCCTTGATTGTCTTCAGGAACCCGCTGCGCATTGGCGTGTAATTTTTCAGCTTGTCTGTGTGAGCAATCAGCAGCCATGCATTTACAAGAGGCACGATTGGCATCTGCTCAAGCGACATTTCCTGTTGCAGGAGATAGTTCGCCTTCCGCTCTTCCTGCGTTATACCGCTTTTAGCCTTTGTCAGGATTGCGTCCATTTCGGCATTGATGCTTTTCTGGACATTGAGCGCTGTTCCGCTGTGATAATTGTTATACACAAAATCATCTGGATCTGCGAGCGGGCTCACCCAATACATTGCGGTCAAGTCGAACGCGCTAGGGGCCCAAATCTCGTCCCAGTATCGGGGAATCTCCATAGTATCGATGGACGCTTTGATACCGACTGCGGCAAGGTTTGCCTGGATAATCGGTGCCATGGACACCATTGCGGGGAAGGAGGAAGCCATTGTGAGCGAGGTTTCAAACCCGTCGGGGTAACCGGCTTCAGCCAGCAGTCCCTTGGCCTTGTCTACGTCTCCGCGCGGGTTGAAATAGTCAATGTCGGCATAGGCCCAATTCCATTCTGGAATGACTCCCCCGAGGATGGGAGTTGCTTGGCCAAAGAACGTGCCTGCCACGATCGCTGAACGGTCAATGGCGTGGGCTATGGCCTGGCGCACCTTTTGGTCATCCAATGGCGATCGATCGTGATTTGGTAACAACCAGTAAAAACGTGATCCCTCCAGCGTCTGCCCAACGATGCCCGGCGCAGAAATGACCGTCTGCCAATCCTTCGGCGGTATCTCATTCGAAAAGTTGACTGTACCTGAAAGCACGGCATTCGTCAGCGCGGTCACGTCGGCGATCAAGTGGAATTCGAGGCCATCAAAATGGGGTTTGCCTTCTTCGTAGAAATCGGCATTTTTCTCGAACACGATCATCGACCTAGGCTGGTACGAGACGAACTTGAATGGGCCGCTGCCGACTGGCTGCGCGTTGAGGTCATGACCTGATTCCAGCAACTTCTTCGGCACGATGGATGAACCTGGAAACGCCATGTAGGTGAGAAACGGACCGGTCGGTGCGTTTAAGTGAAAGCGAACAGTATACGGATCGACAACTTCGACATTATCGATTGTCGCGACCTGGGAATCATAGGCATAGCCCGAGTCTGGTGCGCGCAGGCGATCAAAGGTGAACTTAACATCCTCGGCCGTCAGCTCATCGCCATTGTGAAACGTCACGCCCTTTCGCAGATTGAAAGTATACTGCAAACCATCGTCACTGACCTCATAGCTCTCAGCCAAGTCAGGATATGGTTGCGCATCGGGATCTAGAGACATCAATGTCGAGTAGATCTGCTCTATGACCACATGGGACATGCCGGATGGGCCGAGTGCTGGGTCCATGCCAGCGGGATCGGCCGAGAAAGCAAGCCTCAGGATGCCGCCATCTACTGGTTGCAGGTCTTGAGCATGTGCTTTCAAATTCAGTGTGGGCAACAGAGCCAGCGCCGCGCTGGACAACAAAAAAGTCCTACGTCTCATGCGCAGGGCGGATGTACTGCGCGCTCGGATTTCTGGATTTTTCATTCGACACCCCATGAATATTGATTCAACTCATGGACACCATAACTTGAATAAACTTGATGTCTATGACAGTTTTATGCCTTGCCTCCCTGACGGTCGAAACCGATCCAGATTAGCCCCTTTGGAGTTTTAAGCAGAATGAACGAGCCCAGAGAGGTAGAGATAACCAAGGATCGTAATCCCCGTCTCACCGTTGGTGAAAAACTACGCCATGCCAGAATAAGGCAAAAGTTGACACTAAAGACTGTTGCAGGGCGCGTTGGATGCTCGGAAAGTATGCTTTCAAAGATTGAAAGAGGTCGGGTAACACCGGGTCTTAACCTTCTGGGGCGGCTGGCAGAAACGTTGGGTGCATCGATTGCCGCGCTGTTTGGAGAGCCCGAAAGCATGGATGTCGTCGTCTATCATGAAGGTGAACGTCCGAAGATTCAGGTGGGCGGGCAGGATACGACAATGACGACCAGCCTAGAGCGGCTTGTTCCCGTTGCTGAAGGCAGGCTCTTGAATGGCAACGTACACGTGGTCCCCCCCGGCGGAGGTTCGAATGGCACGCTTGTACATCGAGGAGAAGAGGTCGGCTTCGTGATCACCGGCTTCATAGAGCTGACCGTGGACTGCAAGGTGTTCCTTTTGGGAGCGGGCGCTTCATTCTACTTCTCATCCAGTTTGCCGCATAGTTATCGCAACATTGGCACAGAGGTCGCACGCATCGTCTGGGTGAATTCGCCACCATATTGA
>JAGXFI010000148.1 GCA_024637305.1 Sulfitobacter sp.
ACGCGGCGAGGTTGTCGCGTTGCTCGGCCCGAACGGCTCCGGCAAGACGACAACATTCTACGCCATCGCGGGTCTTGTGACCCCCGAAGGAGGCACCGTCATGATTGACGGCAAGGATGTGACGACCTTGCCAATGTACCGTCGTGCGCAGCTTGGCATCGGCTATCTTCCTCAGGAGATGAGCATTTTTCGCGGTCTGAGCGTTGAAGACAACATTCGCGCCGTTCTCGATATAGTAGAGCCTGACCGGCGCCGTCGACGCGAACGGCTCGAAGAACTGCTGAGCGAATTTTCCATCGAACACCTGCGCCGCGCGCCCGCGATGGCGCTGTCGGGCGGTGAAAGACGGCGCGTTGAAATAGCGCGGTGCCTCGCGGCAGATCCCAAATATCTGCTTTTGGATGAACCCTTTGCGGGGGTCGATCCGATCTCGGTAGCCGATATTCGCCATCTGGTCGCGGACCTCAAGAAACGCGGGATCGGTGTACTGATAACAGACCATAATGTTCGTGAAACACTGGAAATTGTGGATCGGGCGTATATCTTACATGAGGGGCGCGTGTTAATGTCTGGAACCCCGCAGGAGGTCGTTCAAAACGAGAACGTCCGCCAAGTATATCTTGGCGACAGTTTTCGTATATCCTGACGGTTTGTTCACAATCCTTAACCAATTTCAAAGGCTTGCCTGTCGGCCAGCCATTGACTCAGAAGATATTTCAGCGCTTGATATTGCTATGGTGACGCTGTGGTTCCTCTCTGCTTTCCCCAAGTGCGCGTTAGCGGCTGGTCCGCAGGATTTGCAACCCGTGACACCATTTCCGCACCAAAATGGAATTTCAGCCCGCCACTGGCGCAAGGCTACCTGCCATTCCGGTGCTCTTCAAAAGGAGACGATATGCGTTACCAGATCAGCGGCAAACAGATCGACATCGGGGAAGCCCTGCAAACCCACGTCAAGACAGAGCTTGGTGAAATCGTTAAGAAATACGCTGAACGACCTACTGATGCGCAAGTGGTGTTTTCCAAATCGGGACATGAATTTGTCTGCGAAGCCACGGTGCACCTGTCCACAGGCCTTACCGCGTCGGCCAAGGCTCATGCCACTGAAATTTATGCTGCGTTCGACGGCTGTGGTGAGAAGATGGAAAAGCAGCTGCGCCGCTACAAGCGCCGGTTGAAAGACCACCATAAAGACCGGGTTGAACCGGTTGAACTTCTGGGGGCAGCCTCATATATCCTCGCTTCAGAAAGTGATTCAGACGGTCAGGAACCGGACACCCTCCAGCCCATGATTATTGCCGAAACCCAGACTTCTATTGCGACCCTGTCTGTCGGCGAAGCCGTGATGCATATGGAACTGTCCGAGGCTCCTGTCCTGATGTTCAAAAAGCAAGGTAGCCAAGGGATCAACGTCGTTTATAGACGCGACGACGGCAATATCGGTTGGATTGATCCATCTTAAGCAGGACCGGCGCTTTGATCAAAGCGCCAAGACAAGGCAGGCAGTATGAATTTTGCGAAGCTCCTCAAGCCCGAAGCCGTCAAGGTTTCGGCCTCGGCCACAAGCAAGAAACGCCTGCTGCATGAGATCGCCGATTTTGCGGGGCAGGCCTATGACCTGCCCCCCGGCGAAACCCATGAAGCGCTCCTCGCGCGGGAGTCTCTGGGACCAACGGGCGTGGGTCATGGGGTTGCTTTGCCCCATGCCCGCCTGGAAGGGCTCGACCGTGTGGTCGGGCTTTTCGTTCTGCTGGAAAAGCCGATTGATTTTGCGGCCGTTGACCGCCAGCCCGTCGACATAGCGTTTTGCCTGTTTGCACCGGAAGACGCAGGGGTTGAACATCTCAAGGCGCTGGCGCTCGTTTCTCGCACGCTGCGCGACAGCACGATCTGCGGAAAACTGCGTGCGAACCCGCAGCCAGCAACGCTGTATACCATCCTGACCGAGTCGATTTCTGTTCAGGCCGCCTGACTATCGCCAGGCATCAAACCCGAACATCATGTAATCGCGTTGATACGCATCCTGCGCCAGCGTCTCGATTTCCGCGTTATAGATATCCGATAGCTTATAGCGGGTAATGCTTGCCACATCAGGCAATGGGGTCGGCGTATAGCCGGCCTGCTGGGCAAGGTTAGTCAACTCCGTCTCCAGCTCGCTTTCGCGCAAGATCCGATCGGGCAACATGAATTCGCCGAAACCCTGAATGGTCTGCGCCTGGGTACACCACGTCGAGTCAACGCGCACAGCGGTTTGCCCCGCAAGGTTCGCCTTGAGAAATACCAGAAATGCGTTGAACGCGGTCTTATGCGCAGGCAGATCATAGGTCGGATCATCATCATGTTCTGGCAACGGCAAATTATACCGCCGCACAAGTGTCTGACGTAGCTGACGAAAACTGCCTTTGCCGGTGTTCAGTATCCGATGGCAAAAAACCTCATGTGCACGTAGAACCGGGTGGCGCAGGACGGTAAAGCTTCGATGTCCCTTTTGCTGGCGTTTCCATTGCCGCAAGTCTTTTTGCGACATCTTCGTCAACAACGCCGCAGGCTCCACATCATCCAGCGCCGCGAGCCAGCGGCGGATCTGTGCTTCTGGCCCACCGGCGATCGGCAGATAGACCAGCGGCGCTTTGGCTGCGGCAACATATCCGGGAACGTTCGGTCCGCGCCGCGGCTCGAAATTCGGGGTCCGCGTGAGATCAAAGTGATCAAACCTGGCCAATGCGGCCAGCATTTCCTCGTAATTCTCGACTTTCTCGGCTACCGGCGACGGGTTCTGCTTTTTCAGCGTTTTGTCCAGGCTCTCAAGCGTTTCATCGACACCCAGAAACCGGGCGATTCCATTCATCACTTCAACGCTTTGGAGATCTTCATAAGCGACATAGAACGCCGTCTGGCCAGAGATTTGCAATCGGTTCATCAGGTCCACCTGAAACGATTGCAAAGCCGCCAGATGCGCCATGAATTCGTCAGCGTCAAAGACCGCTTTGCCGCTTTTGCGCGCCTTCGCATCAGTAAGTTTCCATTGGCCCGTCGACTGAGCGATTTTCCAGCTGACGTAACTGTCGACCGGATTGCGCGTCAGAATGATCTTGGCACAGGCCGGATCGTCGATTAGCGCGTCGAATACCCGCGGATCATGGTCGTGGAAATAGCGAAAACCGGCAATCACGCCGCTATCGTCACGGATCGCAGTCAGCAACCTTGCAGGATTTTCATCACGCTCGGCCTGCGTGATATCCAGGATTTTCTCACTGTTCGGGTAGCCGATGAAATGTGGATTGAATGCCTCGCCGTGACAGGCGATGCTGGCAAAGGCATTCAGGTTCGTCTCAAGAAAATTCGACCCTGTGCGCATTTCCGCAAAGACGACAAAGCTATGGAACCGACCGCCCGACATCTATTTCACCAGATAGGGTTTGCGTGGCACATGGTGGCTCGAAGCGGGTCCACGCTCTACCGGGAAATCGCCCATCAGATAGGGATGCATTCCCTGATTCTTGAGGTTCTGAAGAAACTGGCCAAAGCCGTGCAGATCGACCATCCGGGGCGCTTCGGAAAGGCGTCTGGATTGACTTTGCCCGATCTCGTCAAGGATGCCCTGCAGCGGCTCCATCGGGGCTTCAATGAATTCAGCCATCGACCAGATTCTGACCCGCGCCTTGGTATAGGGCGACCGCAGAACGTCCATGTGATCGCTTTCGATCTTTTGGAGCCGTGCAGCCGACTTGCGGATTTCTCCGAAGTCGAGGTTCGACCGGAACAACGGAACGGACCACGCGCCGGTGATAACGGAAATCTGCGCATTCGGGTCTTTGGCCACGCGCCAGTTGATCTCTTGCGTGTCCGCCGGCCCGAACTGAAAGCACTGTCGTTCACCGCGGGTGTTCCAGATCAGATTTGTCAGAAACGCGTTCGCGTTATAGTCGCGCAGCCGCGCACTGTCGCTCAGCGCACCGTTGAGAGGGCTTTGGCCCTCTGCGAAATGCACCTTGTCTGGTGCAAAAAGATGGCCGTGTACGCGTGCGCCCGTTGCCTTGGCCAGCCACGGCTCAAAATTATCGAAAAGCTCGGAAAACCCCTGGAACAGCGAATAGGGTGCCGCCGTAACGCCGTTCTCCCAATCTTCATTGGGAAAGCGGCTTTGCATGTAAAGACCGGGGCGACCGCGCGTTCGCCGTTCAACCGCCTTGGCAAAGATGCGGTCGATCTTGCCTGGGTTCGGTTCAGTCTTTTTCATCGCACCGGCAGAGTCGGTGAGAAATGCCTGATAAAGACGGTCCGCGAAGGGCCAGATCTTGCGGGCGACAAAACAGTCGGATCGGCGCAGCAGCTGGAGGTGATCGTCATAAAAGATATGCGGCTTGCCCTGAAAGTCGAATTTGGACAACGTCAGCGACCGGCTTTCGATCCGCGTGGAATAGAGGCGTGCCAGGGTCTGAAAGTAGCTTTCATCGGGAATCCAGACATGGCGGAAATAGCGGTCATATTCCGGCCTGTCCGGGTCTTGCAGGATAGCCGACAGGGTCTGCCGGGTAAGGCACCACCATTGCGACCCCATGTGAGGCACGATCCCGTTTGGCATCCGCCGTTTGAGATTGAACCTGCGTTGAAATTCCACAGTGCGGTCAAACAAGTACCTGTGCCGTTTCCACGAAAACGGGAATCGCAAGGTAAAGCGTTCTTCATCGAGACCGCCAACCGTCCACGGCACGTCCGATGTCGTCGCGCTCTCGATAAAATCCGTGCGGGGGCGCGATGCTAGGTAATCAACAAGTTCTTCCACCGGACGCAAGGGCAGACACGACCCCGACGCCAGATAGACATGGCGCACTTCCGCAAAGCTTGCCAGCAACAATTCTGACGCGGATTGGGACGCGGAAACGATGCCCCACGTCCCCCATTCACAACGAAACCGTTTGCTGAACAACAGGTGCGGGATGTCCGACAACGCGCGCTTGAACGTGTCATACGTCTGTTTGGGAACGCTCTTGTCGACGTGGATTACGACAGGGCAATCTGCCGCCGCCCAGTGCCGTGCGACCTGTTCGGCGCGCCCAAGCGCTGTATGCACCAACATCACGATGCCAACGCCGGCAGTCATGCCCAGTTGCCCTTGGACATCAATCCTAGAATCTCCAGCTGGCGCCAGTTGATGTATTTCTCGGACCACTTGCACCACAGCTGCGGGTTCTCGGCCAAGCTCTGCGCATAGGCCTTGTATTCGACGGACCCGGCATAGTGTTCGCCACGCTCCAACTCCTCGGCGGCTTTGGTGCCGAAGGTGTCGATGAATTTGGCATGCAATAAAACGCCCGACGCCTTTTCTCCGCCCCATTCGTCATAGACCTGGTTAAGTCCGCGCGGCAGCAACATGTGGGTAGAGCTGACGTAGACATACCGTTTGTCCCATTTGACCAATGGGACCTTGTTGAGCGCCGGCGCGTGTTCGGGATCGTCGGGGAAAAACATACGCGCGCGCGGGCCGCCCTGAATCCAAAGGTTGGTAAACGCACGATTTCGCGAAATAGTATAGTTGCCGCTGTCGAACCATGTCGCAATCTCGATCGGGTCTTGTCCCGCCTGATAAGGTTGCGCGTCCATCCGGCCTTTCGGGTACATATCCAGAAGCATTGCCGAGAACGATTTGATCGACGACGCATCAAGCCAGTCCGTCAACGCGCGCAACGGGCGCGTGTCACAGAACGGGTAGACCAGGAATTCATCGGGATCGACAGTCAGAACCCAATGTCCGTGAGCGTATTTGCGTTGTAGCCAGTTGAGCCAGTCGACACCGAACCGTGACCTGCGGTAGCTGGCCCGGGTGGACCACAACGACACATCCGGTTGATCTTCCAGATATTCCTTCGCGCCATCCTCACTGCCATTATCGACAAAGAAGAAATGGTTCACACCCTGTTTGCGATAGTATTCCAGAAAATATGGCAGACGGATTTTTTCGTTTCGCTGGGTGCAGAACAACAGAATATCGTCAGCACGGATTTGATCCGTCCTGTCAGCAACGCAACGCAATTCACGCCGCTTGCGAAAAGCCCTCAAACGCCAACGTTTCCGCTGGAGCCTGAGTCGATATGATTGGATCGCTCCCAATACCGCCTCTTACGCTGGTGGGCTTTCGTTCTTCTGTTTGGCTATCAGGTTAAGCTTAACACGTTGTTGAAATGATCTTGCCATTTCGGGGGGTTAAAATCGGTCTGATTGCCTTCTTTCCGAGAACGCTTCGCCCACGCCTCAATTGTACTTATCCACAGAATTCGGTTGGTTACACTTGCGAATACGGCATTTTCTCCAAGAATTTCGTGAAACGTGTCCAGATTGTTGCACAACACCGGTGTTCCCAGTGCAAGCGACTCAACTGCAGGGAGACCGTATCCCTCAGCGACGCTTGGAAACAGCAGCCCCTGTGCGTCGCGGACGACGCTCGCCAGTTCCGCGTCAGACAGGTCCGTTACCTCGACGACGCGCGCCTCCGAACCAAGCCTGTTTAGCCGCGCGAACACCGCATCATTGTTCCAGCCACGCCTTCCGCAGATCAGTAGCAAGGGCGCGTTTGATCCCATTTCTTCCCATAGATCCAACAGGAACGCATGGTTCTTGCGCGGCTCTATCGTGCCAACGCTTACGAAGTATGGCTCCTGCGGGGTCCGAAATTCCGGATCGGGGGTGCAAATCTCTGACCCCAGATGCGCAACGATCCCATTGGGAACCTGACCCCAGATAGACATATGCGCCTCTGCCCGCCGACGCGTGTCGGCAGAATTATAGATGATAAGATCGGCATGTGTCCGGACCAACCGAAGTTTTTCCTCGAATGCTTTTACAGTTCCCGGACGCTGGAATTGCGGGTATTCCAGCGGGATCACATCGTGAATCATGACCGAAATCCGGCCCTGCGGGACGGACTGCAGAACACGCCGCGTCAGATTGCTGTGACCGACATTCAGGTAAGCCGTTTCTCGCGGCAGAGCATGGCGCAGCATGCGCGCCAAAAGCCAGGGGACCGCGCGGACCAATGCCAGCCGCCGCAAGTCTGCCTCGGCTTGCTGAACCGCCACCGCGCGCTTGGGCCCGACGCGAGCCAGACAGTCCGGCGGACCCCAAGCAACTTCGCCGTTCAGCCGGTCCTGCAAACCGGTCAAACCAGCACGATCGAGCAGGATATATCCCAGCACAGTGCGCACCAACCCGAACAGTGGCACGCTATCGCTCAAGAGATGTGTCAGATATGCGCGCTCGACCCGGTCGACACCGGTCGCGATCCGGCCTGCCCGACGGAACGTTCGCGTCAGATCAAGCAGCCGCGCGCCGGGCGGATTATCTCGAATAGTGGCCAGTTTGGTGCCATCTCCATGCGTCGGTAATCATCTGCTGCAAAGTTGACCGTTCAGGTTGCCATCCGAGTTCGGACATGGCGCGCGAAGAGCCTGAGACCAGCTTGGTACAATCACCCGCCCGCCTTGCCCCTTCTTTGATCGGAACTTGACGGTTTGTGACCGACTGGCTGTGATCCACAACCTCGCGCACGGAAAAACCAGTGCCGGTGCCAAGGTTGAAGACACGACTTCCCCTGTCATCCACCAGCCATTTCAGCCCCAAGACATGCGCGTTCACCAGATCACACACATGGACATAATCGCGAATGCAGGTGCCGTCCGGCGTGTCGTAATCCGTGCCAAAGATGGTCAAAGCATCCCGTTTGCCGTCAATGGCGTCCAGCATCAAAGGGATCAGATGCGTCTCTGGCTGATGGTATTCCCCGACTTCGCCGTCGGGGTCGGCACCGGCCACATTGAAGTAGCGGAATATCACGTGACGCAGCCCGTGCGCCGCTTCGAAATCGCGCAGCATATCTTCGATCGCGCGCTTGGAAGCGCCGTAGGCATTGATCGGCAACTGTGCGCTGTCCTCGTCCAGCACGACGTTGTCGTGATCTCCGTAGGTCGCGCAGGTGGACGAAAATACGAAATTGGTGCAGTGCGCCGCAACCGCAGCTTCGATCAGATTGAGTGAGCCCAAGACGTTATTTTGCCAATATATTCCGGGCTTTGACATGCTTTCACCGACCTGGCTTAGGGCGGCGAAATGCATCACGGCGACCGGCTTGTATTCAGCAAAAACCTCGTCAAGACGTGACCGATCCATCAAATCGCCCCGTTCAAACGGACCGAATTTGACCGCATCCCGCCAGCCGGTCACCAGGTTATCGAAGGTCACAGGCGTAAATCCCGCAAGGCCAAGCGCTTTGCACGCGTGACTGCCGATGTAGCCCGCGCCGCCAGTAACCAGTACGTTGCTCATGAACCTTCCTTTTGACGGCTATTGTGCCGCTGCATCGACCGACATGATGTCGCGTAGATAGGCCGAAAGGTCATCGCGCAGATCTTCGCGCGCCAGTCCGAAAGAAACCGTGGCTTGCAGGAACCCCGATTTGGACCCACAGTCAAACCGTTGACCGGAGAAGCGATAGCCGTAAACCTTTCGGTTCTGTTCTATCTCGGCGGCGATCGCATCCGTAAGCTGGATTTCTCCGCCGGAGCCGCTCTTGATCTTGTTGAGGTTCTTCAAGACGTGCGGTGAAAGGATATAGCGTCCGATGACGGCCAGATTGGAGGGCGATTTGGACGTCTCCGGCTTTTCGACCATGCCTTTGACGTCGACCATGTTGCCCATGTCCTCGGCGATATCGAGCATCCCGTAAGAGGACGCCTTTTCAGGCGGCACTTCCATTGCGGCGACCATGTTGCCGCCGGTTTCCTCATAGGCTTCGACCATCTGTTGCAGACAAGGCTTTTCCGCCGCGATGACGTCATCCGGCAGGATGACGGCAAAAGGTTCATCCCCGATCAGGCGCCGCGCGCACCAGACGGCGTGACCAAGGCCAAGTGCTTTGTGCTGCCGGATATAAGCGATGGCACCGCTTTCCATATTGGTGTTCTTGAGGACTTCGAGAAGGTCATTCTTGCCCTTCTTGCGCAATTCCTGCTCAAGCGTCGGAGCGTGATCGAAATAGTCTTCCAGCGCACCCTTGCCCCGGGAGGTGACGAAAATGAACTCCTTGATCCCCGCCGCACGCGCCTCGTCGATGGCGTATTGGATCAACGGTCGGTCGACGAGCGTCATGATTTCTTTTGGAACCGACTTCGTCGCGGGCAGAAACCGTGTTCCCAGCCCTGCAACAGGAAAAATCGCCTTTGTCACTTTGTTACGCATCTCGTCCTCTTTAACTCATACCAGCTTTTTGGAACCTAACCATATTCCTGTGGCAAAAGCATTATCTGCAAGGGGAATAAAAGAGGGGTTCGCGCATTTGTAGCGTTTCCGCGCTGAATTATGCCGTCAACCCCCGTTGAAGTCGTACTCTTTCATGTTCCGCTGCGGCTTTTCGCCGCATAGAGCGGAAGGAAAACAGTCTGTCTGTACGCGCGACCTTGCCGAACAATCCGCCTCGTTGTTCCCAAATACCGTCGGAGGTAAAGCTGAGACGATGGTAAAGGGCCGTCCGTGACAGGATCAGAAGCGTCACGATCTCACCGCCCGCGACAGCTTCGACCGCCTTCGAATATGCCTTGCTCGCTTGCCAGATGGAGGACGTATGCAGGACGCTGCCTCGCTTGCCGACAGGGAATGGCGCAAACGGGGCGACGGGATGCACTGCGATTTCAGCCCGGCCATATTCGCGGATCTGCCCTTCGGCGTATCCCTCGTCGAGCCGCCGCACAAGCCACCTAACATCGCGTGGTTCCAGCCTTCCGGCAACCATATGCACCAACAGCCGTCGTCGCTCCGTCGATCGCAGCCGCTGCCAGTGCGGTAGATGGTCCCCTCTGGCGATATGTTTGCGCTGAAATACCGCCCAGCTCGCGCCGATTTCATATAGGTCGCGCGGCACACGGTCGTCCCGCCGCATGCGGTTGGCCGCAAAACCGTGATGCACCTCTGCCAATGGCGTGAGCGCTGTCGCATGGCCGGCCCGGGCGAGCCGCATGTTCACATCGGTTTCGTCCAGAAAATATCGAAACGCAGGATCAAACCCGCCCAAGTTCATTAAAACATCCCGCCGGAAGGCCATATTGGTGCCTTCGGTTTTGATCGCGCGGCCTTCCGGCGGATGCAGGACCGTCGATTGCGAAGCATCGACATCCAGATGTCGGGCCGCACCGAAGCCATCCAGCCATTGCGCGCGGTATTGAAAACTGATCCCGTTGCGCCCGCGAACAAACCCGCCCATGGCCGCAACGTCAGCCCGTGCGGCCGGAGCGGTAAGATAGCGCAGCCAAGTGGGTTCCGGCACCGCGTCGTCGTCGATGAAGGCGACGATCTCTCCCGCTGCGTGGGTCAGGCCAAGATTACGTGCTTCGGAGATGTTCGCACGATCGAACTCCACAAGCTTGAGATGGTCCGCGAAAGGCAGCCGTCTTGCCGCTTCCAAACCCGCCGGATCGGCGACAACCACGATCTCGAAGGGCGCAAACCGCAGTTGCGAAACGCCGACCAGACAGCGCGCCAACGCCAGCGGTCTTTCCCGGCTGACGATCACGACGCTGACGGTGAGATCACTCATTCAAGCGCCATTTCCCGCATCATCTCTTCGATACGGGGCACATCGGAGGGATTGTTCAACTCCCAGAACTGCCGCCCCCGCGCCTCGACCTCGACACACAGAACCGACCGGCCGCTCTCCATAAAGCGCAACTGCTCCAACCCCTCAAGAGTCTCAAGCGGGCCTACCTCCCAATCAGCGTAGGCCGCCAATGCATCCGGGCGATAGGCATAGACGCCTACGTGATGGAACACGGGCGTCGGCTCTGTGTCGCCATAGGCGCGCGCAGTAAACGGAATAACCTCTTTCGAGAAATAGAGCGCTTTGTGGTCTGCGGCGAAAACGGCAGTAGTCCCACCCACGCGGCCCTCTTTGCGGTCAGTCAGCAACCCAGCCAACATCGCGCCCTCGCATCGCAGAACCGGGGTGGCGATATCGGCATCGGGCGCTGCGCGCAGCCCTTCGATCAATCCTTCGACAAACCAATGTGGCGTCAGCGGCGCGTCGCCTTGCAAATTGACGACAATCTCATAACCCCCCCCCAGCGCCTCATGCGCTTGCGCGCAGCGCTCCGTTCCATTGGCGCAATCGGTCGAAGTCATCACGACTTCAGCCCCGAATGCTTCGGCAGCAGTCTGGATCATGGCATCATCCGTCGCCACTACCACGCGGTCGACGCCCGATACCTCGCAGGCCGCCCTCCAGCTACGCTCGATCAGGCTGCGGGCCTTGCCGGTGGCCCCGGTCAAATCCACCAGCGGTTTTCCGGGATAGCGCGAAGAGGCGTAGCGCGCGGGGATAACGATAAGGACAGACATCAAGCACCCTTCAGTGTGACGCCCGGTGCATAGGCGATAAAGAACGGGTTGGCGAAATCAGGCTTTCCATACCGGAGCGGGCTGTGATCATCGAACTGCACAACATCTCCCCCGGCACCCTTCAGGACGGCATGACCTGCCGCCGTATCCCATTCCATCGTGCGACCGAGGCGGGGGTACAGATCCGCCTCGCCCGTCGCCACAAGGCAGAACTTGAGAGATGATCCTGCGCTGGTCATATCCCTGACGTCATATTTTCCGATGTAGTCGTCTGTCGCCTGATCGCGGTGGGACTTGGACGCCACCACCATCAGTGCACCATTATCCGGCTGCGCGACCCTGAGCGATTTGGTCTCTCCGACCGCTTTTTTGTCGAGCGCGCCGGTTTCCTCGACGGTCTGGCCATCGGCGCGGGTAAAGAACATCCGGCCCTTGGCGGGCGCATAAACGACGCCTCGAGTCGGCACCCCACCTTCGACCAGCGCGATATTGACCGTAAAATCGCCACGCCGGTGGATGAATTCCTTGGTGCCATCCAACGGATCTACGATCAGAAAGGTATCTCCTGACGCGCTGTGGGTCGCAGACTGTTCTTCCGTCACAAGCGTCACGTCAGGAAACGCGGCACGCAATCCGTCCGCGATGATCTTGTCCGCCGCCTCGTCCGCCGCCGTCACCGGGCTGTCGTCGGACTTGGCCTTTACGTCGAAATCATCGCGCCCGTAGATCTCCATGATCTTGTCGCCAGCCTCCAGCGACAACCTCCGCAGAACGTCCATCAAGCGTTCATAGTCCATTTCTTGCCCTCGAATTCAGTCTCATTGCACGGATAGATCGAACCCCTTATGATAGGCTGGAAACGGATCAGCAAGAATTCCGTGCAAAGATGGCATTTTCGGCAAGGCATTCGCATCATGTTCCAACCTACCCGCAAGCCGCGCACCGCCTTCAGCATTACGCTGACGATGATGGAGCTGATTTATCACTCCATCGTCCGTTCCGTGCGCAAGACGCATAATAACGCGTTCATGGCCATCGGGATGAACATGCTTCAGGCGGTGATTTTCGTGCTGGCATTCTATGTGATGTTCTCGATCCTGGGCCTGCGCGGCGCTGCGATCCGGGGTGACTTCCTTGTCTATATCATGTCGGGGATCTTTCTCTACATGACACATTCCAAGACTCTTGGTGCCGTTGTCGGTTCGGAAGGTCCGGCAAGCGCGATGATGCAACACGCGCCGATGAACACCATTATTTCCATCGCCTCAGCCGCGCTGGGCGCGCTGTATATTCAGGTGCTGTCGCTTTTCGTGATCCTGTTCGTCTACGACATCGCCTTTGCCCCGCTGGAGATCGACCAGCCGATCAAAGCCTTCGGCATGCTGCTGGCCGCCTGGTTCACCGGGCTTGCGCTGGGTCTGGTGCTGCTGGCGATCAAGCCTTGGTTTCCAAGCTTCGTCAGCATTTTTTCCACGATATACCAACGTGCCAACATGATCGCGTCGGGCAAGATGTTCGTCGCAAATACACTGCCCAGCTACATGTTGGCCATGTTCGACTGGAACCCCCTCTTTCACACCATCGACCAGGCGCGCGGCTTTGCGTTCATCAACTACAACCCGCGATACAGTGATCCCTATTATGCATGGTGGGTCGGACTGGTGCTGCTGATGATCGGACTGATGGGCGAGTTCTATACCCGCAGGCACGCGTCGATCAGCTGGAGCGCGCGGCGGTGAGGGAGAGTCCGCTGTGCGGGACAAAGCGACCGTCCGCCTCAAGCGGGTTAACATCTGCTACCTTGTGTCAGCGCGCTGTGGCCGAAACGACGTGAATTTTTGCAGGCACACGAATAACTCCTTCATCTTCGTACTCTGTGAATGCCTCAGTTGCGGCTTGTTTAATGCGATTAAGCTCTTCTTTCCCAACGTCCAAACCGGCCAGCATCATTCCGAAGGTCACCTTCATATGAAGGTCGACTACTCTTTTGGTGGTGCCAGGGGGACGCAGAAGAACATCATGGGTTTGTATGTCCGCGTTCCAGCCTGCCTTGTCGAGATATCCTGCCAAAATTGATGGGTCTGCAAACCGCATTGGCCCCGGTCCTGTCGGATCAGGCCTCGGCACACCTTCAACTGTTTCATCCAAAATTCGTCGCGGGACGGAAAACCATGGGTTCTCTGCTGGTGATGCCCAGACGGTCGCGGCTATTCGACCCCCTGTTCGTACAGATTTGTGAAGGTTTTGAAATGCGGCATCATTGTCGTTAAAGAACATGATCCCGAAGTTTGCGATGATCGCATCGAAAGCTCCGGGCGTATAGATGTGGGAGCCTGCGTCTCCTATCAACAAATCCACGTTGTCCAGTGCGCGCTCTGCGGCGCGGGCGACCAGCGGCGGTGCAACATCAATACCCATGACGTGACCCGAAGTTCCAACAGCCTTGGATGCGGTCGGTAGCGTGGGACCTGTTCCACAGCCGACATCCAAAATGCTCTCACCAGCCTTGAGATTTGCTGCCGCAAAAAGCAATGTGTAAACGTCCTGAAAAGACGTCTCTAAATCCGGTGCAGCTTCCAACCAAGGGCGCGCCATTTCATCCCAATCCATTTGATCTCCAATCAGACTTTGTCGAACATTAGAGAATACGATAGCAGACTTTCGTTCACACCGCAGCATCGGGTAAAGTGGGCTCAACCCAGTCATTCACCCCAAAGC